>JBIKKE010000041.1:0-13949 GCA_044360575.1 Limnohabitans sp. | reverse complement strand
TGGTCGAGTAAACGCCAATCGCACAGAACAACACAATGGCGGGGAACAACCAACGGTAAGGCACCGACAACAACTTGATCCAAATGCCGATAAGTGGCAGGTTCAAGATGATGAGCATGGCATTGCCGAGCCACATCGACGCGATCAGGCCCCAGAACAACTCGGGGTTGCTGGTCATGACCTGAGGGCCAGGCTGGATGTTGTGAATGGTCATCGCACCCACCATCAAAGCCATCACCGCGTTGGGCGGAATGCCCAGCGTCAACAAGGGAATGAACGAGGTTTGCGAAGCGGCGTTGTTGGCCGATTCAGGCGCTGCCACACCACGGATGTTGCCTTGACCAAAGGGCACTTCACCCGGCTTGAGTTGGGTTTTCTTCTCGATGGTGTAGGCCGCAAAAGCCGCCAGCAAGGCACCGCCACCAGGCAAGATACCCAGCGCCGAGCCCAAAGCAGTACCGCGCAAAACGGCTGGCACCATGCGTTTGAAATCTTCTGCTGTGGGCATCAAGCCCGTGACCTTGGCGGTGAAGACTTCACGGTCTTCCTCGGGCTTGGACAAGTTGGAAATGATTTCGCCGTAGCCAAACACGCCCATGGCAATCACGATGAAGCCAACGCCGTCGGTCAACTCAGGGATGTCAAAGCTGTAGCGAGCCACACCGGAGTTCACATCGGTACCGATCAGACCCATCAGCAGGCCCAAAACGATCATGCCGACCGCCTTGATCAAGGAGCCCGAAGCCAACACAACGGCGCCGATCAAACCCAAGACCATGAGAGAGAAATACTCGGCAGGGCCGAACTTGAAGGCCACTTCTGTCAAGGGCGCAGCAAAAGCCGCCAAGATCAAAGTGCCCATGCAACCCGCAAAGAACGAGCCCATACCGGCAGCGGCCAGGGCTGGACCCGCACGGCCTTTTCGGGCCATTTGGTAGCCGTCGATCATGGTCACCACAGAGGACGCTTCGCCCGGGAGGTTCACCAAAATGGCGGTGGTCGAGCCGCCGTACTGAGCGCCGTAATAAATACCGGCCAGCATGATCAAGGCCGCGATTGGGGGCAGCGCATAAGTGGCAGGCAGCAGCATGGCGATGGTGGCCACGGGGCCCACGCCAGGCAGCACACCGATCAAGGTGCCCAACAAGCAACCGATGAAAGCGTAAATCAGGTTTTGGAAAGTGAACGCCACCCCAAAACCGAGCGCGAGATTGTCAAACAAGTCCATGAATTATTTCTCCTCAACCGGTGATGAAGGTGGGCCAAACTGGGAACTGCAGCTTCAAGAGCAACACGAACGCGCAGTAGCAACCGATGGACAAAATGGTGGCCAAGATGGCCACTTCCTTGACCTTGTAGGTGTCACCCGCCAAGCTCACCACAAAGGTGGTGCCAAAGATGGCCACAATCAGACCCATGGCCGGTACACCCAAACTGGGCAAACCACCGAGCAACACGCCAAACAACACGTTGCCCGAGATGATGAAGACCAAGGGCTTCCAGGCCCAAGAACCGATCTTGTCGCCATTGGGTGTTTTCACCACCATGGCTTTGAACATGATGAAAAGACCGATGAGGGCCAAAATCACGCCCAACAACAGGGGGAAGAAGCCGGGGCCCATGCGTGCACTGGTGCCAATTTTGTAGCCGGTGGCACCGATGGCAAACGCACCGCCGACGCAGGCGTACAGCAGTCCGGAGAAAAAGTCTTTTTGACTCTTGATGATCACGATAGCGCTCCTCTGATTTGAGTTGGCGCAATTCTGCGGGAATCCACTCGCCAAAGTGATGTGGGTTACACCTATGTCCCGGGGGTGACCGGGCTATGGTTTACCCTGATATTTGGCGCCTTTCAAAGCCCAAAAAACACTTCAACGGATCAAGGGTTTGAAAACTTGTAACCATTTACTAGCTGGCCAGCCCCATTTTTCCTCAATGGCAGAGGCCGCTTGCTCGAGGGCATCTCGGGATGGGCGGCTGGGCGTGCGTTGTGCCAATACGATGGCATTGCCCTCGCGGGTGGGCTTAAAGGCCCAGATGGCGTCTTCGCCAAACGCTGCAGAAATTTTGGCCAAGCTCTCGGCATAGCTCGAAGAGCGGCCGAACAAGTTGACGGTCATGATCCCTTGCGGGGTCAGCAATTCGCGGCAGTGGCGGTAAAAATCCAACGAGTCCAAAACAGGTGCAGCGGCCTCATCGTCGTACAAGTCCACCTGAAGCGCATCCACCGTACCAAGCCACTCTTGCTTTTGAATTTCAAGCGACGCATCGGCCAGCACCACACGCAAAGACTCGTCGTCGGGCGGCAAGCGAAACCATCCTCGGCAAGCATGCAGGACGCCCGGGTTCAGTTCCACGGCCGTGCAGGTCATCTTGAGTTTTTTGTAACAAAACTTGGTGATGGTGCCCGCGCCCAAGCCCAGCTGCATGGCGTGTGCGCCTTTGACCTCGACGGGTGGCATGAACAAGAGCCAGCCGAACATGCGCTGCACATATTCCAGTTCAATGTCGTAGGGTCGGTCCAAAAACATCGAGCCCTGAATCCATTCGGTGCCCAGGTGCAGGTAACGGATTGCGCCGTCTTCTGAGAAATTGACTTCGGGCAATTCGATGTTGGCGACGTAGGATTTTTTTCGGGTCATGGCGCGAGATGTTACAGACCGGCCAACTTGGGCAAGGCACGGCGAGCGTTAGTGCAGGAGGCCACCGCCAAGTCGGCCAGCGACAGGTCGCGCAACTCGGCAAGCACTTGCGCGATGCGGGGCAACTCGGCCGGGCTGTTGCGGCCCTGAAATGCGCCAAGCGCCCGTTGCTCGGCGGTTTGGTAAAGCCATTGCGGCGGAATGTCGGGCGCATCGGTCTCAAGCACCAAGGCGCTCAAAGGCAGCTCGCAGGCCAAGCGGCGCAGCTGCAATGAGCGCTCGTAGGTGAGCGTGCCGCCAAAGCCCAGCGCAAAGCACATGTCCACAAAGGCCTGCGCCTGTTGAGTGCTGCCATTGAAAGCGTGCGCAATGCCAGAAACCACCGGGCACTGGCGCAAGCCTTTGAGCAACAAATCGGCCGAACGCCGCACATGCAAGATGACGGGCAAACCGTGCTTTTGCGCGAGCCTGAGTTGCCCCATGTAAAAAAACCACTGGCGTTGGCGCATGTGCGGCGTACAAAGCTCGGGCACAAAAAAGTCCAGACCGATCTCGCCCACGGCCACCAATCGCGGATCGCCGATGCGCTCGGACAAAGCATGGTCCAGCGCCAGCAGATCAGCTTCTTGGGCTTGAGGCACATACAGGGGGTGGATGCCCAAGGCGTAAGCGTCGCCATGCCGCTGGGCCAATTGCGCCACTTGGGGCCAATGAGCCGCGTGCACGGATGGGATGACGCAGCGCGTGACGCCGGCACTTTGGGCCGCTTCGCGGACTGCATCGCGGTCGGCGTCAAACTCGGCCGCATCCAGGTGGCAGTGCGTGTCGATCCACATGGAGACTTTGAAGAATTAGACGGGCGCTTGCAACACACCCTTGACCAGGTGCAGCTGCCTGTCGCAGCGAGCGGCCAATGCCTGGTCATGCGTGACCACCACAAAGGCGGTGCCGCGCTCGCGAGCCAGTTGCAGCATCAAGGCAAACACGCCGTCAGCCGTTTCGCGGTCCAAGTTGCCCGTGGGCTCGTCGGCCAAGACACAGGCAGGGTCGTTGACCAAGGCGCGGGCCAAGGCCACGCGTTGGCGCTCGCCACCCGACAATTCCGATGGGCGGTGGTGCAAGCGCTCACCCAGGCCCACGCGCTGCAGCCAGCCGGTGGCCACGGCAGCAGCTTCGGCGCGGTCTTGGCGGCGAATCCACAGCGGCATGGCCACGTTGTCCAAGGCGCTGAACTCGGGCAGCAAATGGTGAAACTGGTAGACGAAGCCCAAGTAGCGGTTGCGCCACTGGCCTTGCTCGGTCGCGCTCAGGGCCGACAACAACTGGCCCTTGAGCTGCACCGAGCCTTGTGTGGGCGCATCCAGCCCGCCCAGCAAATGCAGCAAAGTGCTTTTGCCCGAACCCGAAGCGCCCACGATGGCGAGCGTCTCGCCCGAGTGCACAGTCAAGTCCACGCCTTGCAAAACGGTCACGTCCAAGCGGCCTTCGGTGAAGCGCTTGGTCAGACCCTGAGCCTGAAGCACCACCGTGCTTTGGGTGTCATTCATAGCGCAGCGCCTCTGCTGGGTTGACTTGGCTGGCACGCCAGCTGGGGTAAAGCGTGGCCACAAATGCCAGCACCAAAGAAATGATGGCTACTGGCCAGATGTCACTGGCCAAGGGCTCGCTCGGCATGCGGCTGATGAGGTAGATGTCACGCGGTAAAAAGCTGGCATTAAAGAGTGTCTCCAGCGCGGGCACGATCACATCGATGTTGAAGGCCACCAAAAGGCCCAGCGCCAAACCGCTCATCGTGCCAATCACGCCCACGGTGGCACCCTGCACGACAAAAATGCCCATGATACTGCGCGGACTGGCCCCCAGCGTGCGCAAGATCGCGATGTCGGCCCGTTTGTCCGTCACCGTCATCACCAAGGTACTGACCAAATTGAAAGCGGCCACAGCCACGATGAGTGTGAGAATGATGAACATCATGCGTTTTTCGACCTGAACAGCCGCAAACCAAGTCTTGTTTTGCTGCGTCCAGTCGCGCACAAAAAAGCTTGGTCCCAAATCCAGTTGAAGGTCACGCGCCACCTCACGCGCTTGGTGCAGATCGCGCAGCTTCAGACGAACGCCGCTTGGGCCTTCCAGCCGGAACATCCGAACAGCGTCCTCGACGTGCATCAACGCCAAGGCAGAGTCGTATTCGTAGTGGCCCGACGAAAAAGTGCCCACAACGCCCATTTGTTTCATGCGCGGCACCACCCCAGCAGGTGTGACCTGGCCGGACGGCGAGACGAGTGTCACCGGGTCGCCACTTTGCAAGCCCATGTTGTTGGCCAAATCGCGGCCCAGCACCAGGCTGAATTCGCCGGGCACCAAGCGCCCCAGCACACCCGCTTGGGTGTCTTGAGACAGGTCGCTGACTTCGGGCTCACGCGCCGGATCGATGCCGCGTACCAACACGCCTTTCATGTCCTCGCCGCGGGCCAGCAAGGCCTGCGCGGTCACAAAAGGTGCGGCGCCCAGCACTTGGGGGTGCGCTTTCAGGCGGTTCAGCAATGCAGGCATATCGGCCACAGCCGCTGCATCCACCGCGTACACCTCGATGTGCGAGACCACCCCCAGCATGCGGTCGCGCACTTCTTTTTGGAAGCCGTTCATCACGCTCAGCACGATGATGAGCGCCGCCACACCCAGGCCAATGCCCATCATGGACACCCCCGAAATGAAGGAAATGAAGCCATTGCGCCGAGTGGCGCGGCCTGCACGCGTGTAGCGCCAGCCGAGCACCAGCTCGTAGGGAATTTTTTTGAACCAAGACATAGCCCCATATTGTGCAGTGCAGACTGAGCAACTGCGACAATCCACGCCCATGCACCTGATCATTCCTTTTGCGGCCAGCCATGCCTTCACCGGCCCTGAGGTCTTCGCCGGTTTAGAGCTGCCCCAATTGCAAGCCCTGCTCGGCCGCTTACAGCGCCAACAAACCTTGCAGGACGCCGATACCAGCATGGCCCTGCACATGCCACATGAGCGGCTGCAGGCCCAAGCCCTGGGTTGGGCGCACGATGCCCTCTCTTTGCCTTGGGCAGCTTGGCAAAACAAGCCATCTCCCCAAGACAGCCATCACGGTCAAGTCAACCCAGCACCCCAGGCTTGGATGGCGCCCTGCCACTGGCAAATCGGCATGGACCAAGTGGTGATGGCCGACCCCGAGCATTTGCACCTGTCGGACGAAGAATCCCAGCAATTGCTGCAGGCCATGCAAGCATTTTTATTGGAAGACGGCTTGCAAGTGACTTGGCAAAGCGCTTTGCAATGGCACGTTCAGGGCGCGCTGTTGACCGATCTGCCCACCGTTTCGCTGGACCGGGTGATCGGCCAAAATGTCAAAAACTGGATGCCAGACCATCCGGCCACACGGCCGTTTCAGCGCCTGCAAAGCGAAATGCAGATGCTGCTTTACAACCACCCGGTGAACGACGCGCGCGAGGCCCGCAGACAGCACACCGTGAACGCCTTTTGGTTGCACGGTGCGGGCGTTTTGCCTGCCGAGGTCACCCAACCAGTCCAAGCCGTGAACATGCCAAACACCCTGCGCGCCAGCGCCTTGCGAGGGGATGTGCAGGCTTGGCGACAAGCGTGGCAACACCTGGATGCCACGGCCGTGGCAGATGCACTGAAACATCTGGAGACCACAGGCCAAGTCAAGCTCAGCCTGTGCAGCGAGCACACCGCCCACACCTACACCGCTGCGCCTGCCGCTTGGCACCAAAAAATCACCCGGCTGTTCAACAAACCTTCCCCTGCTGCGGCCCTCCAAGCCCTCCTCACAAGCTGATCGCCCCATGAATTTGCTCACCCGAGATGTGCCCCCCCGCAGCGCCTGGGCGCTGGAACAAGCGGGCATCCACCCCCTGCTGGCCCGCTTGTATGCCGCCCGTGGCGTGCAATCCAAAGACGAACTTGACGATGCGCTGAACCTATTGCTGCCTCCGGCCGGCATGATGGGCACCCTGGAGGCAGCAAAACTCTTGGCCGATGCCATCGCGCAAAACAAGCGCTTGTGCATCGTGGCCGATTACGACTGCGATGGCGCAACCGCCTGCGCAGTGGGCGTGCGTGGTTTGCGCATGCTGGGCGCCCAAAACGTGAGCTATCTCGTGCCCGACCGAGTGGTGGACGGTTACGGCCTCACACCCCCGATTGCCGAGCGGGTCCACGCACAAGGCGCGGATGTGTTGATCACGGTGGACAACGGCATCGCCAGCGTGGCGGGTGTGCAGGCTGCGCAAGCGCTGGGCCTGCAGGTGCTGGTGACCGACCACCATTTGCCGGGCAGCGAATTGCCCACGGCCGAAGTCATCGTCAACCCCAACCAACCCGGATGCAGTTTCACCAGCAAATCCATCGCCGGTGTCGGCGTGATGTTTTATGTGCTGCTGGCACTGCGCGCCGAGCTACGCCAGCGAGGTGTGTTTGATGCGAGCAACCAACCCCGGCTAGACGCCCTGCTGCCGCTGGTGGCTTTGGGCACGGTGGCCGACGTGGTCAAGCTCGATGCCAACAACCGCCGATTGGTTGCCCAAGGTCTGCGCCGCGTGCGTGCAGGTGCGCTGCCGCCGGGTATGTCGGCGCTCATGCGAGCCGCAAGCCGCGAAACCGCCAAAGCCACCACCTTTGACTTCGGGTTTGCCTTGGGGCCACGCATCAACGCCGCAGGCCGCCTGGCCGACATGACGCTGGGCATCGAATGCCTGCTGACCGACGATGCGGGCCGCGCCGACGAGCTGGCCAAGCAGCTGGACGCGATCAACCGCGAACGCCGTGTGATCGAAGGCGACATGCGCGAGATGGCGATGGAGATGGCCGAGTCGCTGTTTGACGAGGGCGACGAGCCGCCGCCCGCCATTTGCGTGTTCGATCCGGACTTTCACGAAGGTGTGGTGGGCATCGTGGCTTCGCGCATCAAGGACAAGCTGCACCGCCCCACCTTCGTTTTCGCGGCCAGCAGCGCCCCAGGCAAAGAGCATGAGCTCAAAGGTTCAGGCCGCTCAATTGCAGGTTTTCATCTGCGCGACGCGCTCGACCTGGTGGCCAAACGCGCACCGGGTGTGCTGCTGCGTTTTGGTGGGCATGCCATGGCGGCGGGTTGCACCATTGCCGAAGAACACCTCGATGTGTTTGAAGAAACGCTGAACCAAGTGGCCATGGAATGGCTGGACGCCGCCACGCTGCAACGCCGCCTGGAAACCGATGGGCCGCTGCCTGCCGAGTACCGCCGGGTCGATTTGGTGGACATGCTGCACCATGAGGTCTGGGGCCAAGGCTTTGCGCCACCGGTGTTTTGCGAAGAGATCGAGATCGTGTCGCAACGCTTGGTGGGCGAAAAACACCTGTCACTCAAGATGAAACATCAGGGTCAGCCGGTGGACGGCATCTGGTTTGGCCGCACCGAGCCGCTGCCTGCGCGCGTGAAGTTGGCTTACCGCTTGGATGCCGACGAATGGCAAGGTCAGAAGCGGGTGCGCTTTTTGGTCGAAGGCGCCGAGGTTTAAAGCTCAATGCTTGGTGGCCACTTTGCCCTGCAAAGCGTTCAGCACGGGGGCGGACACCAGGCCCGACACATCACCGCCAAGTTTGGCGATTTCGCGCACCAAGGTGCTGCTGATGTGCTGCACATGGGCGCTGGTGTGCAAGAAGACTGTGTCCACCTCTGGGGCCAGATGGCGGTTCATGCCAGACATTTGCGTTTCGTAGTCGTAATCGGTCACCGAGCGCAGGCCACGCACAATCACCTTGGCGTTTTGCGAGCGCACAAATTCCACGATCAGGCCATCAAAAGGCAGGGCCGTGACATTGGGGCAATCGGCCAATGCGGCTTGCGCCAAGGCCACACGTTCGTCCAGTGTGAACACGGTTTTTTTGTGGTGCGCCACGGCCACTGCGATGATGACTTGGTCAAACATCTTTGCGGCGCGGCGGATCGCGTCTTCGTGGCCCAAGGTCAAAGGGTCAAAGGTGCCGGAATAAACTGCAATCACGTCAGCATGGTCTTCATGGTGCGTGCCAGATGGGGCAGATCGGCTCATGGCGTTTCTCCTTCAGGTGTGTGCGTGGCGGGCATGGAGGTTGTGGAGGGCCCGGTTGGTAAAGGCTCCAGGCGGGTCCGTTGCAGCAAATGCGCATGGACTGCACCCGCTTTGAGGTGGCGCTCACACTGCAAACCCAAAGCCCCCAGGGCCTCGGCAGGCCAAGCCACCGGGGCTTCGAGGTAAATCCAACCGCCCACGGGCACGGCACGGACTGCGGCTTTCAGAGCGGGTTCAAACCATGGGCCTTCAAAAGGTGGGTCGATGAAGACCAAGTCCACGCTTGCGGTGGGCAAACGCAGCAAGGCGGCGACCCCATCGCCGCGCTGCACGCTGACCATGCTGGCTTTGAGGCGGGTGGCGTTGTCTTGCAAATCGCGCGCCAATACGGCGTCTTGCTCAACCAGCAGCACATGGGCCGCTCCGCGCGATGCGGCCTCCAGGCCCAGTACGCCCGTGCCGGCAAAAGCATCGACACAACGCCAGTCCGTCAGGTCTTGCCCAAGCCAGTTGAACAGGGTTTCACGCACGCGATCGGGTGTGGGGCGCAAGCCCGGTTTGTCGATCACTTTCAGTCGAGTACGCCGCCACTGCCCGCCAATGATGCGGATCTCGTGCGAAGACGGGCCCTTGGGCACCGGGTTTTGGGGCTTTTTGGCTGCAGCATGACGGGCTGCACCGCTGAGGGCTGGACGCTTGGAGGGAGCTGATGGCATAGATTGCGAGTGTAAAGGGCCCGTCGGGAGCCCCAAAAACACAGAATCGAATGGCGCGGCTTCGGGTCAGTCTAAAACCGGCTCATGGCTGGCCACCCACCACCACCGTGACCATGCGCTCAGGCTGCAACACCCGGGCCATGGCGCGTTGAATATCGGCAGCACTGACGCGCTCGATTTGGCGCGTCCAGTTGCTCAAATAGTCCAGCGGTAAACGATTCCACGCGATGTTGGCCACGTTGTCCAGTAACTTGCGGTTGCTGTCGATGCGCAATGCAAAGCCGCCCACCAAGTTGGATTTGGCCGCTTGCAACTCAGCTTCGGTCGGACCTTCGCGCACAAAGCCTCGCACCACCTCTTTGGCCACCGCCACGGCCTGTGCGGCTTGGTCAGGACGCGTCTGCAAGCCCACAGTGAAAGCGCCAGCGTGAAGACCCGGCGCAAAAGCGCTGTAAACGCTGTAGCTCAGGCCACGTTTTTCACGCACTTGCTCGGTCAAGCGGGACACAAAGCCACCGCCACCCAAGATGTGGTTGCCCACCAGCAGAGGAAAAAAGTCGGGGTCAGAACGTTTGTAACCCGGCTGGCCCATCAGCACATGGGCCTGGGCCGAATCAAATGCAAGGTTCAGGTTTTGCGCAGCCGTCAATGGGGCCACTTCGGGCACGGGCGGCAAGCTCTGGCAGCCTGAATCGCGTGACCATTGGGCCAACAGCCGTTGCACCAAGGCATCGGTTTGGGCGCGGGTCAATGCCCCGACCACGCTCACCGCTGCCCGGCAAGCGCGCAAACTCTTCGCATGCAGTTGCTGAATTTCTTGTACGCCGATGCGTGACAGCGTCTCGGGCGTGGTGCGCTGCCCGTAAGGATGAGTCCCGAAAACAGCTTGGGCAAAACGGTGCTGCACCACGGTGCCCGGCTTGGTGAGCGACTCACGGATGGCCGCGCTGAAACGCTCCCGATCACGCAACCACATGGCCTCAGGAAAGGCAGGGTGGGCCATTTGACGGGCCGCCAAAGCCACGGCTTTGTCCAGCAGGTCTGGGTAGCTCAAACTGCGCAGGCCAAAGCTCAAACGGTCGCCGCTGGCGCTGATGCCTAAACTGGCGCCCAAGTCGGCCCAAGCTTCACCGATTTGGTTTTCATCCATGGCCTTCGGGTAAGGGCCTTGCCCTTGGGGCTCGGAACGGATGCCGTTGGCCATCTGGCCCGCCATGACCGAAGCCAAGCCGGACTGCGCGGCCGGGTCACGGCGGCTGCCCGCGTCGATGTCAATCTGCACATCGACCATGGGGATGGCGTGGCTTTCGACCAGGTAAACACGGGCACCATTGGCCTGGGTCCAATGCTGGATAGGCAAAGCGGCATGCGCACCCGTGTTCACGGCCCAGCAAGCCAGCAGACAGCTGGACCGCCAAAGCGTTTTTCGGGTCTTGGACAACCAAGAGATCAATGGCATGGGGGTGTGGTTTTGCATGGCATTCACCGGGTTCAGTGCCGAGCGCCAGCGGCTGGACGGCGCGGACGGGGCTGGCCCGACATAGGCTGGGGCCGCAAGATGGCCACCGTGAGGCTGTCGTCGCCAAAGTACTTTTGCGCCACGGCTTGCACCTGGGCCGGCGTGACTTGACGCAAGCGGGCAATCAACTGCGTCCCATAGTCAGGCGGCAGGCCCAGCGTCCAGGCCACACCCAGCTCGCGGGCTTGGTTGAAAACAGAGTCCAGTTTGTAGATTTCGCCAGCCACCCACTGGGTCTTGACGCGCTGCAGTTCGGCTTCGGTCACGCCTTCCGTGGCCACGCGTTGCACTTGGGCACGCAAGGCCGCCTCCAGTGCTTCTGGCGTTTGGCCTTTGGCGGGCACCCCTTCCAAATAAAAGAACTGTGGGCCTCTGCCCATGAGGCCGTTGTAGGCCCCTGCACTGTCGGCCAACCGGTTTTCACCCTGGGTCAGGGCACGGTCCAGCCGGGCGCCGCTGTAGCCATCCAGCACCGCAGCCAGCACGGTCAAAGCCAGCGCCTCGTCGTGCTCGGGCGCTGGGGCCAAGCTGGCCAGTCTTGGCACTTTGAAGGCCAAAGCCACATATGACTGTTCGGCAGGTGCCTTGAACTCAAAACGGCGCAAGCCTTGCTGCGCAGGTTCATCACGCGGCTTGCGATCGGGCACAGCGCGTGCAGGGATCACGCCGTAGTATTGGTCGGCCAAGGCCTTGACGCGCAACGGATCGACATCGCCGGCCACCACCACCACGGCGTTGGCCGGCGAGTACCACTTGCGATAAAAGTCGCGGGCATCTTGCGCGGTCATAGCCTCCAGGTCACTCATCCAACCCACAATGGGACGACGGTAAGGCGATGCGACCAAAGCGGTGGCCGAGAGCTTTTCGTGCAACTGGGCGCGGGGGTTGTCGTCGGTACGCAGGCGGCGCTCTTCTTTGACCACCTCCAGCTCTTTGATGAATTCGCTGTCTGGCCACTGGTTGTTGGCAAAACGGTCAGACTCCAAGCGCATTACGGCTTCCAGTTGCGCTGAGGGTATCTGCTGGAAATAGCCGGTGTAGTCCTTGGCAGTGAAGGCGTTTTCGCGTCCGCCCAGCGCCGCCACTCGGCGCGAAAACTCACCAGCTGCCAAGCTGGGCGTGCCCTTGAACAGCATGTGCTCGAGCACATGGGCCACGCCACTGGTGCCATCCACCTCGTCCATGGAGCCCACACGCAGCCACACCATGTGCACCGCCGTCGGGGCACGGCGGTCAGGCTTGACCCACAAGGCCATGCCGTTGGCCAATGTGAAGGTGTGCACTTGCGCTGCAGCCGCAGGATTGGCTGCAGGGGTGGCCGCGTTGGCCGTGTTTTGTGGCCCCTGCGGTGTCTGAGCGACTGCGCTCGCAGCAGTGCCCAACAAGGCTGTTGCCACAAAAAGTCCAAAGAGAAAGTTCGGTTTCATAGAATGCATGATCCTTGAAATCCAAGCCATGTTCAGTTTCTTCAAAAAAAAATCCCCAATTGCCGAGGTCCCATCGACCCCAGCTGCTGACGCACCCGCTCTTGCGCCCGCATTGACATCGCCCCAGCCAGCCGCCATCACACCGGCTGTTTCAGCACCCACCAGCGACCCTTTAGTGCCCCAAAAACTTTTCGAAGCACCGCCCGCTGCCCCCGCTGCCCGCCAGGGCTGGCTTGACCGCCTGAAGGCGGGCCTGCGCAAGACCGGATCCAGCATCACCACCGTCTTCACGGGCACGCGCATCGACGACGAGCTTTATGAAGAGCTGGAAACTGCCCTCCTGGTGGCAGACACCGGTGTCAAAGCCACCGAGCATTTGCTGCAAGACCTCAAACGCCGCGTGAAAGACACCAAGGCCACCGAACCTTCTCAGGTCAAAACCCTGTTGGCCGATGCCATCACCGACTTGCTGCTTCCTCTGCAAAAGCCTCTGACCATCGGCAACCACCAGCCCACCGTGATCATGGTGGCAGGCGTCAATGGTGCGGGCAAAACCACCTCGATTGGCAAACTGACCAAGCACCTGGCCGACGAGGGCCTGAGCGTGCTGCTGGCCGCAGCCGACACCTTCCGGGCCGCGGCCAAGGAGCAATTGGCCGTCTGGGCTGACCGCAACACGGTAGAAATCGTCAGCCAGCAAGGCGGCGACCCTGCCGCCGTGAGCTTTGACGCTGTGAGCGCTGGCCGCGCCCGGGGCCGCGATGTGGTGCTGGTGGACACGGCCGGTCGCCTGCCCACTCAAACCCACCTGATGGAAGAGCTGAAAAAAATCAAGCGCGTGGTGCAAAAGGCCGACGGCACTGCCCCTCACGAAGTGCTGCTGGTGATCGACGGCAACACCGGTCAAAACGCCTTGGCCCAGGTCAAGGCTTTTGACGACACGCTGGGTCTGACGGGCTTGATCGTGACCAAACTGGACGGCACGGCCAAGGGCGGGGTGCTGTGCGCCATTGCCCGCGAAAAACCGATTCCGGTGTATTTCATTGGTGTGGGTGAGAAGCTCGAAGACCTGGAAACCTTCAATGCCCGTGAGTTTGCCCAAGCCCTGCTGAGCTGAAACAGCAGCATTTCGCAGAAGCATTTGGCGCGTCTTCCAGCACACAGACTGGCAGACACACACTGCCCAAAATCGGGAGGCTAGGCCACCCACCCCAAGGCGCCAACACTGGCCCTCACTTTTTGGCACTCCTCACCAGAGAGTGCTAATATTGGGGTATTCTGAAAGGAGTTCTGGTATGAACATTCAAACTGGTTCCCCCGCCACAGCCATCACGCTGAGCAACCCTTGGGCGGTGGTGCCCTCGCTCGGCCACCTCGACGCCTACATTTCTGCGGTCAACCGCATGCCCATGCTCACCCTTGAGGAGGAGCAGGAGGCAGCTCGCCAACTCAAAGCCAACGACGACCTCGAAGCCGCCCGCAAGCTGGTGCTTTCGCACCTGCGTTTGGTGGTGTCGGTGTCGCGCCAATACTTGGGCTACGGCCTGCCCCACGGCGATCTGATCCAG
>JBIKKE010000098.1:0-8962 GCA_044360575.1 Limnohabitans sp. | reverse complement strand
GCTTGGTCAGCTACGCACTGCATTGGATCAAAGCCGAGATTCACGAGTACATCCTGAAAAACTGGCGCATGGTCAAGGTGGCTACTACCAAGGCTCAACGCAAGTTGTTTTTCAACCTGCGCTCGATGAAGCAAGGCTACAAGTCCGACGCCGACGCAGGCACGCACCGCGACACCTTGACCCCCGACCAAGTGGAATCCATGGCGCAAAGCCTGAACGTCAAGCGCGAAGAAGTGCGCGAGATGGAAATGCGCATGTCCGGCGGCGATGTGCTGCTGGACCCTGCCCCATCGGACGACGGCGAGCAGGCCTTTGGGCCGATTGCTTACCTGGCCGATGTGAACCACGAACCGACTGCCATGATCGAAGCGCACCAGCGCGATGTAATGGCCAGCGACGGCTTGGCCAGCGCCCTGAATGTGCTGGACGAGCGCAGCCGCCGCATCGTCGAAGAACGTTGGCTCAAGGTCAACGACAACGGCTCGGGTGGCATGACACTGCACGACCTGGCCGACGAATACGGGGTGAGCGCTGAGCGCATCCGCCAAATCGAAGTGGCGGCCATGAAAAAGATGAAAAAAGCGCTGGTCGAGTTTGCTTGACGGCTTTTTTTCTTTTGCCAGCCTCTGACACTCAGGTACCCGGCCATGCCCGGGTATTTTTTTGCCCACTTTGAGCTAAAGTATTTGCTGTTTTATTGAGATTAACTGCCATGAACCCCATCAACGCCATCCGTTTTTCCCGCCGCCTTTTGACTCAAGCCATGGGGGCCGTCTTGTTTCTCGGCGCAGCACCCACATGGGCGACCCCATGGCCAACCCAAACTGTGCGCTTGGTGGTGGGATTTCCTGCCGGCTCCAGCCCAGACTTGACCGCCCGCGCACTGGCCGAACCATTGGCCAAGGCGCTGGGTCAAAACGTGATCGTAGAGAACAAAGTGGGCGCCGGCGGCAACATCGCTGCCGACTTTGTGGCCAAGTCCACTGACGGCCACACCTTGGGCCTGATGATCAACGGCAACATGACGATCGCCCGCATCCTGAACCCAAAGGTGCCCTATGACCCGCTCAAAGATCTCGCCCCCATCAGCCTGATTGGCAAAGCGCCGCTGGTTCTGACCGTGCCCGCGAACGCGCCTGGACAGACCGCCAAAGAGTGGTTGAGCTGGGCCCAAAAGTCAGGCAACCAACTCAGCTACGCATCACCAGGTGTCGGCACCGTGGCGCACTTGGGTATGGAACTGCTCAAAACCAAGGCCAACATTGCGCCCGTGCATGTGCCCTACCCCGGCAACCCGCAAATCATCACGGCTTTGCTGGGAGGCCAAGTGCAGTTGGCCTTGTTGCCACCGGCCATGTCGGCGGCGCAAGTCAATGCGGGCAAACTGCGTGCCATTGGCGCGTCCAGCAGCGGCCGCAGCTCTGTGGCCGCAGAAGTGCCCAGCCTGTCAGAAATCGGCGTCAAAGATTACCAATTAGAAATTTGGAATGCAGTGGCGGCACCGGCCTCCATGCCTGCTGCGGTTGCCAGCCGGTTGTCCGCCGTTGTGAGCGAGATCGTGCGTTCGCCCGAGATGCGGGCGCGATTGTTTCAACAAGGCTGGCAGGTGGTGGGCTCCTCGCCCGAGGGTTTGAAAAACCGGATTGAATCCGACACCCAAGCCTTGGGCGCCATCATCCGAAGTCAGAAGATCGAGCTGAACTGAAGCCCGATTTGCCTTACTTGCCTTACTTGCCTTACTTGCCTTACTTGCCACTCAGCAAGATTTTCACGTCAGCTGCCAAGGTCTCGGCCCCGCTGGCGTGGCGGTTGTACAGCCGAATACGGCCTTGCGGGTCAAATGCAAAACTGCCCGCCGAATGGTCCAGGGTGTAGCTGGTGGGGGTTTTGCCATCGACCTTTTTGTAATAGATCTTGAAGTCTTTGGTCACTTTGGGCAGCTGCTCAGGGCTGGGGCGCAGGGCCACAAAATCAGCCCCAAAGTTGGCCACATAGGCCTTGAGCAACTCGGGCGTGTCACGCTCAGGGTCGACGGTGATGAAAATACCCTGCAGCTTGGCACCATCCGCACCCAACAGCTGTTTGGCTTGGGCGATTTCTTGCAAGGCCGTAGGACACACATCAGGGCATTGGGTGAAACCAAAAAAAACCACCACGGCTTTGCCTGCGAAGTCCTTCAGGGTGCGTACCTGACCATCTTGGTCGCTGAGGGTAAAGCCCTGCGCGTAATCAGCGCCCGTGATGTCCACGCCCTTGAAAGCCGGTTTGTCTTGGCCGCAACCGGACAAAACCGCCCAAGCACTGACCAAGCTCAAAGCCAAAAGGGTTCTCGAAACAACTCTGCGCTGCAGCATGGACGGGCCTTAAAAAAGATAATGGTCAAGCAACAAAGCGGCGAACAAGGCGCTCAGGTGGACCAATGAGAAGCGAAAGGTTTTGCGGGCCAGCTCATCCGAATATTCGCGGTACAAGGCCACCGCGTAACCGATGAATCCGATGCTGAGCACCACCGCTGCCGCCAAATAAAGCCAAGAGCTCATGCCATAGACAAAGGGCATCAGGCAAGAGGCCATCAAGACCACGGTGTACAACAAAATTTGCAGCCGCGTGAATTCGTTGCCGTGCGTCACCGGCAACATGGGCAAACCGGACCTGCGGTAGTCCTCAACACGGTAGAGCGCCAAGGCCCAAAAGTGCGGCGGCGTCCACAAGAAAATGATCAAAAACAATATCAAGGCTTCAGGTCCGACCTGCCCGGTCATGGCGGCCCAGCCCAGCACGGGCGGCATGGCCCCACTGGCCCCGCCGATCACAATGTTTTGCGGCGTCAGAGGTTTCAGGATCACGGTGTAAATGACGGCGTAGCCCACAAAGGTGGCAAAGGTGAGCCACATGGTGAGCGGGTTGACCAGCACATACAGCACGGCCGAGCCCACAGCGCACAGAACCCCTGAAAACAACAGCGCCTGACGGTCGCTCAGCTCGCCTTTGGCGGTGGGCCGCCAGGCGGTGCGTTTCATCTTGGCGTCGATGGTTTTTTCAACCAAACAGTTGAAGGCTGCAGCCGCGCCCGCCACCAACCAGATGCCCACGCAAGCCCAAAGACCCAGCTTTAATTCGGCCCAACTGGGCACACCCGGCACAGCCAGCACCATGCCGATCAGTGCACAAAACACAATCAACTGAACCACGCGCGGCTTGGTCAGGGCGTAATACTGCTGCCAAGCAGTCATCGGCAAAGGGGCAATCGCGGCGGTCATGGGGCAGGCCTTGGGGAAAACGTCATACGCTGTGGATTATCGTTCCGGCTGGCAGTGAGTGCCCAGGTCAAGGTCACGACCATGGCTGCAGCGCCACCGGTATGCAAAACGGCAGCCAACAAAGGCCAGCCCAACACCACATTGCTCAGCCCGGTGATGAGTTGCAAAGCCGACAAACCCAGCAGCCAGCGCCCTGCCAAAGTCAAGCCTGGCTGCTGACGCAAACGCCATCCCAGCCAAACCATGACCCCCAAAACCAGCCAGGCGGCAGAACGGTGAACAAAGTGGATCGTCGACAAAGCCAAAAAGGGCAAAAGCTCACCGCTTGGGGTGTAGCCCAGTTCGCGCCAGACACTGAAGCCTTCCCAATTCATTTCAGGGACCCATTGGCCATTGCAGGTTGGAAAGTCTGGACACGCCAACACGGCATAGTTGGTACTGACCCAGCCTCCCAAAGCAATTTGGGCCCAGATCAGCGCAAAACCGATCCACAAACCTCGACGCAAAAAACTTGGCAATGGCCGCAGACCCGTACTGTCGTAGCGCACGGCTTGGGCCATGAGCAAAGCCAACAAACCAATGCCACCCATCAGGTGCAAGGTGACGATGGCCGGAAACAGCTTCATGGTCACCGTGAGTGCACCAAAAGCGCCTTGCATGCAAACCCACACCAAGGTGAAAGTAGGCAACCAAGGGCTGACTTCTCGACTTTGGCGGCGCAACCACCAAGTCATGGCGGCCAATGTCAAGATCAGGACGCCGACCCCAGTGGCCAGATAACGGTGAACCATTTCTATCCAGGCTTTGCTTTTGGTGACCGGCCCCGTGGGCATGGCGGTTTCAGCGGCCTTGATTTCAGCTTTGGCACCTATGGGCGTGGCGCTGCCGTAGCAGCCTGGCCAATCGGGACAACCCAAGCCTGAGTCGGTCAAACGTGTGAAAGCGCCAAACAACACCAAGTCAAAGGTCAAAAACAAGGTGATCAGCGTCAAAGCTTTCAGTCGACTGGTCGGGGTAGCGCGGCGCTGCTGCCAAAACCACCAAGCCAGTGGCAAAGCAGCCACTGCCAAACCCACCGCCATCAGCTCCACCAATGGCTCGAGGTTGTACAACTCAACTTCATTCATGGTTCATCGTCCCGCTTGATCCCAAGATGATGACGCCTTGAGCAAGCGGTTCAGGTCTCTTTTGGCTTTGGAGGCGCCCGCAACATCCATGTTCGCCGGAAAACGCATCATGAAGTTGCCCATGGGATCTACCACGTACAAATGGTCTTGTGCCTGCTGCCCGGCTCCGGGGGTAATCCAGCGGGCCACCGTTTCAGAGTCCATTCTCAGCACATGCGCACCACTGAGCGCAGCGCTCAATTCTGTGGCAACAGGAGCGGCATCGGTGACCAGCCAAACACGGTCCAGTCGATCCTTGTCACGCCCAAGAATCTCTCTCAACTGCCTTTGAAAGTAAAGATTTTGCTGGCAGCGCTCATCGCACGCACCTGAAGCCACGGTCACCAACAACCACTGGCCTTTGAGCGACTGCACTGCAACATCTTGCGCTTGGTCATTTTTGACCGTGATGATGGGCATGTCCTTTTGCGGCTGAATCAGTTCACCATAGACGCTGCGGCCCTCAGGGCGAAGAACGTAATAGGTGAAATAAGAAGCCAAAACGGGCGATGCGCAGACCAACATCATCGCGATCATTTTCCAGCGACCCATGCGCGTACGCTGGGTATCAGCCTGTACCACATCGACCGGACTTGGCAAATCATGAATGGTCATGGCCAAGGGGCTTTCAGCGGATTTTTGGGGATCGACGGGGTTGGACAATTTGGAACCAGACATAAAGTAATGCGATCAAGGCGCTGAGGCCGAACCATTGAAAAGCGTAACCATGGTGTTTTGCGACACCACTGGCCACCACAGGCCATTCACGAAGCAGTCCTTCAGACGCCTCACCAGACTGGAGCAGTGTGTACCGGGGCAAGTCCAAACCAGTTTGTTGCCTGAATACCTGCCAATCCAGATTTTGCCGTATCGGGCCTTTTTCTTCGCCACCAAAATCGTAGAGCCTTGACGGCCATGGGGCCAAATTTCCGGCCACTTCTACGCGCTCCGAAGACTGACCAACGGGCGGCAATGCTGTGCGATCCGTGAACGAACGCTGAACCCAACCGCGCTGAACCAACACCGTGGTACCCACGCCTTCCATCTTGAGCGGCGTCAAAACAAAGAACCCAGGCTTGGCATTCATTTGCCGGTTTTCCAAGTAAACGGTGTGCTGGTGTTGCCAATGTCCTGTCAACACCATGCGACGGTGCAACAAGTCTTCACGGGCATCAGACGGGTCAGAGCCTACTTTCAGGCTTTGGCCATTCAGCACTGGTTTTTCGGCCTGTTGGGTTCTTGCCTGCTGCAAGGATGTTTTTTCAGCCGCGCGGCCCAGTTGCCACAAACCCAACGAACAAGTCAGCCCCACACTCAGCAAAGCAAGTATCAACAAGAGCCATCTTTGTTGCCAAGGGGTTTTTTCAGTCATCGGATAATGTCGCTATGAAAATATTGGTTGTTGTCGCTTTTGTGGCCATCTTGGCCAGTTTGGTCTGGGCATTGCTTCACATGATGAGGGGCAGTGTGCCTCCGGAAGACGGTGCGGCACCACCCAAAAACAAAATGGCCACTGCGCTCGCCCTGAGGGTAGGTTTGTCGATCCTTTTGTTTCTTTGCGTCTTGATTTCTTGGAAGATGGGTTGGATTCAACCGACAGGCATTCCACCAGGGCTTTGATTCGATTCACCCGCCTTCAAGCCATCTCAATAAAAAAGCGCCCGAGGGCGCTTTTTTCACGAGCCGTTCAGGTCTTACATCCAGTAAACCAGGATGTACAAACCCAACCAAACCACGTCAACAAAGTGCCAATACCAAGCGGCGCCTTCGAAACCAAAATGACGGTCTTTGGTGAAGTGGCCTTTTTGCAAACGCAAGGTGATGAACAACAACATCAACATGCCCACAAAAACGTGGAAACCGTGGAAACCCGTCAGCATGTAGAAGGTGGAACCATAGATGCCGGACGAGAGCTTGAGGTTCAAGTCACCCCATGCGTGGGCGTATTCGTACCCCTGAACAAACAAGAAGACAATGCCCAAGATAACCGTCATCCACATGAATTTGATGGTTTTCAGCCGATCGCCGACCTGCAAGGCGTGGTGTGCGATGGTCAATGTGACACCGGACGTCAAGAGCAATGCCGTGTTGATCGTGGGCAACCAGAAAGGACCCATGGTCTTGAACGGCTCCACAATGCCAGCAGGCGAAGTGGTGGCACCCGCTACAACGCTGGGCCAAGCCGCTTTGAAGTCAGGCCAGAGCAATGCATTTTCCAAGCTGCCCAGCGCAGGGATGGAGTGCGACCGGGCCCACCACAAGGCGGTAAAGAAGGCACCGAAAAACATGACTTCTGAAAAAATGAACCAGGTCATGCTCCAACGGAAAGACAAATCAACCTTTCGGCCATACATGCCGGTTTCGCTTTCGTGCACCGCTTCTGAGAACCACTGGTACAAAACGATCAGCCACCAAGCCATGCCAAAGAACAGGCAATACATGCCCCATTCAGAGCCGTTGATCCATTGACCTGCGCCCAAAATGACGAAGAACAAACCGATGGCCGCCATCACGGGATGACGTGATTCGTGGGGGACGTAGTAGTAAGGCGTGCTGCCGTGTGCTGCTGAACTCATGAATACTCCTGCTCTCTCTTCATTCGAAATCTGACAGATGGGTTACAGCACATAAGGCTGTGCCACCACCCAATTGACCAAGGCGATGAGCCCCAATACAAACAACAATGCCGCACCGATTCCCACACCGATGATGTGGAAAGGGTTGAGCTTCTCAAGGTCCTGTTGGTAATCAGAACCTTTACGCAAACCTACAAAAGACCAAAGTACGGCTTGAACCGTCCTCAACAAGGTCGAGTTTTGCACTGATTTGGTGTCTGGCTCGCTCATGAACCAGATCCTGTGACGGTGGTCACTGTTTTAGAGGCCAGTGGCGCAGTGGGTGCCACTGGCGTCTTGCCGCCCACTTCAAAGAAGGTGTAGGACAGCGTGATCGTGGTGACATCCTTGGAAAGTTTGGGATCAATCACGAAAGCCACCGGCCATGCTTTTTTCTCACCTGCTTCCAAGGTGTACTCGTTGAAGCAAAAACACTCCAGCTTGTTGAAATGGCTGGCGGCTTGCTTGGGGGCGTAACTGGGAATGGCCTGAGCGGCCATGCGACGGTTTTGGATGTTTTGAAACTCGTACATGACCGTGGTCAGTTCACCTGGATGCACTTGCATCGATCTTTTTTCTGGCTTGAAATCCCAAGGCCCGCGCACATTGGCATCGAACTCAACCGTGATGGTGCGGCTGGTATCCACCTGGCTGTTGCGCAGGACCTGCGCCGCTTGCGCGGCTTTGGCGTTACCAGGCACCTGTGTTTCGGAGATCGACAACACATTGATCCCGGTGATTTCGCAAATGGCCTTGTAAATCGGCACCAATGCGTACCCGAAGCAAAACATGCCCGCAGTGACCACTGCCAGCTTGCCGACCATCTTCAAGTTTGCACCACGCAAGTTCATCAAATGACTTTCAGGTATTGAGCAGCAAGATTTTGGCCACGAACCCGGCCAAAACAACACAGGCCACCGACAACAAAATCAAGCCCAGACGAACATTGCTTTTTCTCTGCTCGGGTGTCATGGCCATGCTGCTCAACCAATCACGCGGGTCGCGGTAGCGTCCAGCTTGGGTGGATTTTCAAAGGTGTGGAATGGTGCGGGAGATGGGACTTCCCACTCCAGGCCCTCTGCAGCTTCCCAAGGCTTCTGTGGGGCTTTTTCGCCCTTTCCGAGCATACAAGGCAAGACTACGAACAGGAAGAAATACACCTGAGCAAAACCAAAGAAGAAGGCACCCACCGAGGCAATCATGTTGAAGTCGGTGAACTGCATGGGGTAGTCAGCGTAGCGACGTGGCATACCGGCCAGACCCAAAAAGTGCATCGGGAAGAAGGTCACGTTGAACGAGATCAGGGACCACCAGAAGTGGATCTTGCCGCGTGTTTCGTTGTACATCACGCCGGTCCACTTGGAGATCCAGTAATAAACACCTGCAAACAGGGCGAACAAGGAACCCGCCACCAACACATAGTGGAAGTGAGCCACCACGTAATAAGTGTCTTGCAACTGGATATCGATCGGGGCCATGGCCAAAATCAAACCCGTGAAACCACCCATGGTGAACACGAAAATGAAGCCCACCGCAAACAACATGGGGGTCTCAAAGGTCATGGAACCGCGCCACATGGTCGCGATCCAGTTGAAAATCTTCACGGCGGTAGGCACAGCGATCAGCATCGTGGCATACATGAAGAACAACTGACCTGTGACCGGCATACCCGTCGTGAACATGTGGTGGGCCCACACGATGAACGACAAAATGGCAATGGACGATGTGGCGTACACCATGGAGGCGTAACCAAACAACTTCTTGCGCGAGAAAGCGGGCACGATCTGACTGATGATGCCGAAGGCCGGCAAGATCATGATGTACACCTCAGGGTGACCAAAGAACCAAAAAATGTGCTGGTACATGACGGGGTCACCACCACCAGCGGGGTTGAAGAAGCTGGTGCCAAAGTGGCGGTCTG
>JBIKKE010000137.1:0-7215 GCA_044360575.1 Limnohabitans sp. | reverse complement strand
TTCTTCTTCGTAATCGACTTTGACGAACTCACCGCCCAGCGAAACAACTTGGTCGGCCACTTCGGCGCGGGTGTCGTTGGCGCGCACGATCGCGCCCAAGCTGGCGGCCGCGCCAATGGCGGCCAAACCGGCCACACCGGCACCGGCGATGAACACCTTAGCGGGGGGTACTTTGCCTGCGGCCGTGATCTGGCCATTGAAGAAACGGCCAAAGGCGTTGGCCGACTCGACCACTGCCCGGTAACCGCTCACACCGGCCATGGAGGTCAGCGCGTCCATCTTCTGGGCACGGCTCAATGTGCGTGGCAAAGCGTCAATGGACAGCGCGGTGACCTTTTTGGCCGACAGCTGCTGCATCAAATCGGGGTTTTGTGCAGGCCACAAGAAGCCGATCAGCGTCTGGCCTTCGTGCATCAAAGCCACCTCATCGGCAGTGGGGGCGCGCACTTTGAAGACGATGTCGCTGCCGCTCCAGAGGGCTGCAGCATTCGGGGCGATGGTGGCACCGGCTTCAACGTAAGCCGCATCAGAGAGGTCTGCGAGATCGCCCGCGCCCTGCTCAACCACCACGGCAAAGCCCAATTTGACCAACTTGGTCACGGCTTCGGGGACTGTGGCCACACGTTTTTCGCCAGGAAAAACCTCTTTGGGCACGCCAATACGCTGGGGCGTGGCGGCTGTATCGCCTGTTTGCATGTCTGTCTCCTCACTCTGTCCAGAAAACCAAAGGAAAACAGCTTAACCGAAGTCAATGTGTCCCCCCTTTCACCAAGATCTTCCATGTGCCATGGCCATGCGGCAGTTGCACTTGGAAAATCAATACATCAGTAAACACCGATATTGTGCATTTTCAGGCTTGACTCAGGCTGACTGACAACTGAATGTCAGCCTGGGGGTCACGGGGGCCCGATAATCCGCGGCATGGACACACGCTGGAAACCCAATGTCACCGTGGCCGCCATCATTGAAAAAGAAGGCCGCTACCTGCTGATAGAAGAACACACCCAAGAAGGCCTTCGGCTGAACAACCCAGCCGGTCACCTCGACCCCGGCGAGTCACCTGCTGAAGGCTGTGCTCGCGAGGCCCTGGAGGAAACCGCAAGAACTTTCAAGCCCACAGCGTTAGTGGGTATTTACTTATCTCGCTTTCAGAGGCCGCAAACAGGTGAAGACATCACCTATGTGCGCATGGCCTTTTGCGGTGACATCGGCGATGTGCAGCCAGGGTTGAACTTGGACGAAGGTATTGTGCGGACCCTTTGGATGACGCCCCAAGAGGTGCGCGACAGTGCCGATCGCCACCGCAGCCCCTTGGTGCTCCGGTGCATCGAAGACCACCTGGCCGGGCAACGCTTTCCGCTGGACGTGATCCACACCGATTCAGCCGTGGCCAACTTGCCACCTTTGGCAACATGAGCACCGCTTGGTCTGGCGAAGCCCTTTGGCTACTCACAGGCGGCGCAGCATTTGCCGCGGGCGTGCTCAATGCCATCGCCGGGGGCGGTAGCTTTCTCACCTTTCCAGCCTTGGTGTTTGCAGGTGTCCCCCCTCTTGCCGCCAACGCCACCAGTGCCATGGCCGTGAGCCCAGGCTACTTGGGCAGCACCTGGGGGTTTCGTGCAGAACTCAAGGCCCTGCCCAAAAGCTTGCTGAAAAGGGAAGTCATCATTGCCGCATTAGGCGGTTTGATCGGCGCCGGATTGCTGCTGGTGACGCCTGCTAAAGTTTTTTCGAGCCTGGTGCCTTGGCTTTTGTTGTTGGCCACTGCGCTTTTTGCAGCTGGCCCTTGGCTGGCCAAACGCAACGCCGGACAAGGTCAACAGGCTTGGCGCCAGCCCGGCCTCATGCTTGTCGCCATTTACGGGGGTTACTTCAACGGGGGCCTGGGCATTTTGCTGATGGCGCTTTACACCCTGACCGGTGAATCCAGACTGAACACTGTCAATGCGCTGAAGAACCTCAACTCTTTTGTCTTGTCGTTGCTCTCGGTGCTCGCGTTTGCGCTGGCGGGCGCCATTGTTTGGCCGCAAGCGATCTGGATGATGGTCTTGGCAACCGCTGGGGGTTGGGTCGGCGCACGTCTGGCCAAACGTTTGCCCGTTCAGTGGGTGCGCTGGTTGGTCATCGCCACTGGTTTGTTGATGAGTATCGTTTTCTTCAGTCGCTTGTGACACGGCCCTTGCACCCAACCCAACAATAGACAGTGGGCCCTAAAGATCAATCCAGTGGGAGTTTTTGGCCTGCGGCAACGGCATCCAATCGTGCTTTTTCCGCCAAGACTTTGGCCACATAACCGTTGTCCTCGGTCATGGCATAGCCCCCCAGGTAGAAAAGCAACCCGTCCTCCAGTGATCCACCTCGCAATTTGATCGCGTCGGCCAGCACCGCCACGCCCACGCGCAAGTTGGTCACCGGATCGAAAGCCGCCAAGGGTCCGCCATAAGCCTCGTAGCGTTGGGCATGAATGCCCGTCATGACTTGCATCAAACCCTGCGCACCGGCCTGACTCTGAACATAGGGATGAAAACTCGATTCCGTGGCCATCACGGCCAAAATCAGGTGCGCAGGCAATTTGGACGATTTGGCCAGCACATGGGCCTCGGCCACCAAGGCCGCCAAAGGCTCAGGCGCCACCTTGTACTTGCGTGCCAACCAATTGGCCACCAGGGCCTGAGGCGGCGGCAAATCTTGCAGATGCACAGCAGTGGCTCGCTCGGCTGTGTTTTGGGGCCAAAACGCAGTCAACACCTCGCGCTCTCTCAACCAGGTGGCCAAGCGTTGCTCCACCGGCTGCAACCACTGCGGCTGCAGCCAGACCAACAACAACAAGGCGGCCACCAGCGCACCCACCAAGGCCAGGCCACGGTGGGTGAATGCTGCAAACCGTGCAAACGCACGGCGACACTGCGACAGACGGTCAGCGTCTGGTGACCAGATTTTGAACATGACTTCCAAACACAAGGCTGGCCATTATCCAGCCGATCCGCCCAACCCATGCCCATACCCACATCGTCATGACCCAATGGGGCAAAGGATAATCACACCATGTCCAAATTCAAACGTGTGGTCGTCGGCCTGTCCGGCGGCGTCGACTCAGCCGTCACGGCCTATTTGCTCAAGCAGCAAGGCCATGAAGTCATTGGCATTTTCATGAAAAACTGGGAAGACGACGATGACAGCGAGTACTGCTCATCGAACGTCGACTTCGTCGATGCTGCCGCCGTGGCCGATGTACTGGGCATCGAGATCGAACACGTCAACTTTGCGGCCGATTACAAAGACCGGGTTTTTTCCGAGTTTGTGCGCGAATACCAAGCCGGTCGCACGCCCAACCCGGACATCCTGTGCAACGCCGAGATCAAATTCAAGTCTTTCTTAGACCACGCCATGCGCGTAGGCGCTGAGAAAATCGCCACTGGCCATTACGCCCGTGTACGACAAAACACGGTCAGCGGCCTGTTTGAGCTGCTCAAGGGCTTGGACCCCAGCAAAGATCAAAGCTACTTCTTACACCGCCTGAACCAAGCGCAATTGAGTAAGACGCTTTTCCCGGTGGGCGAATTGCACAAAACCGAGGTGCGCCGCATCGCCCAAGAGATCGGTCTGCCCAATGCCAAAAAGAAAGACTCCACCGGCATCTGCTTCATTGGTGAGCGACCATTCCGAGAGTTTCTGAACCGCTACATCAGCAAAGAACCCGGCCCCATCAAAGACCCGTCAGGTCGCACGATCGGCCAGCATGTGGGGCTGAGCTTTTACACCCTGGGCCAACGCCAGGGCTTAGGGATAGGCGGCATCAAGGCCAAAGGCGCTGAAATGAAAGCCCTGCAAGCGCAAGGTTTGCGTGGCGCAGGCGAGCACACACCCTGGTTTGTGGCCCGCAAGGACATCCCCAACAACACCTTGTGGGTGGTACAAGGCCATGACCACCCTTGGCTGCTGTCGCCTCAACTGCAAGCCACCGACGTGAGCTGGTGCGCTGGCTTAGCCCCCAAGCAGGGCACCTATGCCGCCAAAACCCGTTACCGGCAAGTGGACGCAGCTTGCATCCTGCAAGCGCTCTGCATGACCGATGGTTCTGCCGGATTCAATCTGTCGTTCAGCGAACATCAATGGGCCGTCACGCCCGGCCAAAGCGCTGTGCTGTATGACGGCGAAGTGTGTTTGGGCGGCGGCGTGATCCATTCGGCCAGCGCCTGCCCGTCCACAACGGATTGATTTATTCCCCGCCCAGCCCCAATCGGTTGGGTTGACGCTTTTCAATGGCAAAGCGCAGCAAAGCCGCGGTGCGGAAAATGCCATGCGCGAACTTGCCGTAGGGCAAGGTCAGGAACAAGGCCATCACCGCACCCAGATGCACCGCCAACATCAAAGGCATGGCAGGCGTTTGGCCCAGCAACCACAGCAGCAAACCCGTGACGCTGACCAAGAACAACAAGGCAATGAAACCCCGGTCCATGGGTTTCTGCGCCGCGTCACCATGCTCTGGGTGGCGGCGCAGGTTCAAGCGCCACAAACCAGCCGTGCCCACTGTCAGGCTCACCCCGCCAATGACACCCAGCAACTTGGGCAACGTCGTCAGGTCGTAAGGCGCGGGCCAATCCAACACATAGTGGTACAGCGTGGCCACGCTGGTGGCGGCAAAGCACAACATGAAACCGTAAAACGTCAGGTGGTGGTAACGCCTGCGGGCATGGGTCCACGCATCGTCTTCGTTGTGGCAACCTTCGCCGTGGCCACCGTCCAAGTATTTCAGTCGCAAAGCGTCGTGTGCCGCTTCGGCCGCAGCAGGCGGCGTCAGGTCGGCACCGCTGGTGGCAGGCGTCACGTCGCGCCAAAAGCGCCGAACACCGAGGGCCAGCGCCAACACCGCAAACAAGAAAATGGGCGCAAACAGGCTGACCATCAAATTGTGCGGAAACACCGCGTAAAAGCCACCCGCCACTGGCGTTGACCACAAGGTGCCTTGGCGCAGCATGGCCAGCGCCAAAAACAGCGCCAAGCCCAAAGCGAGTGCCACCGACAAAGTCAGACCGTTGCGTTGGTACAAGCTGCCCAGAGCGGGTGGCCAAGCGTAATCGGCGTAAGTCTGGCCGCGCACTTGGGCCATGGCTTTGGGCACATTGATGGCAAAGTCGTGCGGCGGTGCGTATTGGCAAGCATGCAAACATGCGCCGCAGTTGTGGCACAGGTTGGCCATGTAATGGATATCGGCCTTGCCGAACTCCAAGCGCCGGGTCATGGCCGGGAACACGGCACAAAAACCTTCGCAATAACGGCAACCGTTGCAAATTTGCATCTGCCTGGCCACTTCGGCCTCAGGCACGGTCAGCTCACCACGCGCCAAAGCACGGGCATCTTGGGTCAGGGCTTCAAGCGTTTGCATGGGAAGCTCCTTCCTTTTGGGCTTTAACGGCTTTGGCCGCCTGCTCGCCTGCGATGCGGCCAAAGGCCGTGCCGATCGTCATGCCCACCCCGGCGGTGTAGCCCTTGCCCAGCACATTGCCCGCCATCATTTCGCCGGCCACAAACAAATTGGGGCTGGGCTGGTCGTTGAATCGCACAGCGGTGGTGTCATCGGTTTTCAATCCCAAATAGGTGAAGGTGACGCCAGGCCGCACGGCATAGGCGTAAAAAGGCGCGGTGTCCAGCGGACGCGCCCAGTGGGTTTTGGCGGGGCTCACGCCCTCGGTGTGGCAGTCGTCCAGCGCCGTGTGGTCAAACTTGCCTTCGCGGCAAGCTGCGTTGTAGTCGTTCAAGGTTTGCATGAAGGTCGCCTCGTCTAAGCCCAGTTTGCGGGCCAACTCGGGCAGGCTGTCTGCCTGGGTGCCTTCAAACACAGGGGGCATGAAACGGCCCACCGCTTTGGCATCGATGATGGAATACGCCACCTGCCCCGGCTGCTGCGCCACCAGACGACCCCAGATCGCATAACGCTTGGGCCAGAAGTCTTCGCCTTCGTCGTAAAAACGCCGTGCTTCGCGGTTGACCACCACACCCAAAGACACGCAGTCGATGCGTGTGCAAATGCCACCGTCATAAAGCGGCGCACGGGCATCGATGGCCACCATGTGCGCCTGCGTCGGGTCGCCAATGCGGTCGGCGCCTTGCGCCAGCATGTGCTTGAGCAACACGCCTTGGTTGAATCGGGTGCCGCGAATCAAAAATTGGTCGGCCGGGTACTCACCGCGTTCGTTCTGGCCCCAAGCCTCACGCAGCCACTCGCGGTTGGACTCAAAACCCCCGGCTGCCAACACGCAGGAGCGGGCTTCAATTCGTTCGCGCCGCACGCTGCCATCGGCCTGTTTGTGCATCACCGACGCGGCCACAAAGCGGCCCTCGTCCAGCTCCACGGTATCCACTTCGGCGTTGTAATGGATATCCACGCCCAGCTTTTCTGCGCTGCGGTAGAAAGCATTGACCAACGCCTTGCCGCCACCCATGAAAAACGCGTTGGTGCGGGCCGTGTGCAAAGCACCGGACAGCGAAGGCTGAAAACGCACGCCATGCTTGACCATCCAAGGCCTGCAAGTGGCTGAATGGCGAATCGCCAAGCGCGCTAAATGCTCGTTGGTCAGACCGCCGGTGACCTTGAGCAGGTCTTGCCAAAACTCTTCTTCCGGATAGGCATCGACCAACACGTCTTGCGGCGCATCGTGCATGCAGCGCAAATTGCGTGTGTGGCCAGAATTGCCACCGCGCCACTCGCGCGGCGCCGATTCGAGCAGCATCACACTGGCACCGGCTTCGCGGGCCATGAGCGCCGCACACAGGGCCGCGTTGCCGCCGCCAATCACCAAAACATCGACCGTCATAAACACTTTCAGGGCAAAGGCACAGGGCACGAAGCCCGAATCAGATCAAAACTGGTATTTGCGCAAACCACCGTCCACCGGGATCACTGCTCCGGTGATGTAACTGGCCAAAGGCGAGGCCAAGAATGTGACCAGGTTTGCCATGTCTTCTGGCTCGCCATAGCGGCCAACAGGAATTTCGTTGTCGCACTGCCACTGGCGGTACTCGGGTGTGTAGTTGCGGAAAATCTGCTCGGAATGGATGCGCCCCGGTGGCACGCAGTTCACCGTGACACCATCCTTGCCGACCATGCGCGACAAACCCTTGGCCCAGCTGTGCATACCCGCCTTGGCGCAAAACGCGCCGTTGGTGTGTTCGGGCTCACTCTTGCCGGTGATGTTGATGATGCGGCCCCACTTG
>JBIKKE010000136.1:0-7221 GCA_044360575.1 Limnohabitans sp. | reverse complement strand
CACTTGCATAGCGACGCTTGGATCCGCCGAGCACCTTAATGCACAGCACGGACTTGGCGCCGGTGTTGTCGGCCACATCCAACCGAGATTCTGTCTGGATCATTTCTTTGTTCCCAACTTGTATTCTTTGCCTGCCAGCCCAATAGCCAACAAACAAGAATCAGTCTTGGACCCGTCATTCACACCGCAAACCACTCGCGGCGCTTCAGATTGGGCAGATACCTACGCCTTTTGAAAAGCGAAGCCCTCTATTATGCCTTTAAAAAATGCGTGACGCAACTACTTGAGCAAATAATTTGTAAAACTTGCGCTTCAGTCGCCCTGCGCACTGAGTTTGTCAGCTGCTAGCGCCTCAAAAGGACGGGGGCGGTAGGGGGGGCCAATGCAGTCGTACAGCGCGACGGGCACCCCAATGACGACCACACAAACAGCGACAATCGCCGCATCACAGTATTCAACAGGCCCTTTGGCGTCACTTTCGGAGTTTGCAACCCATGACACACCACGCACAACACATGGCCTTTATTGGCGGCGGCAATATGGCAAGCGCCATCATCGGGGGCCTGATTCGCCAAGGCATGAAGCCCGAACAATTCACCGTGGTCGAACCCTATGCAGAAACGGCCGCCAAGCTGCAACAAGACTTTGGCATCACCGCCCTGTCTGCTGCAGGACCGGCTTTGGCGCAAGCCGAATTGGTGGTCTGGGCCGTCAAACCCCAAGTTTTTCACGAAGCGGCCCTCCCGGTCATGCCCTTGACCCGGTCGGCGCTCCACCTGTCGGTGGCTGCAGGCATTCGCACAGACAGCATTTGCCGCTGGGTAGGCACACAGCGCGTGGTGCGCTGCATGCCCAACACCCCTGCGCTGGTCGGCCAAGGCATCACCGGGTTGTTCGCTTGTCCATCGGTCACTCCCGCCGACAAAGTTGCGGTTGAGCAAATCATCCGCACCACAGGCCAGAGCGTGTGGGTCGACCAAGAGTCACACCTGGACGCCGTGACCGCTCTGTCAGGATCTGGCCCCGCCTATGTTTTTTACTTTTTAGAAGCCATGACCGAAGCTGGCGTGGGCATGGGGCTGACCGTCGCCCAGGCCTACCAACTGGCAGTGGCCACCTTTTCTGGGGCCTCGGCTTTGGCCGCCGCCTCCAGCGAAACACCCGAAGTGCTGCGCCAGCGTGTCACCTCCAAGGGCGGCACCACCTACGCGGCCTTGACCAGCATGGACAGCGCAGGCATCAAAGCTTCGTTTGTAGCGGCCATGCAAGCCGCCCAAAAGCGGGCCGGCGAGCTGGGAGACGAGTTCGGCAAGGCCTAAGGCCTCTTTCGATGAAAGCGCGATAGGGCTTTCGGGCGCCGATCAGTAAGACAAGGCCACGCCGACAAATACGCTGAACCCCAACCAATGGTTCAGCCTGAAGGCTTTGAAGCAGCCTTCGCGTGTGCGGTCCTTGATCAGCAGTACGTGCCAAACCACCTGCGCCATGGCCACCAGCAAGCCCGCCCAAAACCACACGCCGCGTGAAGCACCGTCCAACAAAAGCACCCAAGCCAGCAAATAGAACAGGTAAAAACAGGCAATCGCAGTCACATCCCACTGCCCCAGCGTGATGGCAGAGGTTTTCATGCCAATGTTCAAGTCGTCATCGCGGTCCACCATGGCGTATTCGGTGTCATAGGCCAACACCCAAAACAAATTGCCCAGCAACAAACCCCAAGCCAGCAATGGCACCTGACCTTGCACGGCGGCAAATGCCATCGGAATACCGAAACTGAAGGCCACGCCGAGCACAGCCTGTGGCATGGACACAAAACGTTTGGCATACGGGTAGGCCAGCGTCACCGCCAAGGCCGCAAACGACCAAGCGATGGTGGCCGCATTGGTGGTCAACACCAGGCCAAAAGCGCACAGCGCCAGCACCACGCCCACCGCCAAAGCCTCTTTCACACCCAAGCGCCCACTCGTGACCGGGCGGTTGGCGGTGCGCTTGACGTGCTTGTCAAAGTCGCGGTCGGCCACATCATTGACACAACAACCTGCGCTGCGCATCAAAATCGTGCCCAGGGTGAACACCGCCACCAAGTGCCAGCCGGGAAATCCGTCCGCCGCCACCCACAACGCGGCCAAAGACGGCCAGAGCAGCAGCAACCAGCCCGCAGGTCGGTTCCAGCGGATCAAGTCCAGGTAAAGCTTGAGTTTGGATGTCACCCCAATGGCCTCAAGACAAACGGGTCACGCCGGGCAAGGGACAGGCATAAATGGCATTGCGCACGGCCGCGATCGCTTCGTAGCGGGTGTAACTGCGCCGCCAAGCCAGCACCACACGGCGTGTCGGCGGCTTGCCGCCTGCAGGGTCGATGATGGGCAAATAACGCACAGGCGAATCGCTGTGCCCGCCCGAGCGCTTGTGCACCGGTTTGAGGTCAGGCACGGACAAACGCGGCACCAAGGTCACGCCCATGCCCGCCGCCACCATGTGCTTGATGGTCTCCAGCGACGAGCCCTCAAAAGTCTTGCGGATGCCATCGGTCTGGCTCGCATAACGGGCGAATTCGGGGCAAACCTCGAGGACATGGTCGCGAAAGCAATGGCCTGCGCCAAGCAGCAACATGGTTTCGTTTTTCAGCTGCTCGGGCGTGATGGATGTTTCTTTGGCCAAAGGATGGCTCAAAGGCAAAGCGGCCATGAAAGTTTCGTCGTACAAAGGCGCCACGGCCAAACCCGACTCGGGAAAAGGCTCGGCCAAGATGGCGCAATCGAGCTCGCCCGTGCGCAGCATCTCGAGCAAACGGACAGTGAAGTTTTCTTGCAGCATCAAAGGCATCTGCGGAATGTCGGTGATGATCTGGCGCACCAGATCGGGCAACAAATACGGCCCGATGGTGTAGATCACGCCCAAGCGCATGGTGCCCGCCAGCGGGTCTTTGCCTCGTTTGGCGATCTCTTTGATTTCGGCGGCTTGCTCCAGCACGCTTTGCGCTTGACGCACGATTTCTTCGCCCAAGGGGGTGACAGACACTTCGCTGGCACTGCGCTCAAACAGTTTGACTTCCAGCTCTTCTTCCAACTTTTTAATGGCCAGTGACAGGGTGGGCTGCGATACAAAGCACGCCTCGGCCGCTTTGCCAAAGTGCTTTTCACGAGCCACGGCCACGATGTATTTGAGTTCGGTCAGGGTCATGGGCGTTATTTGAACATCAAGCCTTCAGGTACTCGGATTTTCCGCCCAACCAGCGGCCAATGTGGCGTTCGGCCAAATAGGCGTGCTGGTCCAGCATTTGTGGGGCCAGCGCCCGCGCCCAATCGAGCAAATGCCCATCAGTCTCCAAATCTGCAAAGCGCAGCAAGGGTGCGCCCGACTGGCGTGCCCCCAAAAACTCACCCGGCCCGCGAATCTCCAAATCGCGCCGTGCAATCTCGAACCCATCGTTGGTCTCCACCATGGCGCGCAGGCGCTCACGGGCGGTCTCGCTCAGGCGGCCGCCTTCGGGCGTGCCATACAAGAGCACGCAAGCTGACGCCGCCGCACCGCGCCCCACCCTGCCGCGCAGTTGGTGCAACTGGCTCAGGCCAAATCGCTCGGCATGCTCAATCACCATCAGCGAGGCATTGGGCACGTCCACCCCCACCTCGATCACCGTGGTACTGACCAGCACGCCCATGACACCAGAGGTGAAGAGTTCCATGACCGCCTTTTTCTCGGCGACCGGCATGCGCGAATGCAGCAGACCCACCATCACGCCCGGCAAGGCTTCGCTCAGGTCGGCGTGAGTTTGGGTGGCGTTGGTCAAGTCCAGGGCTTCGCTTTCTTCAATCAAGGGGCAGACCCAATACACCTGCCGTCCTTCTTGCAACTGCGCCCCAATGCGCGACACCACCTCGTCCCGGCGATGGTCCGACACCACACGGGTCACGATGGGCGTACGCCCCGGCGGTAACTCGTCAATGACCGACACATCCAGGTCGGCGTAATAGCTCATGGCCAACGTGCGCGGAATAGGGGTGGCCGTCATCATCAGCATGTGCGGCTCCATGCCAGGGGCCTGCATCTTGCCGCGCAAGGCCAGGCGTTGGGCCACGCCAAAGCGGTGTTGCTCGTCAATGACGGCCAGCCCCAGGTTTTTGAACTTGACGTGCTCTTGAATCACCGCGTGCGTGCCCACCACCAGCGCAGCCTCGCCCGACTCGATCAGCGCCAGCATTTCTGCGCGTTCTTTCTTCTTCTGGCTGCCAATCAGCCAGGCCACTTTCACACCCAGCGGCTCCAACCAGCCCACTAATTTTGCAAAGTGCTGGGTGGCCAAAATCTCGGTTGGGGCCATCAGGGCGCATTGCCAACCCGCGTCGATCGCCACCATGGCTGCCAGCGCGGCCACCACGGTTTTGCCGGCGCCCACATCGCCTTGCAGCAAACGGTGCATGGGCACCGGGCGGCTCAGGTCATGCGCAATTTCACGCCCCACGAGCTGCTGGGCATTCGTCAGGCCAAAAGGCAAAGCTTTGAGCAACTGGTCGTGCAAAGCGCCGCGCTTTATCTTCAAAGCCGGGGCACGCAACAAATCGCGCTCGCGCTTGGCCGTGAGTTGCGACAGCTGCTGCGCCAGCAACTCCTCGCACTTCAGGCGTATCCACGCCGGATGGCTGCGGTCCTCCAAAGCGGCCAGCGACACATCGGGCGTGGGGTGGTGCAAAAACTGCAGCGCGTCGCGCAGCGTCCATGCCCCACGCGGGTCGGGCCAGGCCACGCCTGATGGCATGGTTTCGCTCAGGTCGGCATGGTTCAGACCGGTGATCACCGCGCGGCGCAAATAGGCTTGGGCCAGGCCCGCCACGGTGGGGTAGACCGGCGTCAGCGCCTCGGCCAGGTGGCCGCCCGCAGCCTTGAAAGTGGGGTGCATCATGGTCAGGCCCATGAAGCCGCCCTTGACCTCGCCCCGCGCCCGAATGCGGTTGCCCACCGCCAGCGCCTTTTGGTGCGAAGGGTAAAAGCTGAAGAAGCGCATCACGCAGGTGTCGGAGCCGTCATCCACCGTCACCAAGAGCTGGCGGCGCGGGCGCATCGTGATCTCGCAGGCCGTCACCGTCGCCTCGATCTGCGCCGTGTCGCCCTCGCGCGCATCGCGCAACTTGACGATGCGCGTCTCGTCCTCGTAACGCAGCGGCAGGTGCAGCGCCAGATCAATGTCGCGCTTCAAGCCGAGCTTGATCAACGCCTTTTGCGGGGCGCTGAGGGTTTTGGCGGCCGTTTTGACGGTCGCTGAGGCGGACTGGATTGGCATGGCGTGATTGTGACGCGACACCGGCAGAGTCGGAGCGTGATTTTGCAATTCGAGCTTCGGGCACAATCGCCGTCTTTCAACGTACGGGCCTGTCAAGCCCAAGCACCATGTCCTCTTCTGCCTCCCCCCGCAGCTTCACGCTCAACGATTTCGACTTTGAGCTCCCCCCCGAACTGATTGCCCAACACCCCACCGCCGAGCGCAGTGGTTCGTGCCTGCTCGACGGCGCACCCGATGCCGTCACCGACCGGATTTTTCACGAACTGCCGAGCCTGTTGAACCCGGGCGATTTGCTGGTGTTCAATGACACCAAGGTGGTCAAGGCGCGCATCTTTGGCGAAAAGGCGTCGGGCGGCAAGTTGGAGCTGCTGATCGAGCGCGTGCTGCCCGGCCACCAAGTGGTGGCGCACATGAAGGTCAGCAAAAAGCCGTTGCTCGGCGGCAAGATGTACTTGGCAGGCGGTGCGCGAAACGGTGGTTTCGATGCGGTATTGCTGGGCCGTTGGCCCGATGCGAACGGTCCACTGTTTCATCTGCAGCTCAGTGATGAGCCCCATGCGCTGATGGAAAAGCACGGCGTGATGCCACTGCCCCCCTATATTGAGCGTCCTGCTGGCACGGCCGATCACGCCGACACCGAAGAAGACGCCGAGCGTTACCAAACCGTGTTTGCGCGCGCCCCGGGCGCGGTGGCTGCGCCCACGGCTGCGCTGCATTTTGACGAAGGGGTTTTATCAGCCTTGGCGGCACGAGGTGTGCAAACGGCCAGCGTGACGCTGCATGTCGGTGCGGGCACTTTCCAGCCGGTCAAGACCGAGAACATCGCCGAACACCACATGCACAGCGAGTGGTACGAAGTGCCCGAAGCCACACAGCGAGCGATTGCGGAGTGCAAAGCACGCGGCGGCCAAGTGGTGGCAGTGGGCACCACCACCGTACGCACGCTGGAGTCGTGGGCCAAATTCAATCAGGCCAGCGGTGACACCGAAATCTTCATCACGCCGGGGTTTGAGTTCAAAGTGGTCGATCTGCTGATCACCAACTTCCACCTGCCCAAAAGCACCTTGATGATGCTGGTCAGCGCCTTTGCAGGCTACGAACACATCATGGGCTTGTACCGCCACGCGATTGAAAAGAAGTATCGTTTCTTCAGCTATGGCGATTCGATGTTGTTGAGGCGCACGCCAACAACATCTCAGGCCAGTTGAAGAAAAACCCGCCCACCCTCGACCTTGACGGGCCAGGTCTTGGCCGGCTCGGTCGCCGGGCCGCAGGCCACCGATCCATCGCGCAAGCTGAACTGCGCTTGATGAAAGGGACATTCCACATGGTCGCCTTCGACAAAGCCGTCGCACAACTTGGCGTTGCCGTGGGTGCACAGGTTGTTGATGGCGTAAACGCCGTCTTCGAGTTTGAAGAGGGCAATGTCCTGCCCCTCGGGCGTCACGGCGATGCCTGCGCCTTCAAACAAATCGGCCTCGGCGGCCACGTCGGTCCAGTTGCTCATAAGGTGGCTCTTGATCAGATGGGGTAAATGATGGCGTTGGGGATCATTTCGCTGTCGTAGACGCACAGGCGCTCGGCGAACTTCAGGCCCTCGGGGGTTTGCACGATGGTGTCGATGTAGCGGCCCACGTTGAACACCGTGCTGGCCTTGTCGAGCTTGGTGCGGAACACCGCATAGTTGGCCTCGGCATGAATGCGCTCACCGTCGACACGCCTCACCACGGGCGCGCCCACCACATGGCGCTGGTAATAGGGGTCGTGGTACAGCGTTTCCTGGATGCCGTACACACGGTCTTTCAGCATGCCCTTGCTGGTGAACGACAGGGTGCACAGCGGAAAGCCGCGCTCATGGTTTTCACGCGGGATGAGTTTGTACACGCACTGCTCGGTAAAAAACTCGGGCCACAAATCCCAGTGGCCGCTGTCCACGGCCA
>JBIKKE010000135.1:0-7227 GCA_044360575.1 Limnohabitans sp. | reverse complement strand
GGCATGACCAGCACCAATTTGTAGCCTTTGACGGCGGCCACCATGGCCAGGCCTATGCCGGTGTTGCCCGAGGTGGGTTCGACAATGGTGCCGCCAGGCTTCAAGGCGCCAGATTTTTCAGCGTCCTCGACCATGGCCAGCGCGATCCGGTCCTTGATCGAGCCCCCTGGGTTGCTGCGCTCAGACTTGATCCACACATGGGCGTTTGCACCAAACAGGCGTTGAATGCGCACATGGGGCGTGTGGCCGATGGTGTCAAGGATGCTGTGGGCTTTCATGGCGGCTCCGAGGGGTTGATGCAGTTCTGAACCATTGTGCGCGAGGGGGCCACATGGCGATGTCTTGCACAGCACAAACAGAGCTTGGCCCATGCCACTGTGAGGCGCAGTCCCTGTGGATGCGCTCAGGTGATAATTGACGGGTGAAGCTCGCTAGACCGCCGCTGGTGCAATTTCCGAAAGGAAGCACTGGAGGAACGTCCGGACTGCACAGGACAGCGTAGGAGGCAACGCCTCTCCACCGTGAGGTGAGGATCAGAGCAACAGAGACGAGCCGATTGAGTTCGGGTGAAACGGGCAATCTCTACGCGCAGCAATACCAAGTAGGCCTTCCTGAGGGTGTGCGGTTCGCCGTATGCCCTCTCCCTGTGGTTCCGCGGGGTGAGTTGGCGGGTAGGTAGCACCGAGCCGGGTGGGCGACCCCCGGCCCAGAGTAATGGCGGTCACGCAGCGGGCAACCGCTGTGCACAGAATCCGGCTTATCGGCGAGCTTCACACTTTTTCGCAGCAGCCCACCGCAGGCAGGGCGCGACGCTGGATTTATTGAACCTCAGGCAACAAAAAACCCGCCGAGGCGGGTTTTGACTTGGGCGAGGGAGAAGATCAGCCGCGTGAGGGCATCAGGCTGTTACCCAAGGCGAATACCGAATTGGGTGCGGTGATTTTCATGGCACTTTTGGGCTTGGCAAACACCCCTCGCTTGACGGTAGGTTGGGGGGCAGGCTCAACGGTCACGCCTTTGGTGCGCTGTTCGGCCACCAATTGACGCAGGCTGATGGACTGCAAATGGGTCAGCATTTTTTCATTCAGGCTGGCCCACAGCTCGCTGTTCATCCAACCCCCTTCTGCTGAGGCTTCTTCGTCAGACGGTGCATCCACCGCGCCCACGATGTCGGCCATGGTGATTTTTTCGGGATTGCGTGACAGCGAATAACCGCCACCTGGGCCGCGTGTGCTTTCGACCAAGCCATGCTGACGCAGTTTGCTAAAGAGCTGTTCCAAATAGGACAGCGAAATTTGGTGGCGTGTGCTGATGGCGGCCAAAGACACAGGTCCGCGGTCTTCACGCAATGCGACATCGATCATGGCAGTGACTGCAAATCGGCTTTTGGTGCTCAAACGCATGGTGGGCTCCTTTTAGCGTTGTGGTGGGCTGTGGATGCAGACCCAACCTAGGGTGTCAAAACATATCGTGTACGTTTGTGACTGATCGGTCGTTTCTCAGACTGTTATTTAGTTGAGGGTACAACGCGATTATTCAAGGCTAAAAGGCGCATTTGGGCTTTCTAGGGGATTAACAGAAGATTAAAACCTTTCATAGCCTTCCAGTTGCCGCCATTGACCGGGCTCCAGAGGCGCCAAACTCAGCCGTCCCACCCTTTGGCGGCGCAGGTCTTGCAGGGGGCATTGTTCGTCCAGCCAGCGTCCTAAATCCAGCCCGTCGATGTCTTTTCCCGCGATGCGCAGCACCGTGAGTTGGTCGGTTTGGCGGTTGATGCTGGCGCGGATGCCCGGACCGTTCAGGGCCTTGATCAGGTCCCCGGGCACTTCGCCGCCCAATGTGGCCATCCATTCTTGTTCCATCGGGCTGCGGCGGTCTTCCAGGTGGCGCAGCACGCTCAAGTCGTCTGTGAAGATGCACAACCCACTGGCGGGCTTGGCCAATGGCAGAGGCATTTGCATTTTGGCCAGTCGTTCGGGCCCCCAAATGCCAGGCTGGGGGGCCTTGAGGCCCACCGTGTCTTGCAGCCAGGCCAAGTTGGCCACCCGGTGCGCGGGTTTGAACAGCACCAGGGTCATGGGTGCCAATGCGGCCATCGAGACCAAGCGGTTCACCTGCACGGCTTGTTCTTCACGCACCCGCCGGGCCGGGTCGGTGACCACTTTGCCTCCCACCTGCACACCACCGGCCACGATCAGGGCCTCGGCTTCACTGCGTGAACAGTTTTGCTCAGCGGCTACCCGTTTGGCCAGGCGTATGCCTTCTTCAGAGGAGATCATCAATGCTTTCAAAAACTCTCAAAGCGAATCAAGACAGGGCTTGTTCGCGGATGTGGTCCACATGCGCTTGCAGGGAACGGGCCGCCACAGGCCACAGGCGGGGCGGCACGTCGTCGTAGGCTTTTTCCACCCATTCTTTCAAGCTGCCTTGGGGTAAGGCTTGCATGGCGGCAGCTATTTTGGCCTCGCGCTTCAAGCGGTGGGCCTTCAGGTGCGTGATGGCTTGGTGGGCAAAACCCAGCACATGGCCGTGCGCGGGCAGGATGAATTCGATGCCACCGGCCACGCAGGCGGCGGCCAGTTTGTCCAATGAGTCGAGGTAGTCGCCCATGTGGCCGTCGGGTGGGTCGATCACGGTGGTGCTGCCGTTGAGTACGTGGTCGCCCGAGAACAGCAGGCCGTCTTCCTCGAGCACCAGACACAGGTGGTTGGCCGCGTGGCCGGGGGTGTGCAACACGCGCAGGGTGTGGACGATCTCGCCGTCCACGCCGGTGCCTTGCAGCACCAATTTTTCACCGTCGGCCAGTTCGCGCTCTGGCGCGAAGCGGCTGTTGGCGCGGGCGGTCGGCTTGGAGGCCAAGCCCAAAATCGGTGGCTTGTTGGCGCACAGCGCCTGAAGTGGGGCTGCACCGGGCGAGTGGTCCGGGTGTGAGTGGGTGCAAACAATCATGCGGATTTGTCCACCCGCTGCACGCCATAGGCGTTGCAGATGGTCGTCGTCGGCCGGGCCGGGGTCGATGGCGATGTAGCCGGTGTTCGGGTCGCCCACCAAATAGCTGTTGGTGCCCGGGCCGGTCATCACGCCGGGGTTGGGCGCGGTCAGGCGCTGCAGGTTTTTCAGCAGCTGCACAGCTTGGTCGGTTTTCCAGTCCAGATGGTGGTGGATTTGACCGTCGGGTGTGACCAGTGCCAACTCACCAAAAGGGGCTTCGTGCTCCATGTAGCGCGCTTCATTGCCCGCCAGCCAGCCGGCGCGGGGGCAGCTGGTCCACAGGGGCTCGTCGTTGACGGCGCAGGCTTGCAACACCGCTTCAACCGTCGCAAACGCTTTCAGCCGCTCTAATGTGCGAACGGTGGGGTACACCATGAAAAACTGACCGGCTTCGTGGCGCGTCAACGCCTCCACCGGGCTCACCCAAACAGGCTCGAACTGTTCGGATTCGTCGGCCACCGGGGTTTGGCCTTCGGGCATGCGGGCCACCAAAAAGGGCACATCAAAGCGGCGCGGCAGGTCGCGGTCGGTGATCCAGTGGGCCAGCACAAAGACTTGGTCGGCGGCCAAGGTCAAGCCTTTGACCTGGCATTGGGGGGCAAAAGGCGCTTTGCGGTCGATCTGGGCGATGTCGGCGTTGTCGGCCCAACGCCCATCGGCATGGCGGGCGAACAAAATACCCAGTTCCTCAAAGCTCTCGCGGATGGCGGCAATTGCTTGCGTCAGGTGCAAGTCACTTTGCTTAGGGCGACGCGTGGCCATGCTGTGGGCCTGTGTGTCGGCCGCGTCAATGCCGCCGCCCGGGAACACATAGGCACCGGGCGCGAAACTGGCCGTCATGGAGCGGCGTGTCATCAGTACTTCAAGGCCTTGCGGCCCATCTCGCAGCAGCAGCACGGTGGCGGCGGGGCGCAGGGGCGCGGGTTCACGTTGGGGGTGTAGGAGTTGGGATGTGCGTGCCATGCCCCATTATCAGGCGGCTGGCGCCCCATACCCGGGTGATAATCCCAAACATGCACATCCGCTTTACCAAGATGCAAGGGGCCGGCAACGATTTTGTCGTGCTTGACGAGACACGCGGTCGCTTGGGCCTGAGCACGGCCCAGTACCGGTTTTTGGCCGACCGCCACTTTGGCGTGGGGGCCGACCAGATCCTGACCGTGCGTCCTTCGCCAGCACCTGGGCTGGATTTTGAATACGTGATCCACAACGCCGATGGGGGTGAGGTGGAGCACTGCGGCAATGGGGCCCGCTGCTTTGTTCGCTATGTCCAAGACAAGGGTCTGACCGATAAAGCCACAGTCCGCGTGAAAGTTCAAAAAGGCGAGATCGAGCTGCGCATGAACCCCGATGGCCGCGTCACAGTGGACATGGGCGCGCCGGTGTTCGACTGGATCAACGTGCCCTTCAACCCCATTGGCCTCATCAGCGACCAGGTCAACGGTTGGCCGGTGTTTGATTTGGCGCTGGGCGAGCTGGGCATTGTTCCGTCTATGGCCCGTGTTGGTGTGGTGTCCATGGGCAACCCGCACGCGGTGCAGCGCGTGGACAACGTGGACACCTTTCCCGTGCTGGTCCAGGGTCCGCGGATCGAAAACCACCCGGCTTTTCCCAACCGGGTGAATGCGGGTTTCATGCAGATCGTCTCGCGGAGTCAGATCAAGCTGCGCGTGTTCGAGCGCGGCGCGGGCGAGACTCTGGCTTGCGGCACGGGCGCGTGCGCGGCGGTGGTAGCGGGCGTTCGACAGGGCTGGCTGGACGCTCGCGTGGATGTTCAGACGCATGGCGGTGTACTCACCATCGAGTGGGCGGGTCAGGCCGACAGCCCGGTGCTGATGACCGGCCCGGCTACATCCGTTTTTGAGGGCAGCATTGACGTGCCTGACTCACTTTGAACTTTTGAATTTTTGGAGCTTCCAAATGATCCCCTCCGAGCCCATGAGCCCCATCACCGAAGACGATATTGCCAATTATTTGGCAAACACGCCTGATTTCTTTGAGCGCCATGCCTCGCTTTTGGCCACAGTGCAATTGACGCACCCACAAAGCCATCGTGCTGTGGGTTTGCAAGAGCGCCAGGCGCAAATGCTGCGCGACAAGATCAAGGGCCTTGAGCACCGCATCATGGACATGATGCGCCATGGCCATGAAAACATGCTGCTCACCGACAAGCTGCACCGGTGGTCCTGCGAACTCTTGGTCACCCCCCACGACCAGCTGGCCGAGTCTGCCTTGTTCAACATCCGCGAGTTGTTCCAAGTTCCCCAATTGGCCTTGCGCCTATGGTCCCTGGGGGGTGTGCACGCACAAGCGCCCTATGCGCAGGGCGTGACAGAGGCTGTGCAAGCCTTGGCTACTTCCTTGAATACGCCTTACGTGGGACCTAACTCAGGCTACGAGGCGGTGCAGTGGTTGGACCAGCCTACCCAAGCCGCTTCGGTGGCTTTGCTGGCGCTGCGGGCCGCACCCGGTCAACCGGCTTTTGGCTTGATGGTTCTGGCTTCGCCTGATGCCCAACGCTTTAACAACCAAATGGCCACCGATTTGCTGGAGCGTTTGGCCGAATTGGCGGGGGCGGCTTTGTCGGTTTTGCGGGCCCCCTGATCCGCCATGACGACAGCAGTCCAGGACCCTCTGGTCACGCGCTACTTGGACCATGTCCGTTTTGAAAAGCGCTTGGCCGAACGCACCTGCACGCTGTACCAACTGGACTTGACCCGTCTGGCTTCAATGGCCGCCGACTCGCAAGTGCCTTTGTTGCAGGTGCAAAGCGGTCATGTACGCCGTTGGGTGGCTCAAATGCACAACGCAGGGCGCAGCGGGCGGGGCATTGCACTCATTTTGTCTGGCTGGCGCGGTTTTTACACATGGCTGGGTTTGGAAGGACTGATTCCTCTCAACCCGGTATCCGATGTGCGTGCGCCGCGTGTGAGCAAGCCCTTGCCTAAAGCCTTGGGCGTGGACGAAGCGGTGCAACTGGCCGACCACGAAGAGGCCAACGACGACCCTTGGCTTGAAGCCCGGGATGCTGCGATGGTCGAGTTGCTTTATGGCTGCGGTTTACGCATCTCAGAGTTGACGGGGTTGGATGTGGTGGCCAGCACAGACGCTGCCCGCGCCGGGCGCGGCTGGATTGACCTGCCCAACGCCGAGGTGCAAGTGCAAGGCAAGGGCAGCAAACGCCGCAGTGTGCCGCTGGGCCGCTCCGCGTTGGAGGCACTGACGCATTGGTTGACGGTGCGTACCCAATTGACCGGCATGTTGACCCATCCAGTACCCGGCGCATCCAGTTTGGCGCTGGCGCTGTTTCCCGGGCAGCATGGCACACGGCTCACGCCACGCGCTGTGTCTCAGCGCCTGAAGCGCCGCAGCCTGTTGGCGGGATTGGCCACGCCAGTGCATCCACACATGCTGCGCCACTCTTTTGCCAGTCATGTGCTGCAGTCGAGTGGCGATCTGCGGGCCGTGCAGGAGTTGCTGGGTCACGCCAACATCAGCACCACCCAGGTTTACACGCGACTGGATTTTCAGCACTTGGCCAAAACCTACGACGCAGCGCATCCGCGTGCCAAGCGTAAATGAAGCCTTGGCGGCGCCTTCAAGCTGCTTGTGAGGCCAAGCACAAGCGGCTGAACTCAAGCTTGAATTCATCGCTACACTCCCCAACTCTTGTAGTCTTGTCCCCCACCGGAACCGTGCCATGTCCTTGATCCCCACCACCATCCTGACCGGCTTTTTGGGCTCGGGTAAAACCACCTTGCTCAAGCGCGTGCTGACCGAGGCCCATGGTCAAAAGATCGCAGTCATTGAAAACGAGTTTGGTGAAGAAAACATCGATAACGACATTTTGGTGTCCGACACCAACGAGCAAATCATCCAAATGAGCAATGGTTGTATTTGCTGCACCATCCGTGAAGACCTGCGCGTGACCCTGCAGTTGTTGGCGGCCAAGCGCCGCAAGGGGCTGCTGAGTTTTGACCGCATCGTCATCGAGACCACCGGCTTGGCAGATCCCGGCCCAGTGGCGCAGACCTTTTTCATGGACGATGAAATCGCTGAGACCTTTTTGCTCGATTCAATCCTGACCTTGGTGGACGCCAAGCACGCGGCCCAGCAATTGAATGACCGCCAGGAAGCACGCCGTCAGGTGGGTTTTGCCGACCAAATTTTCATCAGCAAGGCCGATTTGGTCTCGCCCCAAGAGCTGGACGCTTTGCAGCACCGCTTGAAACACAT
>JBIKKE010000022.1:0-17046 GCA_044360575.1 Limnohabitans sp. | reverse complement strand
CGGTGCAGTACCCGGACGGCTATTTCAAGATCAAGGACCGCAGCAAAGACATCATCATCTCGGGTGGGGAGAACATTTCATCGATCGAGGTCGAGGACGTGCTGTATCGCCATCCGGCAGTGCTGGCCGCTGCCGTAGTGGCCAAGCCCGATGCGCGTTGGGGTGAAACGCCTTGTGCTTTTGTGGAACTCAAAGCCGACGCTCAGGTCACTGCCGAGCAGATCGTGGCCCATTGCAAACAGCACCTGGCGGGCTTCAAGGTGCCGCGTGCGGTGGTTTTTGGCGAGCTGCCCAAAACCAGCACAGGCAAGATTCAGAAGTTTGAGCTGCGCAAGCTGGCCGGATCGGCTGCCGCGATTGACATCTGATCTCTGCAGCGTTCAGGCAATGTCGAACGCGTGCGTGCCAAACTGGCCCGCACGGCGGTCGGCAAAGTAGTGCTCCAGCGTTTCCTTGACGGTGCGAAAAGCCAATTCGTCCCAAGGAATTTCTGCTTCTGTGAACAGTCGGGCCTCCATGGTCTCATGGCCGGGGTCGAACACATCGCTGGTCAAGCGTGCGCGGTAATACAGGTGTACTTGGCCCACACGCGGCACGCTCATCACCGTGAGCAGGTCTTCCATGATGAACTGCGCCCCGGCTTCTTCGGTCGTCTCGCGGGCTGCGCCCTCTGAGGTGGATTCGCCCAATTCCATGAAGCCGGCGGGCAGTGTCCATTTGCCTTTGCGCGGCTCGATGTTGCGCTTGCACAGAAGCACCTGCTCACCCCAGTGGGGCACAGTGCCCACCACGTTCAGGGGGTTTTCGTAATGAACGGTGTTGCAGACCGTGCAAATGGCGCGCAGCTTGGTGTCGCCGTCGTCGGGCAAGCGGTAAGCCACCGCAGCGCCGCATTGACGGCAATGGCGAATGGCTTCCCGTGTGTGCATGGTTTCAGAGCTTCAATATAAACAAGGCCACAGATGGAACAAACACAATCAACAAGATGCGCAGCAAGTCCGAGGCCAAAAACGGCATGATGTAGCGGAAGATGTCCTTCATGGGCACATCTTTCACCATGCTGCTGATGATAAACACGTTCATGCCCACGGGTGGCGTGATCAGGCCAATCTCCACCACCATCAGGGCCAATATGCCAAACCAGATGGCTTTGGATTCTGGGTCGAGTCCCCACAGGTCAATGCCCATGATGATGGGAAAGAAAATCGGGATGGTCAGCAACAGCATGGACAAACTGTCCATCACGCAGCCCAGCACCAGGTAGATGGCAATGATGGTGAAGAGCACTGCCAGCGGTGACAAATCCATGCCCACCACCCATTTGGCCAGCTCGGTGTTGACCTGGGTGAGCGCCAAGAACACGTTCAGTACATCGGCGCCCAGCAAAATCAGAAAAATCATACCCGTGCCAGCAGCTGCACCGTACAGGCATTGCAGCAGACCTTCACCGCGTAAACCACCGGATCGCCAAGCCACAAAGGCGGTGGCCACTGTGCCGATCGAGGCGGCTTCAGTGGGGGTAAAGATGCCGCCATAAATGCCGCCAATGACCACCAAAAAAATCAGCAAAACGGGCCATGTCTCTGCCAAAGCTTTCAGCCGCTGGGACCAAGTGAATCGGTCACCGCGAGGTGCGTCTTGCGGGCTCACTCGGGCGATGATGCCGATCACCACCATGTAACCAATGGCCGCGATGATGCCGGGTACAAAGGCGGCCATGAAAAGTTTGGCGATGTTTTGCTCGGTGATGATGGCGTAAATGACCAGTGGCACCGACGGCGGGATCAAGATGCCAAGCGTGCCGCCCGCAGCGATCACGGCGGCGGACAGACGTTCGGAATATTTGTGCGCTTTGAGTTCGGGCAAGGCCACTTGGCCCATGGTCGCTGCCGTGGCCAACGATGAGCCGCAAATGGCCCCAAAACCTGCACATGATGTGACAGCTGCCATGGCCATGCCGCCGCGCCAGTGACCGATCATGGCGTTGCCCGCCTTAAACAACGCCTTGGACAGGCCACCATTGGTGGCGAACTGACCCATCAGCAAGAACAGCGGCACGACCGACAAGTCATAGGTCGAGTAGCGCGCAAAGGCGACGTTCTTGTAATAGTTCATCAACGGGTCCCAACCCGACATAAAGAGGTATCCCACACTGCCCGTGAGCAGCATGGCCACGCCAATGTGGATCCTGAGCGCCAATAGCAGCAACAAGACAGCAAACATCAAGGAGCCCCATTCGATGCCGGTCATGGTGTGATCTCTTTCATTTTTTCAATGGCACGGTAAAGGGCTGTTACGGTCAAAAGCGCAAATGAGGGCACCAGCGGAACATAGGCCCACCAGGTGGGAATCTCCAGCAGCATCGACGCGTCAAAGCTGCCCTGTAAATCCCGCAAGCCTACCCAGATGCGCCAAGTGAGCAAAGCAGAAAATCCGGCCAACAAAAGGTTCGCCAACGTGTCCAGTAAGGCATTGAGTCGTGTTGGCGCTTTGGCTGTGAAAAAGTCCACGATCACATGGCCCGAAATCCAGTGGGTGTAGGGGAGCGACATGGCGACAGCGCCTGCGCACATGAATTGCACCAGCTCATAGTCGCCAAGCAAGGGAGAGTCAAAAAATGCACGCCCCACAATGCTGCGTAAAGACATGAAGGCCATGGCCAGCAAGGTCAAGCCGGACAAAATCGCCAACAGCTTGCACAAACGGTCAAGCACCCAGGCTATGCCTTGGTATTGACGTGTCGATATCACATGGACAGCTTCGGCCACAGCGCAACTCCTCGAGAAATAAAAAATGGGGTGGGCCGCAGCTCACCCCATGGCAATGCATTCAAGAAAACGAATTTACTTGGTGTATTGCTTTATCAAGTCCTGTGCATCTTTGAGCAAAGCCGCACCATTGAGGCCACGCTTGTTCATGGTTTGGACCCATTCGTCGTCCTGTTCGTCAGTGGCCTTCTTCCAGCGCGCCAACTCCGATGGTGGGATCACGGTGATGGTCTGGGTTTTGGTTTCTTCAAACACTTTACGGCCAGGCACGTCGTTGCCTGATTGAGTGGCACCCAAGAAAGCCGACAACTCACGGCCAGAATTCTTGTCGATGACGGCCTTCAAGTCGGCTGGCAGCGAATCGTACTTGGCCTTGTTCATGGGCATGACGAACACGGTGGTGTAAAGAGCCGGGTAGCTCTTGTCGGTTTCTGCTGCAAACTTGGTCAGTTCATGCACCTTCAAGCCGGGAGCGACTTCGTAGGGAATCACAGCACCGTCGATCACGCCTTTGGACAGGGCTTCAGGCACTTGGGGCACGGGCATGCCCACAGGGGTGGCGCCCAACTTGGCCAACATTTTGGTCACGTTGGCTGTAGGTGCACGCATTTTCAGACCCTTGAAGTCTTCCATTTTGGTGACTTGCTTGTCCTTGGTGAAAATCACACCAGGGCCGTGGACATGAACGGCCAAAAGCTTGACATCCTTGTGCTCATCCATGGCGTGCTTTTGGACAAAGTCCCAAGCGGCACGGCTGGTTGCTGCAGCATTGGTCATGGTGAAAGGCAACTCAAACACCTGTGTCTTGGGGAAGCGACCTGCTGATGAACCAGCTACGTGCCACACCACATCGGCCACGCCGTCTTTGGCCTGGTCATAAAGCTGCGGTGGTGTGCCACCCAACTGCATAGCCGGGAAGATTTGGCACTGCAGACGGTTGTTGGAGTCGCGTGCAATGTTCTTGCACCAGTCGCCCAGCATGGTGGTGTGCTGAATGGACTGTGGGCCCAAAAAGTGGTGCACTTTGAGGGTGATGGTTTGGGCGCTGGCGCCAAAACCTGCGGCCATCAGTCCAGCGGCCAAGGCCGTTTGTCGCAGAAATTTTTTCATGAGCTTGTCTCCTGTTGGGTGATCGAACCATGCCATATTAAACCAACCCAGCGGTCGGTTTACAGGTGTAATATGAATTATGTTGCAAGTTTAGCTTTAAAAACACAGGGTTAACACTATGTTTTTTTGGGTATAAGCATTTTTATTCATGTATGAGCAAGAATGCTTGAATCGGCTTTTGTGTGGGTCTAGGCGATATTGACGGTTAATGGCGTTAGGCCAGCTACCGACCCGACCAAGACATCACCTTTGACCACCGCAGCGACGCCCTCTGGGGTGCCGGTGTAAATCAAATCGCCGGCTTGCAGTTCCCATGCGGCCGACAGGTGCTCGATGGTTTCGGCCACGTTCCAGATGAGCTTGGAGATGTGGCTGCGCTGACGGTCAGCACCGTTGACCTGCAGGCTGATCTCAGCGTTGTTCACATCACCGGCGTGGGCGATGGGTGTGATGGGGCCGATGGGGCCCGAGTGGTCAAATGCTTTGCCGATGCACCATGGACGGCCTTGTTTTTTCATCTCGTTTTGCAGGTCGCGCCGCGTCATGTCCAAGCCGACGGCATAACCGTAAATGTGCTTGATCGAGTCTGCGGCCGAGATATTGCGCCCGCCTTTGCCAATGGCCACAACAAGTTCAATCTCGTGATGCAAGTTCTGGGTCAAGCTCGGGTAGGGCATGGTGCCGGTTTGACCAGCTTCGACGACCACCAAGCTGTCGGTGGGCTTGAGGAAAAAGAAAGGCGGCTCTCGGCCTGTAAAGCCCATTTCTTTGGCGTGCTCTTCATAATTGCGCCCAACACAGTAAATGCGGTGAACCGGAAAACGCTCTGGTTGGCCCAAAACAGGGACTGAAACAACGGGCGAGGGTGGGAATACAAAGCTCATGACGTGCTTTCAAAAAATGGAGATTTGATGTTAATCCGAACTTTTGAAACACAACAGGCCCCCAAGTCACCACGGCAACTTATGAACCCAATCCAAAGTATCGATCTGCAGGCCACCCCTGGGCATTTGATTCGGCGCGCCCAACAAATTGCGGTGTCCATATTCGCGGAGCAACTGAGCAGTGCTGACATCACACCGGTGCAGTTTGCGATCTTGAATGCCTTGCTGGACAGCCCCGGCATCGATCAGGTGAGTTTGGCCAAGCGTGTGGCATTTGACCCGGCCACATCGGGGTCTGTCATTGGACGCCTGGAAGCCAAAGGCTGGGTTGTGCGAAAAGCAGACCCCAACGACCGCAGGCGCAAGCTGCTGGTTGTCACCCCTGCCGGTGTTCAGGCGCTGAGCCTGGTTCAAGCCGACGTGGCGCGTATCCAAGAAAAAATCCTGAGTCCGCTGTCCCCGCAAGAGCAAAGCCAGTTTGTGCAGCTTTTGTCGCGCTTGGTGCAAGGCCACCAAGCCGACTGAGCGTGCAATCAAGCAGAGGCGTAGGTCAATTCAAAGTGCTCAACATGGGGCGGAGCCGCGAAGAATGGGCCGACGATGGCACGCCATTCGGTAAAAAGTGCTGACTCGCGAAAACCCACGGTGTGGTCTTCCAAGTTGTCCCAAAAGATTTGAAGCACAAAACGCTCGGGGTTTTCAATGCATCGGTTGACTTTGGCTCCCCTGTAACCCTTGGCTTTGCAGGCCACGGTGCTCAGGCCCAGTTCGATGGCTTTTTCAAACGCGGCTTGCTGTCCAGGATGAATGCGGAAGTCAGCGAGTTCTAAGATCATGAGGGCTCCTTTTAAAACCCAGACCTTACCGCAAGTCTGTGCCAAAAGACCTGTTAGAAACCAAGCATTCTGTCATCCATTTGACATCTGAAGGACTCAAAATGCGCCGATGCAATTCAGCACCGCACACATCGTCGCGCTTTACCAACAGGCCGCTCACCCTATTCATTCGGGTGAGCGTGTGACCCATTTGGCGCACGCTTGGCAATGTGGCCGCCTGGCTGAAAAGTCGGGTGCCAGCTTGGAATTGCAGTTGGCCAGTTGGTTGCACGACATCGGCCACTTGTGGGCGAACCAAAGTGCCTCAACGACAGATCCGGCTGTCAAGGGTCATGCCGCATTGGGTTCAAGGCTTTTAGAGCCATTGTTTGGCTTGGCTGTTTCTGAGCCTGTGCGCCTGCATGTGTTGGCCAAGCGGTACTTGGTCACCACGCGGGCCAGTTACGCACAAAAACTGTCGCCACAAAGCTTGCTAAGTCTGATCCACCAAGGCGGCAATTTGAGTGAAGACGAGTGTGCTGATTTTGAACGCCAGGCATTTTTTGCCGAGGCCATTCAGCTCAGGATATGGGATGACTTGGGTCAAAAAGACGGTTGGTTTGAGATCACGATTCAAGATGCGCTCGATCAGCTTGAGGGTTTGATGCAATCAGTTGCAGCCCAATTCGTCATGTAATTTTCACGACAAAGACATTTTCTTGACACGTTCGCCGCGCACCATCAATGCATTGATGACAAGGAGCGTGTGCCATGAAAGAAATCCCAAACCCCACTTTTGATTTGTCGCCGTTCCAGTTGCCCAGGGGGTCACTTCATCCAAGATCAAATCAAGCCCAAGCTGACTTCTTACCTCGCCGCGTGCAAAGCACCATTCAGGTCAGCTGGGCGCAACATCAAGACGAAGTTCGTGAAGCGCAACGCCTGAGGTATTCGGTGTTTGCCACCGAACTGGGTGCGCGTCTCCCCAAGACCATCGAGGGCCATGACATCGACTTGTTCGATGACTACTGCGAACACCTTTTGGTGCGCGAAACGGCCACAGGGCAAGTGATTGGTACTTACCGGGTTTTGACACCTGTGCAGGCCAAGCGCGTAGGCAGTACTTACAGCGACACCGAATTTGACCTGACCCGTTTGCGCGGCATGCGCAATCGCATGGTTGAGCTGGGACGCAGTTGCGTGCATGTGGACCACCGCCATGGTGGGGTGATCATGGCCTTGTGGGGCGCTTTGTTTGAATTCATGGACCGCAACCGCCTGGACACCATGATCGGCTGTGCGAGCATTCCCATGCTGCACAACGGCGTGGTCACCGGCGATGTGGCCGCCAGCATCTGGCACCAATTGCGCCAAACTCATTTGGCCGATATCCAGTTCCATGTGCGTCCCCGCTTGGCGTTGCCGGTTGAACAACTGGACCACCACCTGCCCATAGAGCCGCCTGCACTCATCAAGGGTTACCTGCGATTGGGTGCCAAAGTGCTGGGGGCGCCCGCTTGGGATCCGGATTTCAACACGGCAGATTTGCCCATGATGATGCGCACCGCAGATTTGCCTGCACGTTACAAAAAACACTTTGCATCAGGTGCCCAATGACTGCGCCAGCAAGCCAGCTTGAATCCCTGGGCGCTCTCAAAAGTCCGGTTGCACAGCAAGACTTTCAGGTGCCGTACCCACTTCGACAGATGCTGCCCTCGGTGGCGGATGACCACGACGACGAAGAATCGCCCCCAGACCGCCAGCGTCTGCGGGCGATTTTCATATCTGATCTGCACATTGGTACGCCCGGTTTTCAGGCTGAAGCCCTGTTGGACTTCTTAAAAAACCACCCCAGCGACGTGTTGTATTTGGTGGGTGACATCGTGGACGGCTGGCAGTTGCGCAGGCGTTGGTTTTGGCCACAAAGTCACAACGATGTGGTGCAAAAATTATTGCGCCGTGCACGCAAAGGGTGTCGCGTGATTTACGTACCGGGTAACCACGATGAATTTGCAAGGCATTTCGTCGGTCATGCTTTCGGTGGAGTTGAAGTGCACCACGACACTACCCACACCACAGCCAAAGGGCTCAAGCTGTGGGTGGTGCATGGAGACCACTTTGACGGGATCATCCAATGCGCCAAATGGTTGGCCTACACAGGCGACTGGCTTTATGAGTTGTCCCTTCGCATGAACCGCCATCTGAACACATTCAGGGCACGAATGGGCTGGGGCTACTGGTCCTTGTCGGCCTATTTGAAGCTCAAGGTCAAAAAAGCTGTGAACTTCATCAGTGACTTTGAAGTGGCTGTCGCCCAAGAAGCTAAGCGGCGAGGTTATGACGGTGTGGTGTGCGGCCACATTCACCACGCTGAGATCAGAGATGTGAATGGTGTCTTGTATTGCAACGATGGGGATTGGGTGGAGAGTCGTACAGCGCTGGTCGAGCATGCAGATGGGCGACTGGAAATCATCCATTGGGGCGGGCAGACCCTGGCTTTGACACAGGCCAAATCTGTGAAAGTTTTGCAGGCATGAGGCTTGCATTGATCACCGATGCATGGCATCCGCAGGTCAACGGCGTGGTCACTACGCTGCACGAATTGGTTCAAGAGTTGGGACCTTTGGGTGTAGATGTCACGGTCATCCACCCGGCTCAATTCAACAAGCGAAGCTGTCCAGGCTATGCGGGCATCGACTTGGCTATCCGACCTTATCGAGCCTTGGCCAACATGCTGGACGCTTTGAAGCCCGACGCAGTGCACATTGCCACTGAGGGCCCTTTGGGTTGGGCTGCCCGAAAGCACTGTCTTACAAAAGGCTGGTCATTTACCACAGCATTTCACACCAAGTTTCCTGAAATTTTGCAAGCGGCATTGCGCATTCCCTTGTGGATGGGATATGGCCTTTTTCGTCGGTTTCACAGACCTTCGTCTGGGGTGATGGTGCCCACACAAGGGGTTCTTGAGATGCTGGCCTCGCGGGGGTTTCAAAAGCTCAAACCTTGGACCCACGGCGTGGATCTGCGTTTGTTCAATTACCACTCAGAGCCCTTAAATTTGCCGGAGTTTCAAAGCTTGCCTAGACCACTGGCGCTGTATGTGGGCCGTGTGTCTTACGAGAAAAACATCGACGCCTTTTTGGATTTGAAGTTTGAAGGCACCCGCATCGTGTGTGGTGAGGGTCCGCTGGAAACCCAACTCAAGGCCCGTTATCCGGGTGTGATTTGGATGGGCGTCTTGCCCCGCCCCCAACTGGCACGTGTTTTTGCGGCGGCAGATGTCTTTGTTTTTCCGTCCCGGCATGAAACATTTGGCCTGGTCATGCTCGAGGCCATGGCCAGTGGAACCCCTGTGGCGGCCTATCCGGTCGATGGCCCCTTACAGGTCTTGGGTGGTTCTGGTCAGGTCTTGGGGGGTGTTCTGTCCGAAAACCTGATGCAGGCTGTGGAAGAAGCACTTCAAGTCGGAAGACATCAAGCCCGTGCGCGTGCTGAAAAATTCGCCTGGCCTGAAACTGTCGCCTTGTTCAAGTCTTATTTGGTGCCCGTCAAACAAATGTGAAATTTGACAGATCGATTCATCAGATTGTCATTAAATTGACACGCCTGGTTTATAGAATGAATCATTCAAACTAAAAAAATACCATGGCCGAACCTGTCAAACCGTTTATATCGGACGAGTCTTCATTGGGTTTGCTTGACCGAGACTTGAGCATATTGGCATTCAACGAGCGGGTGCTCGACTGGGCTCACCGACCCGAAGTGCCTGTGCTTGAGCGCTTGCGTTATTTGTGCATCGTCTCGTCCAACGTGGATGAATTTTTTGAGGTTCGGGCCGAACCCCATGTCATGGCCTGTTTGCAAGATCTGAAGTCTGGCCCATACACACCCCAAAGCCTGCAGGAAATTGCCGACAAAACAAACGCCATGGTGGCGCGTCAGTACGCCTTGTACAACGACGACTTGTTGCCAGCCCTTGAGCGCAAGGGTTACCGCATCTTGTCCCACGGCGAGCGCAACGCCGAACAGCGCCAATGGGTGCGCAACTACTTTCACCGAGAAGTTCAGCCCCTGTTGTTGCCTGTCAGCCTGGATCCTGCGCACCCGTTCCCTCAGGTGGCCAACAAATCCTTGAACTTCATCGTTCAGTTGTCGGGCAAAGACGCCTTTGGTCGCTCCAACGAGATCGCTATTGTCAAAGTGCCCCGCGTTCTCTCACGCTTGATTCCCCTGCCTGCGAGCGTTTGCGGCAGCAGTACAGCCTATGTGCTGTTGTCCAGCGTGATCCGTGCACATTTGTCGGAACTGTTTCCGGGGCGTGAGGTCGGACAGTTTTCTCAGTTCAGGGTCACACGCCACTCTGATTTATCAGTCGATGAGGATGAAATCGCCAATTTACGCATGGCCTTGCGCCATGGTCTGCAACACCGTAACTACGGTCAAGCGGTCAGGCTGGAAGTGTCCGCCAACTGCGCTCCTCGATTGGCAGAGTTTTTGCGCAAAGAATTCCGATTGCCCGAATCGGCTGTTTTCCGTGTCAATGGCCCCGTCAACCTGGTTCGGCTGATGCAGCTGATTGACTTGGTTAATGCGCCCGAGCTGCTCTTTCCTCCTTACAAAGCCAGTTTCCCTGCCCAACTTCCCCAGCACGGCTCGGTGTTTGCCCGTCTCAAGCAGGGCGATGTGATGATCCATCAACCCTTTGAGACCTTTGATGGGGTCTTGTCCTTTTTGAAAGAGGCCGTGCAAGACCCGAATGTCTTGGCCATCAAGCAAACCATCTACCGCGCAGGCAGTGACACCACCATGATGGATTTGTTGCGCGAGGCGGTACGCAAGGGCAAAGAAGTGACTGCGGTGGTCGAGCTCAAAGCCCGCTTCGACGAAGAAGCCAACATCAATTGGGCCGAACAACTCGAAGCGATTGGTGCCCAGGTGGTATACGGCATCGTGGGTCTCAAGACCCACGCCAAGATGCTTTTGGTCACACGCCGCGAGGGACGCGCATTGCGCCGCTACGGTCACTTGTCCACCGGCAACTACAACCGCCGAACGGCAGCGCTGTACACCGACATCAGCTATTTGACGGCAGATGCCGCCATCACCTCGGACATGGACCAACTGTTTGGCCATTTGGCCAGCCAGAGTCGTTTGCCCAAAATGAAACGATTGTTGGTGGCGCCTTTCCATTTGCACGCTGACATGCAGGCGCGCATCAAGGCCGTTGGGCAGGCTGCAGCGCGCGGCGCTTTTGCCCGCATCGTCATCAAGATGAATGCATTGACCGATGTGCCTCTGATCGAAGCCTTGCTGGAGGCAGGTCAAAAGGGCGCCAAGATTGACCTGATTGTTCGGGGTGCTTGCATGCTGCCTGCAGGGGTGGTGGGCACGAGCGAAAACATTCGGGTGCGCTCGGTGATTGGTCGCTTTCTCGAGCACTCGCGCGTGTTTTACTTTTGCGCCGACCAAGATGAGTCGCTTTACCTGTCCAGCGCAGACTGGATGAGCCGCAACATGACACGCCGCATTGAGCTGGCTTGGCCGGTTCAAGATCCGTCATTGCGCCAGAGAATCATCGACGAATGCCTGATCGCCTACTTGCACGATGGGCGAGATGCATGGGATTTGTCGTCCGATGGGCAGTACCACCGCGTGGGTTTGACCGCACCCGGACCGGGGGCTCAGCAAGCCTTGATGCAGCGTTACAGCGCTGACCCCTATTCTGGGTGAACACCATGGACTTGATCATTTGGCGACATGCCGAAGCCTACGAAGCCGAATCCGGCGAAGAGGACATGCTCAGGGGCTTGACGCCCCGGGGCCGCAAGCAGGCCGATCGCATGTCGGTTTGGCTGGACGCCCATTTGCCGCAGGGTACCCGGGTTTTGAGCAGCCCAGCTGTCAGGGCCGAACAAACCGTGCAGGCCTTGAAGCGAAAATACAAAGTACGCGACGCGTTGTCACCTGGCGCCTCGGTGCAAGATATTTTGGAGACTTCGGGTTGGCCCGATGCGAAGTACCCCGTGCTCTTGGTGGGCCATCAGCCTGCACTGGGCGGTGTTGTGGCGCAGTTGATGGGCATGCCTGAAGAGGCCTGCGCCATTCGCAAAGGTGCGGTATGGTGGTTGCGCCACCGACATCGCGACGGCCAAGGCCAGACTGTGCTGATGTCGGTGACTTGCGCTGAAATGCTTTAAGGCCGATCAGGCCTTGGCGGGTCTGCCGGTTTTGATGGTGGGCACGTTGCCCAGCGCTTTCTTGAAAGGCGCGTCGGTCATGGTGCTCAGTGCTTGAAGGCCTGCTCGGATCAGCTCGCTCTTTTTCACTTCAACGCCCAGGGCCATGGCGCGTTTTTTCATGTCGGCAATTTGCAGCAACTCGGTTTTGGGCAGGGTGAAGCTGTCACGCACAACTTTGACCTTTTTTTCCTTGGCAGGCTTGGCGGGTGAGGCACTGTTTTTGGGAGCCGCTGTTGGGGCTACCTTTGGGGCCACGGTTGGGGCTTTGGGTTTGGCTGTTTTGGTGACAGGCGATGCCGATTTTGGAGCGGACTTGGCCGCTGACTTGACAGCTGACTTGGGTGCAGCTTTAACAGCCTTGGGCGCTGTTGCAGGTTTGACGGTTTTGGGAGCGCCAGCTTTTTTGGCAGCAGTGGCGGGGATGACAGGGGTAACGGCGGTACTTGGTGCCATGGTGTTTTTACCTTGAAATTAACGGTGCATACAGTTTATACCGTTAAAAAAGGAATGACAAGCACACCCACGCAGATGTTGACATAACCAAGTGTGATCCAGCGCTCAGTCCAGATACACCCCAAAGGCCCAGTCTGTTTTTTGCCAAGCCGACTTTTCTTCGCGCAACAAATGGGCAGATTGAGGCCAAAGCTCTGCCCATTCGGCACCAATGTTCACTTGGGCCGTTCGTCGTGCGGCATTGAACTCAAATTGCAAGCCAGACAAATCAGGGTCGCGCCGGGCGTGGCAAAGAATGACCGCCAATCGCAAAGCCATCAGTTGCTGCACAAAGCTGAGGTCTTCCAATTCTGAGTCGAGTTTGCGCAATTTGCCACGGTGCCCCAGTACCAGTTGGCTCAAGCGGTGCAATTCGTCCAAAGTGAAGCCGGGCAGGTCGGTGTTGTCCAAAATATAGGCGCCATGCTTGTGGTAATCGCTGTGCGAAATGCGCATGCCCGTCTCATGCACTTGGCATGCCCAGTGCAGTTTTTTGAACAATCGCTGGTGATCGCCTTCCATGCCGGCATCCGTTTTGGCCAACAACGACGACATGACAATTTGCGCAGTCTTTGACACGCGATCGGCTTGCAATTTGTCGACACCAAAACGTTGCGCCAGCGAATCCACCATCGAGGACCGCACATCGTGCGTGCCCTCACGGTCAATCAAGTCGTACAAAGCCCCGTGTCTGAGCGCCCCTTGTGCGGCGTGCATTTCGTTGATCTGCAACAAGTCAAACACCGCTTGCAGCACGGCCAAACCACCACCAATGACGGGTCTGCGGTCCTCCTTGATGCCCTCCAAGCGAAGGTTGTCCATTTTTTGGGCTTTGATCAATCGCTCTTTGAGCCAAGCCAAACCGTCACGTGTGACTTGGCCTTCTGGCCATCCCGCGGCGCTCAGTATGTCCGTTACCGCACCCACCGTACCCGATGATCCGTAGCAGCGGTCCCATTGGTCCTTGCTGAACAGTATTTGGGCTTCGTCCAAAACCGCTTTGGCTGCGATTTCGGCAGACTTGAAGCTGGATGCGGTCCACAAACCATCCGGAAAGTACTTCATGGACCAGGCCACACTGCCCACCCGGTAAGACTCCATCGTGCTGGCGGTTTCCTGCTGGCCCAAAATCATCTCGGTTGAGCGCCCCCCGATATCGACCACCAAGCGGCGCTCAGCAGATTGAGGCAAGAGGTGTGAAACGCCCAAGTAAATCAAGCGGGCTTCTTCTCGGCCTGCAATGACTTCAATCGGGAAACCCAAAATCTGTTTGGCCTTGGCCAAAAAAACATCCCGGTTGCGGGCTTCGCGCAAGGTTTGTGTCGCCACTGCGCGCACTTGGCTGGGTTTGAAGCCTGCGATGCGTTCGCCAAAGCGGGCCAAGCATTCCCAACCGCGCTCCATGGCCTCCAGTGTCAGGTTACGGTCGGTATCCAGACCGTTGCCTTGGCGCACGGTTTCTTTGATGTACTCCACGCGGCGCAGTTGGCCCAGGTCCATCTGCCCGATTTCAAGGCGAAAGCTGTTGGAACCCAAATCAATGGCAGCGTAAAGGGATCGGGTTTGCATGGGCGACTATGTTGGCGGGCAGTGAAGGTGCAGATTATGTGACGGAAGAATGAATCATTCATGACAAAGATGAAATCCGTCGGTAACTTGTTTTTTTCAGGGGCCAGATGGGCTCGGTTTACCCACTTCACGGGGTGCCCAGGCATTGATCAGTGCCACCAGGGACAGCATGACCGGCACTTCAACCAAAACCCCCACCACCGTCGCCAGAGCAGCACCCGAATTCAACCCGAACAAAGAAATCGCCACTGCGACAGCCAATTCGAAAAAGTTCGAAGTGCCGATCAGGCAAGCAGGCCCAGCCACGTTGTGGGGCAATTTCAGCCAACGTGCACCCCACCACGCGATAAAGAAAATGCCATAAGTTTGGATGATCAAGGGCACCGCGATCAAGGCGATGACCCCTGGACGGTCGATGATCGTTTCAGCCTGGAAACCAAACAACAAGACCACGGTGGCGATCAAACCTGATACGGACCAAGGCTTGAGTTGAGACAAGCGTTGACTCAAGTGGGCAGCGCTGTGAGCCAGCCACATTCGGCGGCAAATCAGACCGGCTAGCAATGGCAAAACCACATACAAAAGGGTGGACAGTACTAAGGTTTTCCAAGGCACGGCCACGTCGGTCACACCCAGCAAAAAAGCAGCAATGGGAGCAAAGGCCACCACCATGACCAAATCGTTCACCGAGACCTGCACCAAGGTGTAGTTGGCATCCCCTTTGACCAGTTGACTCCACACAAACACCATGGCGGTGCAGGGGGCAACACCCAACAAGATCATGCCGGCGATGTACTCGTTGGCCGATTGGGGATCGACCCAGGGGGCAAAGATGTATTGGAAAAAAAGCACACCCAAGGCCGCCATGGTGAAGGGCTTGATGAGCCAATTGACCACCAGTGTGAGCATCAAACCTTGGGGTTTTTTGCCCACATCCTTGACCGCATTCCAGTCAATCTGGACCATCATCGGAAAAATCATCACCCAGATGCACAGCGCCACCACCAGGTTGACATGCGCCCACTCGAGTTGCGCCACGGTTTGGAACAGTGCAGGCCAGACCAGACCCAAAGCCAGACCTGCCAACATACCCAGACCCACCCAAACCGATAAAAAACGTTCAAAAATACCCATGACGGTGTTGGCTTTCAAAAGGGCAATTCAAGCCGGGCGCAAGCTGCGCCCGGTTTTGGGGTTTCAAGACAGGCCAATTTTTTGCAGTTCTTGCTGCAGCGCCAAGCGGTCCAATTTGTCCATGGGCAAGCTCAACAAAATCGAGATGCGGCGGTGCAACTTCATGAAGGAATCCCAATACGATTTGGCCAACTCGGCCTCTGACCCTCCCAAGCGGCCGGGGTCCTCAATGCCCCAATGAGCGGTCAATGGCTGACCCGGCCAGACGGGACATACCTCGCCAGCGGCGTTGTCGCACACGGTGATCACAAAATCCATCACAGGCGCACCGGGTTGCGCAAACTCTGACCACGATTTGCTGCGCATGCCCTCCGTGCTCAGTTGGTTGCGGGTCAAGCAGTCGATGGCCCCTTGTTTGATCTGTCCGGCTGGCTGACTGCCCGCGCTGTAGGCCACAAACCGATTCGGCCCCAAGTGGTTCATGATGGCTTCGGCCATGATGCTGCGCGATGAATTGCCGGTGCAGATGAACAAGATGTTGTGATTGGACATGGTCATTTCTCCGTGAGAGGGGTGAAAAAAATCAGCATCTGCCGGTGTCACACGACAAATTGATGGCGTCGCTGCACGGCACGCCTTGGCAGCAATGGGCGGTCAAAAAGTCCATCAGGCTTTGCATGGCGCCCAGGTCGGCGCGGTAGCGCAAAAACCGGCCTTCGCGTTGCACGCTGACCAAGGCGGCGTGGTGCAATTCCTTGAGGTGAAACGACAGGGTGTTGGCGGGAATGTCCAGTGTTGCAGACAACTGCCCCGGCTGAACGCCTTCTGGGCCTGCACCCACGATGGCCCTGAAAACTTTCAGCCGCGAACTCTGCGCCAAAGCCGCCAAGGCTTTGACGGCCACGTCCTCGTCCATGACGCTGAACAAAGAAACAGGGTTCATGGTGCCACCTTTTCTGAAGCGTTGTGTGTCAGCAAGCCCATGGGCAAGCGCAGCGTGGCCAGCCAGCACACCGCCAGCATCAGCGCCGAGCCCAGCAGCGCGAACAGCAGGCCACCCCATTGGTAAAGCAAGCCCGACAACAAAGTGCCCATGAAGCGGCCCAGCGCATTGGCCGCGTAATAAAAGCCCACGTCTTCGGCCGCTTTTTCAGAGCCGGCATAGGCCAGAATCAGGTAGCTGTGCACCGACGAGTTGATGGCAAAGGCAAAGCCGAACAAACTCAGGCCCCCCACCACCCACCACTCCAGTTGCGGCGCTTGCAGCCACACGGCGGCAGCAATGCCGAGCGGAATGACCGCCAGCACGGCCGACCACCAACGCGCTGCAGGCACTTCGTGGCTCAGGCCATCGGCGCTGCGGCGCACGATCTGCGGCGCCAGCGCCTGCACCAGGCCGTAGCCAATGGTCCAGGCTGCTAAAAAGCCGCCCACCATGGTGAAGGTCCAGCCCACCGAATACAAAAACACCGGCACGCCCACCACAAACCACACATCGCGAGCGCCAAACAAGGCCACGCGGGCTGCTGCCAAGGCGTTGATGCCCGGGTTTTTGGCAAACAGCTCACGCGCTGAGCCCGAAGCCTTGCTCTTGCCCATCATGGGCGGCAAGCTGGTGACCACGCCGATCAACACCACCGCCAGCACAGCGGCCATGGCCCACAACGAGCCCTGAAAGCCCAGTGTCTCGAGTAACAAGCCGCCCAGAAAAAAGCCAAAGCCCTTCATGGCATTCTTGCTGCCGGTGAACCAGGCCACCCACTTGAAGAGTTGACCGTTGCCTGTGTCCTTGGCTTGCGCTTGTGTGATCTTGATGGCCGATTTGCTGGCCGTTTTGGTCAGGTCTTTGGCCACACCGCACACCCCCTGCGCCAACACCACCCAGGCCACCGACATGGCCGCTGTCCAGTCTGGCTGCAGGGCCGACAGCAAACCAAAGCCGATGATTTGTGTGACCAAGCCCACCGTGAGCATGCGGGCAATGCCATAACGCGTGGCCAACCAACCGCCCACCAGGTTGGCCAGCACCCCAGCG
>JBIKKE010000161.1:0-6219 GCA_044360575.1 Limnohabitans sp. | reverse complement strand
CGTACAGCAAGAACAAAAACGCCAACGTGAACGGCGAGTAACCCAGCTTGTAAAAGTGCAGCAGCACCAACATGCGCAAAGCGCCGTCGGTCAGGGTGAAGCCCCAATAAGCTGCGGTGACGATGCCGTAATTGCGTTCAGCGGCGTTCATCTCAGATGCCGACGTCGTTCATGTGGCAAGCTAGGTCCACCATGCGGCAGGCGTAGCCCATCTCGTTGTCGTACCAAGCGTAAATTTTGAGCAGCGTGCCGTCGGTCACCATTGTGGACAGCGCGTCCACAATGGCGCTGCGCGTGTCGCGGGCGTAATCCACGCTCACCAAGGGGCGCTCCTCGTAACCCAAAATACCCGCCAGCGGGCCGCGTGCCGCTTCGGCAAACAAGGCGTTGACTTCTTCGGCGCTGGTTTCGCGCTTCATCTCGAACACGCAATCGGTCAGCGAAGCGTTGAGCACCGGGGCGCGCACCGCGTGGCCGTTGAGCTTGCCCTTGAGTTCGGGGTAAATCAGGGCAATCGCCGTGGCGCTGCCGGTGGTGGTGGGGGCCAGGCTCACCATGGCGCTGCGGGCGCGGCGCAGGTCTTTGTGCGGCGCGTCCACCACCAAATTGGTGTTGGTTGGGTCGTGGATGGTGGTGATCTGGCCGTGCTTGATGCCAATGGCTTCGTGCACGACTTTGACAACCGGGGCCAAACAATTGGTGGTGCAGGATGCGGCGGTGACGATGCGGTCTTTGGCGGGGTTGTAGAGCGTGTGGTTGATTCCCACCACAATGTTCAGCACATTGCCCACTTTGATGGGCGCGGCCACGATCACGCGCTTGGCACCCCGGTCCAGGTGGCCTTGGATGGTCTCGGGCGTCAAAAACTTGCCGGTGCATTCCAGCACCACGTCCACACCCATGTCACCCCACGGGATGTCGGCGGGATTGGCGTGCGAAGAAAATGAGAGTGTGCGCTCACCTATACGAATCTGGCTGTCGCCTTGTGCTTCGATTTGTTCGCGCCATTTGCCCTGCACGCTGTCAAACGCCAGCAAATGGGCCGTGGCAGCCGCGCCACCTTTGAGTTCGTTCAGATGCACCACCTCCAGGCGGTTGCTTGCGCGAGGGTCGTCCGATTGGCGCTCGGCAGCGCCCATGGCCGCACGCAGGGCCAAACGGCCGATGCGGCCCATACCGTTGATTCCGACTTTCATGGCGATTCCACTTCTTTAATTCGATGATGATCGAATTGTGGCGTGTCAATGTGTCAGTTGGATGACAAAGCGTAGGGATGGGCCAAAGCCCAGGCCGATGCATTGAATGACCTTTGTCGTGAAGCTGTCAAACGCTTACACAACAATGGTTTGATGTTGTTGAAAGGGCTTGCATGTTCTCAATGGTTGGCGGTGGTCGGTGTGTGGGTCTGTTCGGTGTGTCGCAGACACTGAGCCTTTTTGCAGCCGGTTTGTTGGTCGGAGTCATCGGTTCGGCTCAAGCGCAGTCTGATGGTCCTTTGGGACGTTGGCAGCTGAGCGCTGGATGGCAGGATTACAGCGAACCGCAAATGAACTTGAAAGGCCCTGAGTTGGGCTTGCACTGGCAAAGCCGTAGTTGGGGCCCATACGCCTTGGAGGCCGATGCGCATGTCGGCTTGCAAAACTACAGCAGTGCGGCGTCGGGCCAGTTGGACCAAGTGCTCAACGTCGACACCCGTTGGCGAACGCTCAGAGCATCGACAGCACAACCGCAGTGGCAGTACGGTTTGGCTTTGCACACCCATGCCAATTTTTTGCGCGGCACCACCAGCTTGGGTTTTGGCGGCTATGACCGCTTGTCCACGCAAGTGTGGTTGCCCGTGCGTTGGCAATCGCTCGGCGATCAGCGGTGGGCAATCGACGCGGGCTTGCTCTTGTGGGGAGAACATGTTTCCCGCTTGTCACAAACCGATAGCACTTTGCAAGATGTGACCAATACCCAGCGCAAGGGGGCTTACTTTCAAATCAGTCAGAAGCTCCATACCCGTCGAGGTGAACTCGAACCCTATGCTCGCTGGACATGGGTGGACGACTCGGATGTCCAAATGATGACTTTGGCAGGCCAAATCAGGGGCGCTTACGAGCCCCAAAACAACAGATTGCAGCTGGGCGTGAAATGGCGATTTCGCTGAACAGTGAAATCCAGCTCCAGTGCTGATGGATTCGAATCAATCCGCTGGGGCCAAGACCACCTCGATCGCGTACTGCGTAGGCAGAGGTCCAGTTTGCTGAAACCACAGCGTCATGGCTCCTTCGCCCAGTTGAGACTTGGGTACATTGGCCAACACATTGCGCCCCAAATCACTGGGCCCCATGTGCCCATAAACCAGCATGCGCGAAACATCGACGCCTGCATCAAACACCGTGCTGCGTTGCAAAGCATAAAAGGCTATGGCGTCCTCTGACACATACCGCACCAGCTTGACCGACTGCACTTTTTGTCCCTTGGGAATGTCCCAACGCACATAGTCGGCATCACCGCGAACCACCACGCCATGGATCAAATAGGTCTGCAAGCCTGGCGTCAAAATGCTGGGTTGCAATGGGTTGCCTGATGCTTCATGGGCCATCAGGCTTTGGTTTTGCAAGTTAAATTCTTGGGCGCCAGAAGCGTTGCCAGCCAAGTCCACTTGGCGTAACCAGATGCGGCTCAAGCTGTTGCCCAAAATGCCCAGCGCGGTGCATTGACCAGGAGCCCATGAGCGTTGCTCATCCAGCGAATATTCCCAGCGCGCACCGGGTTCAATGCCCAAGAGTTTCAAGCTGTGGGTCACCCCTTCGGTTTGGCCGGCGACGCCCAAAGCAGCGGGTGGGGTGGTGTCTAAAACACAGTTGACGCGCACGATCTCAGATTTGTTGCCTGCATCGTCCCGTGAGCGGACCCAAATCACTTTGGCTCCGTCTCCTGTCACAGCGAAAGAAGCGCCAGATCCCCGTGTCCAACTAATGCCTTGATCCAGCGAAAACTCCCAGTCAATGCCCTCGCTTTCAACGGCCCACCGACCATTGCTGGTCACGCCGTCAGTGACGCTCAGGCCGGTGTCGTTGAACGACAAAACAGGCGCTCTGAGGACGACAGCGCCCACAGCAGGAGGTGTTGACATGTTGGGTGGGTTCAGTGTGGAGGGCCCAGCACCCGAGCCGCCGCAGGCGCTTAAAAAAGTGATGATGACGATCGCGATAGAGCACCGTGATGAAAATTGTTGAAGCAAAAACATGGGGGGACTTTGAGCTATTCATTTCGGCGTATTGACTCATGCAAATGTGACAAAAAGATGAATCAATAAAAATTCAAAAGTTTTTGCAGAGCGTCATGGTTTGGTCACATTCAATTACCAAAATAAACATGCCAATTCAACTCAACCTCATGGAGCTTTTTACATGGCGCATCATCCTGATGACAACACCAACATCTCGAACAACGAACACTTTGACCAAGTGCTGGCCAAAGCCAAGATCAGCCGTCGCAGCCTGATTCAAGGCGGCGTGGGCCTGATGGCTGCAGGCAGCTTGCCCATGCTGGCAGGCTGCGGTGGCAGCAGCGGCGCACCTGCTGCTGGCTTGGCTTTCACTGCCGTCGGCAAAAGCATCTTGGACCAAGTGATCTTGCCGCCCGGTTACACCTTCACCGTTTTGCATGCCACGGGTGACCGCTTGGTCTCCAGCATTCCGGCCTATTCCAACCTGGGCACTGAGACTGACGAGTGGAGCATGCGTGTGGGCGATCACCACGACGGCATGGACCTGTACTACATCGGCGCCGATGGCAAGTTTTCGGCCAAAGCCACTGACCGTGCCGTGCTGGCTGTCAACCACGAAAGCTCGGCCGATGCACACTTCTTCCACCCCAAAGGCCAAACCACCAATGGCGTGAATGGCAAGAAATTTTCTCAGTTTGGTGGCTGGGATCTGGGCGCACGTCCAGAGCTGGAAGTGCTCAAGGAAATCAACCACCACGGAGTCTCGGTGGTCGAGTTGCGCAAGACCGGAACAACCTGGTCTTATGTGGTGGACTCTTTGTACAACCGCCGTGTCACAGCCCAAACGCCAGTGCGCATTGCCGGTCCTGCAGCCCACATGAACGACATCAAGGCCTTCATGGTCACCGCCTATGACAAGACCGGTTCTACCGCCCGCGGCACCTTGAACAATTGCGGCCATGGCATCACCCCTTGGGGCACCTATTTGGCTTGCGAAGAAAACTGGGCTTTCTACTTCAACATGCCCGCAGGTTCACCCGCACTCGATGCCAATGAATCTGAATCGCGTCGTCGCTATGGTGTTGCTCGTACCGGTATCACCGGAGCTTCGAGCACCAGCCAAGGTTGGTACACACCTTCCAATACCGATAACCGTTTCACGCGTTGGAACCTCGCGCCCATTGGCGCCACGGCAGCCGATGACTTCCGCAACGAAGCCAACACTTTTGGCTATAACGTCGAAATTGACCCAGTGACCAATGGCACACCCGCCAAGCGCGTCGCCATGGGCCGTTTTGCCCACGAGGGCGCATGGTGCGGTTTGCCTGTGGTGGGCAAGCCTTTGGCTTTTTATCAAGGCTGCGATTCACGCAACGAGTACATCTACAAGTTTGTGACCGCTGCCAACTGGGACGAAAAAGACATTGGCGGTGGCTTGGCTGCCGGTGACAAGTACCTGAACGAAGGCAAGTTGTACGCTGCCAAGTTCAATGCCGATGGCAGCGGTCAGTGGATCGAGTTGACAATCACCAACCCGCTCATCTCTGGCTACGCTACGTACAAGTTTGCTAATCAAGCTGACGTTTTTGTGAATGCCCGCCACGCCGCAGATGCCGTGGGCGCGACCAAGATGGACCGTCCAGAGTGGGGCGCGGTCAACCCTGCCAACGGTGAGATCTACATGACCCTCACCAACAACTCCAATGCCAACCGCACCCCTGGCAAAACAGACCCGGCCAACCCACGGGCCTATGCCGATCAAACGGGCAAAAAAGGTTCAGGCAACCCCAACGGTCACATCATCCGTTGGAAAGAAAAAGACAATTTGTCGACCGCTTCGGCCTTCACTTGGGACATCTTCTTGTTCGGTGCTGAGGAAACCATGCCCGCCAACGTGAACTTGTCTGGCTTGACTGCCAAAAACAGCTTCTCGTCGCCTGACGGCTTGTGGTTCTCCAAAGCCACGGGCATTTGCTGGATTCAGACCGATGATGGCGCATTCACCGACGAGACCAACTGCATGCTCTTGGCAGCCATCCCCGGCAAGGTGGGTGATGGTTCCAAAATCAGCGTGGAAAACAAGATGGTGGTTGGCGGCACCGAGGTGGTGGCCAAGCAGGACACCTTCATTGGTGCGGCTCTGGGTGAAGTCAATTTGCGCCGATTCCTGGTGGCACCTGTGGGCGCAGAAGTCACGGGCATCACTGAAACGGCCGATGGCAAAACCATCTTCGTGAACATCCAGCACCCCGGTGAGGACACGACAGCCATTGGCACGGCAGCCGACTTCAAGCACACCAGCCAGTGGCCTGGCAACATGGGTTATGGCCCCAAAGGCCGCCCACGTTCGGCCACCATCGTCATCACACGCACAGATGGTGGTGTGATCGGGATGTGATGCAACGCTTCAAGTGCCTCTTAGACCGAGGCACTTGATTTTTAAAAGCCACGCCTTTGCGCGTGGCTTTTTTATTGGGTCATCGAATCATCAACCAGCCATGGTTTTGGTTTGTCCGAGTGCGCTGGTGTAAGTGCGGTTGCTGATGGTGTTGACGAAGAACCACTCACCCTTGGCTTCAGTGGATGAGAAGCTCATTTTCAGAAAGCCGCGTTGGGAAGCGTCCATCCAGTTGAGATCGTCCACAACCCCTTCAAAAATAGTCTTGATCTGCACTGGGCTCAGCGTCACCAAGTAGTTTTCGAGGCCTGGTGAGCTGACCGATGAAGTCGCAAATTCTTCACCCACTTTGGTACCAGCCAATCGGGCATCAGCCAAGCCCATCAAGGTCAGGTCGCTGTGCCAGGCGTTGTGGGTGTCGCCAGCCAATACCACCAAGCGTTTTTGCAATTGGTAGGCCGTCATGAGCAAGGTTTCACGGGCTGCCACATAACCGTCCCAAGCGTCCAGGTTGTAGCCCAGCTTGGGGTTGAGTGTGGTGTCCATCAAGGCTGCCTGCGCCGGAGTCCGTGCACTGGCGGGTGTGGCCTTGGCTGTCAGGTAA
>JBIKKE010000196.1:0-5582 GCA_044360575.1 Limnohabitans sp. | reverse complement strand
CTCGGTGTAGCCACTGGGCTGCGCTTTGCCTTTGAAGACCAGATCGCAAGCCGCTTTGTAGGCCGCCGACTTGGCAAAGTTGCCCGCCATCGGTTTGTAGGCCGCATCGCCCGCGTTTTGCGCGTCCACCACGGCTGCCATGCGCTCCATGGTTTGCTTGACTTGCTTTTCGGTCACCACGCCGTGCTGCATCCAGTTGGCCATGTGCTGGCTGCTGATGCGCAAGGTGGCGCGGTCTTCCATCAGACCCACGCCGTTGATGTCGGGCACCTTGGAGCAACCCACGCCTTGGTCCACCCAGCGCACCACGTAACCCAGGATGCCTTGGGCATTGTTGTCGAGTTCCTTTTGCTTGTCTTCGGCCGACCAGTTGGCCGCGTCTTTGGCGACCACGGGGAACTGCAGCAAAGCGTTGAGGGTGGTTTCGCGCAGTTCTTTAGGGTCAAGCTTGGCCACGGCCTTTTCCATTTGTTTTTGCAGCGCGGGCACGTCCACCTGGTGGTAGTGCATGGCATGCAAGGTGGCGGCTGTGGGGCTGGGCACCCATGCGGTGTTGGCACCGGCCATGGGGTGGCCAATTTTGGCCTTGAGCATGTCGGCCATCAGGTCGGGCATGGCCCACATGCCTTTGCCGATCTGGGCACGGCCGCGCAGGCCGCAAGCCAGGCCCACGTTGACGTTGTTCTTCTCGTACGCACCCAACCAGGTGCTGTTCTTGATGTCGCCCTTGCGCATGACGGGGCCGGCCAACATGCAGGTGTGCATTTCGTCGCCCGTGCGGTCCAAAAAGCCTGTATTGATGAAGGCCACGCGGCTCTTGGCGGCGGCAATACAGGCCTTGAGGTTGGCGCTGGTGCGGCGCTCTTCGTCCATGATGCCCAGCTTGACGGTGGAGGGCTTCATGCCGATGACTTTTTCGACCCGGCCAAACAGCTCGTCGGCAAAGGCCACTTCTTTGGGTCCGTGCATCTTGGGCTTGACGATGTAGACGCTGCCGGTGCGGCTGTTGCGCAGGGGGTGTGAAGCCTTTTTCTGCAAGTCGACCAATGCGCAGGTCACGGTGATCATCGCGTCCAGGATGCCTTCTGGGATCTCGTGGTTTTTGCCGTCAGCGCCTTTGTAAAGAATAGCGGGGTTGGTCATCAAATGGCCGACGTTGCGCACGAACATGAGCGAGCGGCCATGCAACTTGACGGTGCCCTTGCCTGCGGGTTTGGTGTACTCGCGGTCACCGTTCATGGTGCGGGTGAACGTCTTGCCGCCCTTTTGCACTTCTTCGCTCAGGCTGCCTTGCAAGATGCCCAGCCAGTTGGCATAGGCCAGCACTTTGTCGTCGGCGTCCACAGCGGCGACAGAGTCTTCCAGGTCGAGGATGGTGGAGAGCGCGCTTTCAGCGATCAGGTCGGACACACCTGCGGGATCGGTTTTGCCGATGGGGGTGGTCTTGTTGATTTGCAGGTCGAGGTGAATGCCGTTGTGCACGAACAGCACAGACGCTGGCGCTTTGGCGTCCCCGGTGTAGCCGACGAACTGCTTGGCGTCTGCCAAGGTCGTGCTCTTGCCGTTGGCCAGGGTCACGACCAGCTTGCCCGCCTTGACGGCGTAGCCCTTGCTGCCCACATGCGAGCCTGTCTTGAGATGTGCTGTCCGGTCGAGCACATTGCGGCAGTAGTCGATGACTTTGGCGCCGCGCTTGGGGTTGTAGCCCGTGCCTTTTTCACAGCCATCGGCCTCAGAAATGGCGTCGGTGCCGTACAGCGCGTCGTACAAAGAACCCCAACGGGCGTTGGCAGCATTCAGGGCGTAGCGGGCGTTCAAGATGGGCACAACCAACTGAGGGCCAGCCAACTTGGCCAGTTCGGCGTCCACATTGGCGGTGGTGGCTTGGGCGTTCTTGGACTCGGGTACCAAGTAGCCGATTTGCGCAAGGTATTTGCGGTAGGCCTTCATGGCCTTGCCGTCGGCAACTGGGCCGGGGTTGGCGGTGTGCCATGCGTCCATGGCGGTCTGGATGCGGTCACGCTCAGCCAGCAAGGCAATGTTTTTCGGGGCCAAGTCGGCGACGATGTCGTTGAAACCTTTCCAGAACTTGTCTTTGTCCACGCCAGTGGCGGGAAGCATCTGGTCGTTGATGAAGTTCAGCAGCGGGTTGGCCACTTGCAAGTTGTGAATCGCGGTGCGTGCAGTCATGAAAACCTCTGGGGTCAAGTCAAAAAAATGGGGCTTGGTCGCGCTGCTGGTTGTGCAATGAGCAGGGTGACACTTCTCATAAAAGACTCTATTCTAAATTTAGACACAGATAAACTCGCCCAAACTGCATAGACCCATGACTTTTAAACACAAATACCGACCCTCACGGGCCCAAGTAAACGCTTGACGCTCTGCGGTTTAATTCAGCCATGACAAGCTCCAACACCCCAGTTTTGCCTGCAGAAGTTTTGATCAGCGAAGTCGGCCCACGCGATGGACTGCAATCGGTCAAGGCCACCATGCCCACGCTTGACAAACTGCGCTGGATCGACGCACTGGCGGCGGCAGGCTTGCGAGAGATCGAAGTCGCCTCGTTCGTACCCGTCCATCTGTTGCCGCAAATGGCTGATGCAGCGCAGGTGGTGCAGCACGCGCTGCGCTACAGCGGTGTGCGGGTAATGGCCATGGTGCCCAACTTGCGTGGCGCCCAAGCGGCGCTGGCTGCTGGCGCGCAAAAGCTCACCCTGCCCGTGTCGGCCAGCCCAGCACATTCTCTGGCCAATGTGCGCAAAACGCCCGAAGCCATGGTTGAAGAAGTACGGGCGGTTCTGCGCTTGCGCGACGAGATGGCACCGGGTGTGCCGGTTGAGGTGGGCATGTCGACCGCCTTTGGCTGCACCCTGCAAGGCTTGGTGCCCGAAGCCGATGTGCTGCGTTTGGCACTGCAACTGGCGCAAGCGGGCGTGGACGAGATTGGTCTGTCGGACACCACCGGCATGGGCAACCCGGCGCAGGTCACGCGCTTGTTCAAAGCGCTGTTCAGCGAGATTGGCACATTGACGGGCGCAGCCCACATGCACAACACCCGGGGCCTTGGCCTGGCCAATTGCTTGGCCGCCTATGAGGCAGGTGTGCGCACTTTCGACAGCTCGCTCGGCGGCTTGGGCGGCTGCCCTTATGCCCCGGGCGCTTCGGGCAACGTGGTGACCGAAGATTTGGTCTTCATGTTCGAAGCCATGGGCGTCCACACCGGGGTTGATTTGGAACGACTGATGGCCGCCCGCGAGCCCCTGAAATCCGGACTGCCCGGCGAGCCGCTGTATGGCATGACCCCCGAGGCGGGATTGCCCAAAGGCTGGCCGCACTGATATGGACAAACTCAAAGTTTTCGAAACCTTTGTCTCGGTGGCCACCAAAGGCAGCCTGACGGCTGCGGCCAGGGCCGAGGGTGTGGCGCCAGCCATCATTGGCCGGCGGCTTGATGCGTTGGAAGAAAACTTGGGCGTCAAACTGTTGATGCGCACCACGCGCCGCATCAGCCTGACGCACGAAGGCAGTGCATTTTTGGAAGATTGTCAGCGCTTGCTCTCCGACGTGGCCAATGCCGAAGCCAGTGTGTCGGCCGGAGGTGTCAAGGCCAGTGGGCATTTGCGCATCACCGCACCCGCCGGATTTGGGCGCCGGCATGTGGCACCGCTGGTGCCTCGCTTTCGCGAGCTGCACCCGGATGTCTCCATCTCACTGAACCTCAGTGACCGGGTGGTGGACCTGGCCGCCGAAGGTTTCGACTGTGCCGTGCGGGTGGGCGATCTGCCTGACTCGTCTTTGGTCAGCGTACGACTGGCCGACAACCGCCGCTTGTGCGTGGCGACACCAGCTTACTTGGCCAAGCGCGGCACGCCCTTGCAACCCTCGGACCTGCTGCAGCACGATTGCTTGACCTTGTCGAGTGACGCGTCGCAAACACGGGGCTGGGCCTTTCGCAACCCGACAGATAACGGTCACGAGGTGGTCCACCTGCGCCCGGGTGGTCCGCTTGACTGCTCTGACGGGCAAGTGCTGCACGACTGGTGCCTGTCTGGTTATGGCATTGCTTGGCGCAGCACCTGGGAAGTGGAGGCCGAGATTCGCGCTGGCCAATTGGTCGCAGTGCTCGAAGACTTTGCGGCTCCACCCAACGGCATTTTTGTGGTGTTCCCGCAGCGCAAGCACCTGCCCCTGCGCGTGCGGCTGTGGATCGACCACCTCAAACACCATTACGCCCAGCCTGGCTTTTGGCAAGCGCCAGGGGATTGACCCCCCACACGTACGGCCGTGCGTGGTGACCCCGGGTTGCTTTGGATGCAGCCCGTAAAATCGACCTTATGCTTTCAGCCAAACAACATTTGCTCGCGGCCCTGGCCGCTGAGCTTGAAAAACTCCAAACCGGCGCCGGCGTGCGTGCGGCCTTTGAATCGCCCAAAGTGGCTGCCCACGGCGACCTGGCCTGCACCGCTGCGATGCAACTGGCCAAAGCCCTCAAGCAAAACCCAAGGCAGCTGTCCGAAAACCTGCGCACCGCTTTGTTGGACACCCCTGCTTTTGAGCGTTGGGTCGATGCCATCGAGATCGCAGGGCCCGGCTTCATCAACATCCGCCTGAAAGACGCGGCCAAGCAGGCCGTGGTGCACGAAGTGCTGCAAGCGGCTGAATGCTTTGGCGAGCAGCCCGCCCAGCCCCACAAAGTGCTGGTCGAATTTGTCTCGGCCAACCCCACTGGCCCTCTGCATGTGGGTCACGGCCGCCAAGCGGCTTTGGGTGATGCCATTTGCAACCTGCTCGCCACGCAAGGCCAGCAGGTTTACCGTGAGTTCTATTACAACGACGCGGGCGTACAGATAGGCACCTTGGCCAAGAGCACGCACATGCGGGCCCAGGGCATCAAGCCCGGCGATACCACCTGGCCCACTGACCCGGAAAACCCCGAGAGCAAAGCGTTCTACAACGGCGATTACATCCAGGACATCGCTGCAGATTTTCTGGCGGGCAAAACCGTTCAGTCCGATGACCGCACCTGCACGGCCAGCGGCGATGTCAATGACGTAGATGGCATGCGCGAGTTCGCGGTGGCTTACTTGCGCCGCGAGCAAGACCTCGACCTGAAGGCCTTTGACGTTCGGTTTGACAACTACTATCTGGAGTCAAGTCTGTACACCAGCGGCAAGGTCGATGCAGCGGTGCAAAAGCTCAAAGACGCAGGTAAGACCTACGAAAAAGACGGCGCGCTGTGGCTGCAATCGACCGATTACGGTGATGACAAAGACCGCGTCATGCGCAAAGGCGACGGCACCTACACCTACTTTGTGCCCGATGTGGCCTACCACATCGCCAAATGGGAACGCGGCTTTTCGCGCGTGGTCAACATCCAGGGCACCGACCACCATGGCACGATTGCCCGGGTGCGTGCCGGCTTGCAAGCAGCCAATGTCGGCATACCCGAAGGCTACCCCGACTACGTGCTGCACACCATGGTGCGCGTGATGCGTGCTGGCGTTGAAGTCAAGATTTCCAAGCGCTCTGGCAGCTACGTCACGCTGCGCGACCTGATCGATTGGACCAGCAAAGACGCGGTG
>JBIKKE010000133.1:0-7332 GCA_044360575.1 Limnohabitans sp. | reverse complement strand
CTACGCCGGGGCCAGTGTGCTGCTGCATGAGCAGGATTTTTACGACATGGCCTGGGCGTACTTTGAAAAAGCAGCTGCTGACCATGTGGTGCGTGCCGAGCTGTTTTTTGATCCGCAAACCCACACCTCACGCGGCGTGGCCATGGGCGCGGTCATCGAAGGCCTTGACCGCGCCTGCCGCGATGCGCAGACGCGCCTGGGCATCAGCGCCGATTTGATCTTGTGCTTTTTGCGCCACTTGTCTGAAGACGATGCGTTGGCCACGCTGGAAGAAGCCATGCCTTGGCGCGATCACTTCATTGGCGTAGGGCTGGACTCCAGCGAGCTGGGTCACCCGCCCGAAAAGTTTGCCCGCGTGTTTGCGCGTGCCCGAGAGCTGGGCCTGCATGTGGTGGCCCATGCGGGGGAGGAGGGCCCGCCCGCCTACATCTGGAGCGCTTTGGACGTGCTGCAGGTCGAGCGCATCGACCACGGCGTGCAAGCCATTCACGATACGGCTTTGATGAAGCGCCTGGCCGACAGCCAGATGCCGCTTACCGTGTGCCCTTTGTCCAACCTCAAGCTGTGCGTGTTTAAAAGCCTGGCCGATCACAACTTGGGCCAGATGCTGGATGCCGGCTTGTGCGTGACGATCAACTCAGACGACCCAGCCTACTTTGGCGGTTACTTGAACGATAACTATGTGCAGACTTTTGCAGCCCTGCACCTGAGCGCCCAGCAAGCCTACAAGCTGGCTGCCAACAGCATCGAGGCGAGCTTTGCACCAGAGGCAGACAAGCACCGCTGGATGCATGAGCTCAAGAGTTGCTTTCAGGGATTTGCGGAGCAGGATTAAAAAAGCAAGGGGGGTGCGTGATGCGTTTGGCATTGGTTTCAGATATTCATGGCAATTTGGCAGCGCTGGATGCCGTGATTGCCGACATGAATCATCGGAAAATTCAGTGTGTGGTGAATTTGGGTGATACCTTGAGTGGTCCATTGCTTCCCCTGGAGACCGCAGACCGACTTCAACATTTACCTTGGTTGCATGTCGCAGGTAATCATGAGCGCCAGGTGTTGCGCTTGCCTATTGAGCGTCAGAACTTGTCGGATGCCTACACATCGGGTCAATTGAATCCGTTGGTCAAAAAATGGTTGGAGTCGCACGCTGACTCGATGGACTCTAGGCTGCACACGGGAAAAATTTGGTCTGAACAATTGGGTCATGATGTGGCGCTGTGCCATGGCAGTCCTCGCAGCGACATCGAATATTTGCTGGAGACACCCGAGGGCGAATCTGCCCGTTTGGCCAGCTTGGCAGAGATTGAAGAGCGTTTGGAAGGACGAATACCCGAACACATCAGCTTGCTGGCTTGCGGTCACAGCCATGTGCCAAGGACGGTTCGTTGTAGATCCAATTTGCTCATCATCAACCCAGGAAGTGTCGGCTTACCTGCATACGATGACGATCACCCTTTCCCCTTTTCTAATTTCCATCGCATAGAGAACGGCAGTCCTGATGCACGTTATGCGGTGGTCGAAAAAACGAATGGGCACTGGCGTTGCGAGTTGATCAGCGTGCCGTATGACCACGAATCCATGGCGCTCTTGGCAGAAAAGCGCCAAAGAACGGATTGGGCGCACGCCCTGAGAACAGGCAGGATGCCGAGGGCTTGATGTGAGGGGTTGACTGTGTGGTCATGCCTTGGCGTTTGTTTTTGTACTGGCCGCAATCCAGACGTTCTGTGGGGATTAGCCTGCAGTTAGAATCCCACCCCAAAGCCCGCCGCCCCGGCGGGCTTCGTTTTGTTCAATCTCGGGGCCATGTAGAGGACTACCATGTATAAAAACCTCGCTGCCACGCTCGTGGCCGCTTGCTTTTTTCTTCCTGCCGTTCAGGCACAGACTCCCAATCCAACGCCGGTCAAATCCACCGAGCCCATCAAGGCTGGATTTGTCTATGTCTCGCCCATCACCGAAGCGGGCTGGACGCGCCAGCACGACGAGGGCCGCAAGGCGGTCGAGCGGGCTTTGGGCGATCAGGTCAAGACCACGTTTGTGGCCGATGTGCCCGAAGGGGCAGACGCTGAGCGCGTGATCCGCGACCTGGCTAGCCAAGGCCACCAGATCATTTTCACGCCCAGCTTTGGTTACATGGAGCCCACGCTCAAGGTGGCCAGGGACTTTCCGAATGTGAAATTCGAGTCGGTCACTGGCTTCAAAACAGCGCCCAACGTGGCGGCTTCAAATGCCCGTTACTACGAAGGTCGTTATTTGGCGGGCATCGCCGCTGGGCGCATGACCCAAACCCATGTGGCCGGTTATGTGGCGGGTTTTCCGATTCCTGAGGTGCTGCAAGGCATCAACGCTTTCACTTTGGGCATGCGCTCGGTCAACCCCAAAGCTACCGTCAAGGTGGTTTGGCTCAACGCCTGGTTTGACCCACCCAAAGAGCGCGAAGCCGCCATGGCCTTGTTCAATCAAGACGTGGATGTGATCGCGTTTCACACCGGGTCGACTGCTGTGATGGCCGCCGCGCAAGAGCGCGGTAAGTTGGCCGTGGCCTACCACTCTGACATGCGCAAGATCGGCCCAGATGCGCAGATCATCGCCGTGACGCACCAGTGGGGCGACTACTACACCTCCCGCGTCAGGGCTGCTTTGTCAGGCACCTGGACTTCGGGCAATGTGTGGGGTGGCATCAAGGACGGGATGATTCGTGTGGGTGAGTTTGGCCCCAAAGTGCCCAAGTCTGTTCAGGACGAAGTGCTGGCCAAACAAAGGCAGGTGGGCACGGGCAAATTGCTGCCTTTTGCAGGCCCCATCCACGACAACGAAGGCAAGGTGTTGCTGCCTGCCGGGCAGTCTTTGAGCGATGCCCAGATTTTGAACATGAACTACCTGGTGCAGGGCGTGCAGGGCCGCATCACGCGTTGATGTCTTCCAGCGTGGCGGTGCGCCATCTTGGCGCTTCTGAATGAAAAAAGCCGAGGCTTGTTGGCCTCGGCTTTTTCTTGACCCTGGATGAACTCAGGGTTTGAGCAAGGCCAGCAAGCCTTTAAGATCAGGCGCTTGCCTCAGGTTCCAGCAGCTCTTCAAGATGGCGTTGACACGCTCGGCACCCAAAATCGGATCAGACAGGTCACGGAACTTGCCTTCCAGGTCGGCATCGGTCATGGGCTTTTGCAAAGAGCCAATGGCGTGTTCCACATGCACTTTCACACGGCGACCGTCGTTCAAGTGGGCCGTGACATAAACGCTTTCTTCGCGCACCGAGGTGTCCACCACCGCTTGCACCTTGTCGCGCAGGCTGACCACGTCTTCGCGACGCACGATGTGGTCTGAAAACTCATCTTCGCCCGCACGCCCAAAGATCAGACCCACTGCGCAGCCGTGGTACACGCTGAACTTGCCTTGCAGGCCGTCCTGCGGCGTCTTCTTGCCCGTCAGTTCCAGCACCAAGGGGTGTACACGCAATTCGATGCTCTTGACTTCTTCCGCCTTGACACCTTGTGCACGCAGCTGGGCGCAAGCGTCGATGCTGGGGTGAATCACGATGCCGCAGGCAAAGGGTTTGTAGGCGTTGAAGCTGATCTCAAAGCGCTGGCCCAATTCGTCTTGCGCCTCGCGCCAATCGTATTTGGTGGACAACACTTGTGCCCAGCCACGCGGCGCTTCCAGCGCACGGGCGCTAGACGTGAAGCCGTGCTTGGCCATGAGGGCCGACATCAAACCTGCACGCGCAGCGCCGCCAGGATGGAAGGGCTTGGTCATGGTGCCGAATTGCTCGCGCAGGCCCACGGGCTGCGAAGCCGCAATGCCCAGAGCCATGGCCGTTTGCTGGGCATTGAGTCCCAGCAATCGGGCACACGCCGCGGCCGCACCCAAGGTGCCCGTGGAGCCGGTGATGTGCCAGCCGCGGTCGTAGTGTTGGGGATAAACCAAATTGCCCATTCGGCACGCCACATCAATGCCCAAGACCAAAGCGTCAAGCACTTGCCTGCCCGAGCTGTTTTGGGTTTCGGCCAAAGCCATCACCGCCGAGGCCACGGGGCCTGCGGGGTGGATGATGGTTTTGAGGTGGGTGTCGTCAAAGTCAAAAGTGTGCGACGAGATGCCGTTGATCAAGGCCGCGCTGGCCATGTCCACCCGCTCGGAACGCCCTGCAATCGTGGCTTGCTGCGAAGGTGCCAGCATGTTGACGGCAGCCAAGGCCGACTCGACGGCCTCGTGCTTCGCCGCACCAATGGCACAGCCCAGCCAGTTGAGAAAGGTGCGGTGCGCCTCGTGATCCACCGCATCACTCCAACCTTTGGAGGGGTGTTCGGCCACGAATTTGGCGAGTTCGGCGGTGATGGGTGGCGCGTTGTGGTCAGCGGCCACCGCGGTATTGATCGTCATATGCAGTCCAGTCAGGGTTTCAAAAAATCAGGCGTCCAGGTTGATCTTGCGTTCGCGGGCCAAGTCGGTCCAGCGGGCCAAATCACGCTTCATGTACTCGAGGAATTGGTTGGGTGTCATCGGGGTCAACTCGACCGCTTCGGCGCTGAGTTTGTCGCGGAAGTCGGGTTGGGCCAGCACCTGGGCGATGGCGTCGTTGATCTGTTTGACAATGGGCGCAGGCATGCCAGCAGGGCCCACCACGCCATACCACTGCTGGGCATCGAATCCTTTGAGGCCTGCCTCTTCCATGGTCGGCACGTCTTTGAGTGCGGGGTGGCGTTGGTTGCCGGTCACTGCCAAAGCACGCACGCGACCACCGCGGATGTGAGGCAAAGCGGCTGCCAGGCCTGGGAACATGGCTTGGGTTTGGCCAGCGATCAAGTCGGTGGTGGCGGGGGCAATGCCGCGGTACGGGATGTGCACCATGAAAGCACCGGTCTGCATTTTGAACAACTCGGCGGTCAAATGCGTCAATGAACCAGCACCGGCAGAGCCGTAGGAAATTTTGCCGGGATTCTTTTTGACGTACTCGATGAATTCCTTGACGTCCTTGACGGGCGTATTGGCGTTGACCACCAGCACATTGGGGGTGGTGCCAATCATGCCCAAAGGCGTGAAGTCCTTGATCGGGTCGTAATTGAGTTTGCGTGTGGCAGGCGCTGTGCCATGCGTGGCGACATAGCCTTGCATCAGCGTGTAACCATCGGGTGCGGCTTTGGTGGTCATTTGCGAAGCGATGACACCGCCGCCGCCGCCGTGGTTCTCTACCACCATGCTCTGACCGAGCACTTTGCTCAATCGGTCACACAACTGGCGACCAATCATGTCCGAGCCACCGCCAGCAGCCACGGGCACGATGTATTTGATCGGGCGATTGGGGTAGGCTGCCTGAGCCAGTGCCAAGTCAGGCAAGGTCAGCATCAATGGGGCGGCCTGGATCAGGGTGCGTCTTTTCATGTTGTCTCCTTTGGGTTGGTGAGGGTTGGCATACTGTGTTCAGCGGTGATACTGGGTTTCAAACGGGCAAAAGCACTGGCCACGTGCGTTGCCAGCAAGTCTTTGGCGCGTTCTGAGTCGCCCTTGGCGATGGCGAGGGTGATGTTTTGGTGCTCGGCAATCGAGGTTTTCATGCCCGTCACATGGGACAAGCTTTGCAGCCGAGCCAGGTGCAGTTTTTGGACGACTTCTTGGTAGGTGCGACTGAGTTGTTCGTTATGGGCTCCTTGCACAATCAACCAGTGAAAGTGCAAGTTTTCAGAGTAATAAGCGGCCAGGTTGGCGGCTTTTTGTGCCGCCATCATCAGGGCGATGGACGCCTCCAAGGCTTGGGTCAATTCCTGTCGGGGGTTAGGGTCCAAATTGGCGGCCTTGGCGCCTGCAAAGCTGTCCAGCAGGCTGCGGATTTCGTACAAATCCTGCACCTCTTTTGCCTCAATGGCGCGCACAAAAACGCCAGCGTGTTTGCGGGAAACCACCAAACCAGAGCTCTCAAGCTCTCGCAAAGCTTCGCGCACGGGCACCCGCGAAACCTGAAGACGGCTGGCCACATCGGGCTCGCTGATCCGATCGCCAGGTTTGATATCCCCTTTGAGGATGTGCTCCAACAAGTCCTCGCGCACCAATTTGGCCAGCGAGGTGTCTCGCATCGTTTTGATGCGGTCCGAGGTGTCGGCGGTGATCCAAGGCAGCATGGTGTGAAATGCCAAATTTTGAATATCGTATACGTTATTTAATCAAGTCAAAGCTTATATCGCCATTGGCATGGCATTGAAAAGGGCTTTGCCAAGCACCCGTCGCATGGCCAGTTCAACCAAGGGTCTGTCCAAGGCCCAAGCCACATGTTCGGCATCGCGCTTTAAAATGCGGGCAAATCACCAAGGGCCCCACATGAGCATCAAGAGCGACAAATGGATCCGCCGCATGGCTGAGCAGCACGGCATGATCGAGCCGTTTGAGCCGGGCCAGATTCGCCAAAATGCGGCGGGACAAAAAATCGTGAGCTACGGCACCAGCAGCTATGGCTATGACATCCGCTGCGCACCCGAGTTCAAAGTGTTCACCAACATCTACAGCACGGTGGTGGACCCCAAAAACTTCGATGAGCGCAGTTTTGTCGATATCGAAGGCGACGTTTGCATCATCCCGCCCAACAGTTTTGCCCTGGCCCGCACGGTCGAATATTTCCGCATTCCACGCAATGTGCTGACCATTTGCTTGGGCAAAAGCACTTACGCCCGCTGCGGCATCATCGTGAACGTCACCCCGTTTGAGCCCGAATGGGAAGGCTATGTGACGCTGGAATTCAGCAACACCACCCCACTGCCCGCCAAAATTTATGCCGGTGAAGGTTGCGCGCAAGTCTTGTTCTTAGAAAGCGACGAAGTCTGCGAGACCAGCTACAAAGACCGTGGCGGTAAATACCAAGGCCAAGTGGGCGTGACGCTGCCCAAAACCTGAGGGCCAAAGCCTGGATTTAGGGCGGTCGGCTCAAAATGCGACAATAGTGGGTTAATGACCGACTCTTTTTCCAATTTATCGCTGGCCCCGACGCTGGCACGAGCCGTGGCCGAAATGGGCTACGAATCCATGACCCCTATCCAGGCCCAAGCCATACCAGTGGTATTGACGGGCCAGGACGTGATGGGCGCAGCCCAAACCGGTACAGGCAAAACCGCAGCGTTTTCGCTGCCCTTGCTGCAACGCCTGCTCAAACACGAAAACCCCTCTACCTCGCCCGCCCGCCATCCAGTGCGCGCATTGGTTTTGTTGCCTACACGCGAGTTGGCCGACCAGGTCGCCCAACAAATCAAGATGTACGCCAAGTACACCCAGCTGCGCAGCACCGTGGTGTTTGGTGGCATGGACATGAAGCCCCAGACGCTAGAGCTGAAAAAAGGTGTCGAGGTCCTG
>JBIKKE010000132.1:0-7355 GCA_044360575.1 Limnohabitans sp. | reverse complement strand
GGAGCCGGAACCCGGCTCGCTGTAGCCCTGGCTCCACCAGACTTCGCCACTGGCGATGCCGGGCAAAAAGCGCTGCTGCTGCTCAGCATTGCCAAAGGCCATGATCACGGGGGCCACCATCACCGGGCCAAATGGCACCACACGGGGCGCGCCAGCCAGGGCGCATTCTTCTTCAAACAAGTGCTTTTGCACAGCGGTCCAGCCTGGGCCGCCAAACTGCGTGGGCCAACCCCAGCCCAGCCAGCCTTTTTTGCCCAAAATTCTGGCCCAGCGCTGCATGTCTTCACGCGTCAGGCGCATGGCGCTGTGCACTTTTTGTGAAATATCGGCGGGCAAGTTGTCCTTGACCCAGGTGCGGATCTCGTCGCGGAATGCGAGTTCGTCGGGGGTGAATGCCAAATCCATGGGGTGTTCTCTCAAAATCAAACGGTCGTGCTTTTTATCATGCGCCGGCCGTTTGGGCTTGTCCTTGGTGCGACAAATGCCGAGATGCACAAGGGCTGCAGGGATAATTCAGCCCTTCATGAGAAACATCGTTATTTTGATTTCTGGCTCAGGATCGAACATGGCCGCCATTGTTCGTGCCGCTGAACAGGGCCGCTGGGCCGAGCGCCTGGACGCCCGGGTGGCCGCCGTGCTGAGCAACCGGGCCGATGCCCAGGGCCTGCCCTTTGCCCAAGAACACGGCTTGGCCACCGCCGTGCTGGACCACAAGGCCTTTGCCAGCCGCGAAGATTTTGATGCCGCCCTGATGGCCGAGATTGACCAGCATGCCCCTGGTGTGGTGGTTTTGGCGGGTTTCATGCGCATCCTGACGCCAGGTTTTGTGACGCATTACGCTGGGCGTTTGCTCAATATCCATCCGTCCTTGTTGCCCGCTTTTCCGGGGCTGAACACGCACCAACGGGCCATCGATGCCGGTTGCCGCTTTGCGGGGGCCACGGTGCACCAGGTCACGGCTGAGTTGGACCATGGCGCCATCTTGGCCCAAGCGGTTGTGCCCGTTCTGGCGGACGATACCGCCGACGTTTTGGCGGCTCGTGTGCTCAGCCAAGAGCACCTGATTTATCCGCAAGCCTTGGCGGCCTGGTTGGCTCAGTCCCCAATTCGGGTAAAGCGCGGCTGAACTTTTCCGTTGAATTCGGCCACGTCGGCAAACATGGCCGCAGGCCTCACCCACAAGCCTTGCTCGCCATACAGCGCTTGGTACAGCGTCATGGGTTCCAGGTCTTCGCTGTGGCGTACGGTGCCCAGCACGCGGTATTGACCCCCTTTGTAATGGCGGTACAGGCCTTTGGGCGTTTCAATCAGAGGCGGTAATTTTTCGGACATGGATTTCCTAATCTGTATCTGTCTCAAGGGTGGGAGATGGGACAATGCACCCCTATGCATCCAAAAGCCCTATTAGATGCCTGCGCCGATTTGGTCAGGCTGGTCCTCCAATTTGAACATCCTGCCGACGCCGTGGTGTCGCGCTATTTCCGCGAACACCGCTCGCTTGGCCCCCGCGAACGCGCTACCTTGGCAGAAACCGCTTTTGCGGTATTGCGCAAAAAGTTGTTGTTTGAGCAGTTGGCCCGTTCGGGATCTGGCCCCAAAGAGCGCAAGCTGGCGATTTTGGGCTTTTTCGGCCCGCGCGATTTTTTAGCTTCGGCGCTCAACGACACCGAGAAAAAATGGCTGGCCACCTGCGATGCCATTCCAGCCGACGCCTTGATGGCCCCGCACCGCCACAACCTGCCCGAGTGGATGGCGCAAGCCCTGCAAGCCCAATTGGGAGAGGATTTCTGGGCTTTGGCCGAACACCTGCAACAGCCCGGCACGCTGGACCTGCGTGTGAACATGCTCAATGCCAAGCGCAGCGAAGTTCAAAAAGAGTTGGCGCAAGCGGGTATCGCCTCCGAGCCCACGCCTTACTCGCCTTGGGGCCTGCGCCTGCAAGGCAAGCCTGCCTTGCAAAAGACCGACGCCTTCACCCGGGGCGCCATTGAGGTGCAGGACGAAGGCTCGCAGCTGCTGGCCTTGCTGGTCGACGCGCACCGGGGCGAGATGGTGGTGGACTTTTGCGCTGGCGCAGGCGGTAAAACACTGGCGCTGGGTGCGTCCATGCGCAGCACCGGTCGTTTGTATGCCTTTGATGTCTCGGGCCACCGCCTGGACGCACTCAAACCGCGCATGGCGCGCAGTGGCTTGTCGAACGTGCACCCAGCGGCCATTGCGCACGAGCGTGACGACCGCGTGAAACGCCTGGCCGGCAAGATCGACCGCGTGTTGGTCGATGCGCCTTGCTCGGGCCTCGGAACCTTGCGCCGCAACCCCGACTTGAAATGGCGGCAAAAGCCCCAAGCTGTGCAAGAGTTGACCGAAAAGCAGCTGGCCATCTTGCAAAGCGCCTCGCGCATGGTCAAGTCGGGCGGTCGTTTGGTGTATGCCACCTGCAGCGTGTTGCCCGAAGAAAACGAACGGATCGCCCAGGCCTTCAGCGCGGCCAACCCGGACTTTGTGCCACTCAATGTGGCCCAAGAGTTGGAGCGTCTCAAAGTGCCCAATGCCGCCGCTCTTTGCACAACCGAGGTGTCCGGCGAAGCTGAAGTTCAGGCAGTGCCTGCCGGTCAGTTTTTGAGGTTGTGGCCCCATCGCCATGCCACGGATGGTTTTTTCGCAGCTTCATGGGTACGAAAGTAACCTCTTTGGTAGTTGTGAGGCTTTTGACAGTTTGAAAGTGCTGTCTTTATTCCTCTGAAAAACATAAAATCGTCGGATTGCCCTGAACAGGGCGTGATTAGAAAGACAAACTCATGTTGTTGCCTGATTGGGCTTTATTGGATGCTGTGATTCACTGGATGGGCCACGGCTTGTTCGATCTGGCTTGGTGGCAAATGGTGTTGATCACCTTGGTTTTGACCCACATCACCATCGCCAGTGTCACGATTTACCTGCACCGTCACCAAGCCCACCGTGCCTTGGACTTGCACGCCATTCCTTCGCATTTTTTCCGGTTTTGGCTGTGGTTGACCACCGGCCAGGTGACCAAGGAGTGGGCTGCCATTCACCGCAAGCACCACGCCAAGTGCGAGCAAGCTGAAGACCCGCACAGCCCGCATGTGCATGGCATCAAAACCGTGCTCTTCACGGGCGCTGAGTTGTACCGCAAAGAATCCAAAAACCTCGACACCATCAAGCGTTTTGGGCACGGCACGCCAGACGACTGGATTGAGCGCAACCTTTACACCCGCTTTTCTTGGCAAGGTGTGGCGCTGATGCTGATCATCAACGTCAGTTTGTTTGGCTTCATTGGTTTGACGGTCTGGGCAGTGCAAATGGCCTGGATTCCGATCACAGCCGCCGGCATCATCAATGGTGCAGCCCACTACTGGGGCTATCGCAACTTTGAGGCGCACGACGCCAGCACCAACATTTCGCCTTGGGGCATCCTGATCGGTGGCGAAGAGTTGCACAACAACCACCACACTTACCCCACTTCGGCCAAGTTGTCGGTCAAACCTTACGAGTTCGACATCGGTTGGTTGTACATCCGCACCCTTGAAACCTTGGGCCTGGCCACGGTCAAAAAGACGCCGCCTCGTTTGGCGTATGGCGACATTCGCCCTGTGGCCGACGAGAAAACCCTCGAAGCCTTGATCGCCAACCGTTATGAAGTCATGGCCGGTTACGCACGCAATGTTCGCGCCGTGATGCAAGAAGAGGCCAGCAAGCTGAAGCTTGACGCCGATGCGCTGCAAACGGCCAAGCGCTGGTTGCATCGCGACGCTGCCAAAGTACCCGCCTCTGCTCAGGCACAACTCCAACTGGCCCGTGCGGCCAGCCCCGTGCTCGACAAAATGGTCCAGATGCGCGAAGAGCTCAGCCAGATCTGGCTCAACACCTCGCATTCGCGCGAGCAATTGGCAGCTGACCTGCAAGCTTGGTGCCGCAGTGCCGAGGAAAGCGGTATCGCCGCTTTGCGTGATTTCTCAGTGAAGCTGCGTGCGGTGCGCCAGACGGCCTGAGCGATCTCGCCATGCCAAGCAAAGGGGCCTTCGGGCCCCTTTTTCATGGCCCCTCAATCCCCATTGACCCTGAGCATGGGGGTGAAACGTTCGTTGAAGGTGACAACAGTCAACAAAAAACCCGCCAGAGGCGGGTTTTTTTGAAGAGGTTCAGGTTGAAGAATTACTTCAGCTTGATTTCTTTGTACTCAACGTGCTTGCGAGCTTTGGGGTCGAACTTCATGATCGACATCTTCTCGGGCATTGTTTTCTTGTTCTTGCTGGTCGTGTAGAAGTGACCAGTACCAGCTGTGGATTCCAGCTTGATTTTTTCGCGTCCGCCTTTGCTTGCCATGGTGTATGACTCCTAATGTTCTGGGTTTAGGCTTGACCGCGTGCGCGCAGATCTGCGAGCACGGCATCGATGCCGTTTTTGTCGATCAGGCGCAGAGCGGCGCTGGAAACGCGCAGACGCACCCAACGGTTTTCTGTTTCAACCCAGAAACGACGGTATTGCAGGTTCGGCAGGAACCGGCGCTTGGTTTTGTTGTTGGCGTGGGAAACGTTGTTTCCCGTCATTGGGCCTTTGCCCGTTACGTCGCAAACGCGTGCCATGTGGACACTCCGATACTTTTAAAACAGCCGGTGCCGATGTGCCTCATGCAGATTTGCATGGGGCCTGGCGCTCCAGCCTCACCTCGCCAAGATGGGTGGCGGTATCCCAGATCGCTGAGCCTGTGATCTCAAACCGTAGGTTGGAGCAGATGCAGCAAAGCCTTGGATTATAACCAGAAATCAGGCTTGGTTTTGTTCCAAGAACCGTTGTGCGTCCAGTGCGGCCATGCAACCGGTGCCAGCGCTGGTGATGGCTTGGCGGTAAACGTGGTCTTGCACGTCGCCAGCGGCAAACACGCCGGGCACCGAAGTCTGGGTGGCAAAGCCCTTCAAGCCGCTTTGGGTCACGATGTAGCCGTTTTCCAGAGTCAGTTGGCCCTGGAAAATTTCGGTGTTGGGGGCGTGGCCAATGGCGATGAAGCAACCTTTGAGCTCGACATCGTGCAGGCTGTCGTCTTTGGTGCTTTTCAGTCGCACGCCGGTCACGCCCGTGGCGTCGCCCAGCACTTCTTCCAGGGTCTGGAAGGTTTTGAGCTCAATCTTGCCTGCGGCAACCTTGTCCATCAGCTTGTCCACCAAGATGGGTTCGGCCTTGAACTTGTCGCGGCGGTGGATCAAATAGACCTTGCTGGCGATGTTGGACAGGTACAGGGCTTCTTCAACGGCGGTGTTGCCACCCCCCACCACGCAACAAACCTGATCGCGGTAGAAGAAGCCATCGCAGGTGGCGCAGCCGCTCACCCCACGGCCCATGAAGGCAGTCTCTGAAGGCAAGCCCAAATACATGGCCGATGCGCCCGTGGCAATGATCAGGCTGTCGCAGGTGTAGGTGCCGCTGTCGCCGATCAGGGTGAAAGGGCGCTGCTCAAGTTTGACGGTGTGAATGTGGTCAAAGATGATTTCGGTGTTGAAACGCTCTGCATGCTCTTGAAAGCGCTGCATCAGGTCGGGGCCTTGCACGCCGTGCACGTCGGCTGGCCAGTTGTCCACTTCGGTGGTGGTCATCAGCTGGCCGCCTTGGGCCATGCCAGTGATCAACAGGGGCTTGAGGTTGGCGCGTGCGGCATACACGGCAGCGGTGTAACCGGCAGGGCCAGAGCCGAGGATCAGAACTTGGGCGTGCTTGGGAGAGGCGGACATATGGGGCAATCGGCTAGTGAATTCGAGGTAAAAAGCAACCTACAGACTATTGCTGTACCTTGGATTGTAAGAAACCACCAAAGTCAGGTGGGTCTGGGGGCATACAGCTCAGACAAGTCAGGTGAAATCCAGGCCTGATCGGGTAAGCTTGGCAGCTAATTTATGACCTATTCACTCCACACCCTGATCAACCCGACGGCCCGAAACCGAGAGCCCGACGCGCCTGCATCGTTCTGGTCGCGGTTTGCGCAAGAAATTGGCTTGTTGCTGGGTGGCGTGTTGCTTGTTTTGGCACTGCTGTCGTTGTTGACTTATCACCCGGGCGACGCCGCATGGTCCACATCGGGCCATGGTGAGGGTCTGCGCAATTGGGTGGGTCGTGCAGGCGCATGGGTGTCAGACCTGGCGTTTTTTGGCCTTGGTTTTTCGGCATGGTGGTGCCTGATGGTGGGCGCACAGGTGTGGCTTTCCGGTTTTGCCCGCTGGATGCGCGGTCCGGCTCAGGATGAATCCCCCAATTTGTCTTCAGCTTGGCGGCACAGCCGCTGGACCTTTTGGGCCGGATTGGTGTTGTTGCTGGCCGCCAGCGCCAGCCTGGAATGGGCACGTTTGTACCGTCTTGAGCCCTTGCTGCCGGGCCACAGCGGTGGTGTGTTGGGTTACTGGATGGGATCGACCAGCGAGAAATGGTTGGGGTTCACAGGCGCTGCCGTTCTGAGCCTCTCATTGGTGGTGTTGGGTGTGTCTTGGGTTTTCCGTTTCTCTTGGGGCGAGCTGGCCGAAACTCTGGGCTCCCGGATCGATGGTTTGATCCAATCCAGACACGTTAAGCGCGAAATTCAGGAAGACTTGGCTTTGGGGCAGCGGGCTTTGCGCGAGCGCGAAAAATCGCTCTCAGTGCAGGCTGTGGAGCCTCGGTGGGACTTGGACCCTGTCATCGCCCCCGAAGGACAGTTGGATCTGGAGCCCGTCCCTTTGATGGCGCAGTCCCCAGTCCCCATGGTCATTGAGCCCGGCGTCATCGAAGTGCCGCGCAGCGAACGTGTGGTCAAAGAGCGTCAAAAACCACTTTTCAACGAATTGCCCGACAGCAAGTTGCCCCAAGTGGATTTGCTCGACAGTTTGTCGATCCGCCAAGAGACTGTGTCACCCGAAACGCTGGAAATGACCAGCCGCCTGATCGAGAAAAAACTCAAGGATTTTGGTGTCGAGGTGCGCGTGGTGGCTGCTGCGCCAGGCCCTGTGATCACGCGTTACGAAATCGAACCGGCCACGGGCGTCAAAGGCGCACAGGTGGTGAACCTTGCCAGAGACCTGGCGCGTTCCCTCAGCTTGGTCTCGATCCGAGTGATCGAGACCATCCCAGGCAAGAACTACATGGCGCTGGAGTTGCCCAACGCCAAGCGCCAATCCATCAAGCTGAGCGAAATTTTGGGCTCGCAGGTGTACAACGAGGCCAAGTCGATGTTGACCATGGGTTTGGGTAAGGACATCATCGGCAACCCGGTGGTGGCCGATCTGGCCAAGATGCCGCACGTCTTGGTGGCCGGTACCACCGGCTCGGGCAAGTCGGTGGGCATCAACGCCATGATTTTGTCGCTGCTTTACAAG
>JBIKKE010000131.1:0-7424 GCA_044360575.1 Limnohabitans sp. | reverse complement strand
GTGCACGACAAGGCCGCTTTTGCTGGCATCGTGAACCAAGTCAAAGCCAAATTGGCCGCAGCTTGAGTCCATGAGTGACACCGGCCTTCTGGCCTGTGCCACGCACTCGATCAAAGGGATTGAGGCTCGCAAAAGCTTCAATCCCTTTTTTGTTCTTTTTAAACAGATCACCGATCCTCCACACCATGAACGAGCTGGACACCCTGGTTGAATCCGCCCGCCAGAGTTTTGCGCAGGCACTGACACCTGCTGATCTCGAAAACGCCAAAGCCCAGTTTTTGGGTAAAGCCGGTCGCTTGACTGAAATGATGAAGGGCATGGGCGCTCTGAGCGTGGAAGACAAGAAAACCCGTGGCGCGTCCATCAACCTGGCCAAGCAGGCGATCGAAACCGCTTTGAATGATCGTCGTCAGGCTTTGCAAGACGCAGAATTGCAAGCGCAACTCAAGGCCGAAGCGCTGGACGTCAGCTTGCCCGGTCGTGGTGCCATTCACGGCGGACTTCATCCTGTATCACTCACGCTCGAACGTGTAGAACAAATTTTTGGCTCCATGGGCTTTGAGGTGGCCCAAGGCCCTGAGATTGAGACCGACTGGTTCAACTTCACCGCGCTCAATACGCCCGAAGATCACCCAGCCCGTTCCATGCACGACACCTTTTATGTGGAAGGCGGTCACCTGCTGCGCACTCACACCAGCCCGATGCAAATTCGCCATGCTGTGCAGCATGTCAAGCGCTATCGAAACCAAATTGATGCTGGTCAACCCATGCCTGAGATCCGTGTGATCGCCCCTGGTAGAACTTACCGTGTGGATTCTGACGCGACCCATTCGCCCATGTTTCACCAATGTGAAGGCCTTTGGATTGGCGAGAACGTGAGTTTCAAAGACCTGAAAGTCGTGGTCACTGACTTTTGTCGCACCTTCTTTGAAAGCGACGACTTGGTGCTGCGATTCCGCCCCAGTTTCTTCCCCTTCACTGAACCCAGTGCCGAGATTGACATTCAATTCCAAAACGGGCCGCTCGCTGGTCGCTGGCTTGAAGTCGGTGGCTCTGGCCAAGTTCACCCCAACGTGGTGATCAACATGGGTTTGGACCCTGAGCGCTTCATTGGCTTTGCCTTTGGCATGGGTATGGACCGTTTCACCATGTTGCGTTACGGCGTGAACGACTTGCGTCTCTTTTTTGACGGCGATGTGCGTTTCCTGAGTCAATTCCAATAAATTTGTCCCGACATTCCTGAATGCCTGCCGCGCGGCGTGTGCCGTGCAGCGAAACGTAGTGAGTTCTGCACATGCAATTTCCTGAATCCTGGTTGCGCGAATTCTGCAACCCAGCCCTGACAACCCAGCAACTGGCCGATACCTTGACCATGGCGGGTCTTGAAGTCGAAGAGCTTGAGCCGGTGGCGCCACCGTTCACCGGTATCGTGGTCGGCGAAATCAAGGATGCCGTGCAGCACCCAAATGCTGACCGCTTGCGTGTGTGCCAAGTCGATGTGGGGCAGGGCGCTTTGCTCAACATCGTGTGCGGGGCACCGAATGCACGTGTGGGCATCCGCGTGCCTTGTGCCATGGTGGGCGCTCAATTGCCGCCAGGTGAAGACGGCAAACCTTTCCTGATCAAGGTCGGTAAGCTGCGCGGCGTTGAAAGCCAGGGCATGTTGTGCTCGGCCAAGGAACTGAAGATTGCTGATGACCACGGCGGCCTGTTGGAGTTGCCTGCCGATGCCCCATTGGGTCAGGACATTCGCCAGTATCTGAACCTGGACGACACCCTGATGACACTCAAGCTCACGCCCAACTTGGCGCATTGCCTGAGCGTTTATGGCATCGCCCGCGAAGTGTCAGCCCTGACGGGTGCGCCATTGAAGGCGCCGACATTTCCTTCTGTTGCGCCGCACATCACGGACACGCTGGCTGTTCAAGTGCAAGCCACCGATTTGTGTGGCCGCTTCAGCGGCCGCGTGGTCAAGGGCGTTAACACCCAGGCCAAAACACCCCAGTGGATGGTGGACCGATTGGCCCGTTGTGGTCAACGCAGTGTGAGCCCCTTGGTGGACATCTCCAACTACGTGATGTTCGAGCTCGGCCGCCCCTCGCATATTTTCGACCTCGACAAGATCCACGGTGGCTTGCAGGTGCGTTGGGGCAAGCCCGGCGAATCGCTCAAGTTGCTCAATGGCAACACCGTGACCGTGGATGACAAGGTGGGCGTGATCGCCGATGACAGCCAGGTTGAGTCGCTTGCGGGCATCATGGGTGGAGACGCCACCGCCGTGTCGGATGACACCCAAAGCATTTACATCGAAGCCGCGTTTTGGTGGCCTACCGCGATTGCGGGACGTTCGCGACGCTATAACTTTTCGACCGATGCCGGTCACCGATTCGAGCGCGGTGTGGACCCTCAACTCACGGTGGAGCACATTGAGCGCATCACACGTTTGGTGCTCGACATTTGCGGCACGCCCGAGACGATGGTCGGCCCCATCGACGACCAGACAGTCAATGTGCCCGCCATCACGCCCGTCACGCTTCGGGTGGCCCGCGCGGTCAAAGTCATTGGTATGCCTTTGACGCAGCAGCAATGCGCCGACGCTTTGCGTGGCTTGGGCTTGCGAGTGACTGAAGGCGAGGGCACTGTCACCGTGACGCCGCCCAGCTTCCGGTTTGATTTACAGATCGAAGAAGACCTGATCGAGGAAGTAGCCCGCATGGTGGGCTACAACAACCTGCCCACGACCCCCCCATTGGCGCCCATCACCGCCAAGGTGCGTTTTGAGACCGAACGCAGTCCGTCATCCGTGCGCCGCGCCATTGCCGCCCTGGGTTACCAGGAAACCATCAACTACAGCTTTGTCGAAGACAGCTGGGAGCGCGATCTGGCGGGCAACGTCAATCCGATTCGCCTGCTTAACCCGATCGCCAGCCAGATGAGCGTGATGCGCTCAAGCTTGATTGGTTCACTGCTGCAGGTGGTCAAGTTCAACACCGACCGTAAGGCCGACCGTGTGCGCGTCTTCGAGCTTGGCCGTGTGTTTTTGCGCAACGCTGAGGTGCAAAGCACCGACACCACGGTAGAGGGTTTCGACCAGCCAATGCGTGTGGCTGGCATGGCCTGGGGACCGATCGAGCCTTTGGGCTGGCAAGGCAAGTCCCGCAACGTTGACTTTTATGACGTCAAGGCCGATGTGGAGCAGTTGTTGGCTCCGCGAAAGGCCGAATTTTTGGCAGCTGAACACCCCGCCATGCATCCAGGCCGTTCTGCACGTGTGATGCTGGACGGTGAGGTCATCGGCCATGTGGGCGAATTGCACCCGCGTTGGCGTCAAGCCTGGGAGCTGACCAGTGCACCCGTGGTGTTTGAGTTGTCTCTCAATGCCGTGATTGCCAGAAACGTGCCTGTGGCGCAATCTGTGGCCAAACACCAACCGGTGGAGCGTGATATCGCTGTCATTGTTCAAGATCAGGTGACCCATGGCCAATTGATGGCGGCTATCCATGCGGCGCCCACACAGGGCTTGCTCCGCAATGCGGTGCTGTTTGACGTTTACCGGCCCAAAGCTGAAACCACTGGTGGCTTGGCCGTGGGTGAGAAGAGCTTAGCCGTGCGTTTGACCATGCACAGTGACGATGCCACACTCACAGACGCACAAATCGAGGCAGTCATGAGTGGCGTGATGTCTGCTTTAACGCAGCAACTGGCTGCTCGTCTTCGTTCTTGAGATTGACCCATGCAAATCAGTTTTGAATCCCTTGAAACGCCGGCACTGACAAAAGCGCATTTGGCCGATTTGTTATTTGAGCAAATTGGCTTGAACAAACGCGAGTCCAAAGACATGGTGGATGCGTTTTTTGACCTGGTGGTGGAACAGTTGATCGCTGGTGAAGAAGTCAAAATTTCAGGTTTTGGCAACTTCCAGATTCGCACCAAGGCTGCACGGCCTGGTCGCAATCCGCGGACCGGAGAATTGATTCCTATTGATGCACGTCGTGTTGCCACCTTCCATGCCAGCCATAAACTCAAAGCATTGATTCAGGGCGATACCGTTGAAGTTGATGGTGTGGAGATGGTGGGCCGCTGAATTGTTTCAAGGAGCCTGTCGTGTTGTTCAAATTCAAATCCAAAATCACCAGCGATCTGATCATGCTGGAAGCAGACGGCAGAAGGCTGCTCAAAATCATGCTGGGGGATGACCCGATCAAAGGGATTGTTCTCAGCCAAGATATGCCAATGGTGCTGGCCAAATTGGAGTCAGCGGTGGCCCAAGACGAAGCCCTTCGGGCTCAGAGAAGTCAAGACGCCCAAAACGGTAAAAAAGAGGGTGTTCTTGATGGCCTTCAATCGGGTTCTGAGCCCGAAGCTGTTCGGCTCGCTCAGCGCGCCAGCCCCATGATCAAATTGCTCAAACAATGTGTGGCCAATCCAACGGACCTGGTTTGGGGTGTTTGAGATCAGTTGAGTCGTTTTACGAAGATTTGCCCGTTCAACTTGAAGCCTGGCTTGATTTGTCTTTTGGCAAACCAGCCTTGGTTCATCTCGAGCACAAAACGCACGGGTTTCGTGGAGCAGTGTGAATCGTCGTTTAAGGGCTTCATGTCTGCCAGGTTGACGATGGTGCCGTCGTCCTCTAAAAATGCTGCCGTGAGGGGTATCAGCGTGTTGCGCATCCAAAAACACTGGGTGCTGGGTTGTTCAAAGACAAACAACATTCCTTCGTGCTGTGGCATGTCTTTTCGCCACATCAGACCAATCTGGCGTTGCTCGGGCGTGAGGGCCAGTTGGACATCCAAACGGTGCATGCCCGCCATCAACTGTGTTCGCTCTAAAGACATTTGCGGGGTGCTTTGGGCGTTCACTTGATCCCCAGAAATCAAGGCCCCAAAGCCTAAAACGCCTATCAAGAGCATGCTTGGGCGAACTGAAAAAATACGGTACAAAAAAGTGTAGCGGTTCATAAGATGGCACAAACAGGGAATTGCAAAATCAGAGCATAAATGATTGGCCCCCGTTTCTGGCCGTAAAAATCAGAAAACAAAGGCATCAAACCCCGGTTGCATCCTTCAGCGGTGGCTCTGCATCCCTGTTTGAATTGCTCGCTTCTTGTGACAACGCCACGGCTTGAATTTGCACCGCCAAAGATCCTTTTTCGCCCTCAATCAGGTCAAACTTGACCCTTTGGCCTTCTTTAAGGGTTTTGAAGCCTTCCATCTCGATCGCCGAAAAATGGGCGAAAGCATCGGGGCCACCGCCATCGGGCTGAATAAAGCCAAAACCCTTGGCATCGTTGAACCATTTGACCGTGCCATGGGGCATGCGATGTCTCCGTTATTGATCTGATAAATCAGTTTGAGTAGTTCTTGATGAATTTGTCAATGTGAGGTTTTCCCGGGGGCTGTTTTAGCCGCTGCTTATAAAGACTTTTCAGGTCTCAGCCTTAAAGGGCTTCAAAGCATCGATAGAATGAAATGATGGCAACGAAAAAACCTCAAAATCCGACGCTGCCGACTGAGACACCCCGAGCGCCCGATGGTGGCGACGCGGTGGTCCTTGAGCGGCGTGCCCAAAAAATTGAACCACCTCAGATGTACCAGGTGGCGATGTTGAATGACGATTTCACGCCGATGGAGTTTGTTGTGATGGTCATTCAAGAGTTTTTCAGCAAAGACCGAGAAGCGGCTACGCAAATCATGCTCAAAATCCATTTGGACGGTAAAGGCGTTTGCGGTGTTTATTCCCGTGATGTTGCTGCCACTAAGGTGGACCAAGTTTTGGACGCCGCCAAACAGGCGGGGCATCCCCTCCAATGTGTCAGTGAGCCCCTTGAATAAGTGGCCATGTTCCCCATTTCATATTCGTCTCTTTTACTCAGCAAGGCATAAGGAAATCACATGATTGCCCAAGAATTGGAAGTCAGTTTGCACATGGCCTTTGTTGAAGCCCGTCAGCAACGCCACGAGTTCATCACAGTCGAGCATTTGCTTTTGGCCTTGTTGGACAACCCCAGCGCGGCTGAAGTGCTGCGCGCTTGTGCCGCCAACATCGATGACCTGCGCAAGGCGTTGGGCAATTTCATCAAGGACAACACGCCTCAAGTGGCGGGCACCGAAGAGGTGGACACCCAGCCAACCTTGGGTTTTCAGCGCGTGATTCAACGCGCCATCATGCACGTTCAGTCCACCGGTAATGGCAAAAAAGAAGTCACTGGCGCCAACGTGCTGGTGGCTATTTTTGGTGAAAAAGATTCTCACGCTGTTTATTACCTGCACCAGCAAGGCATCACGCGTTTGGATGTGGTCAACTTCATCGCGCATGGCATCCGCAAGACGGACCCGCCTGAGGCGGCCAAGTCAGATTCTCCATCCAACTCTGAGGCCGAAGAGAACAGCGGGGGTGAGCGCAGCGAAAAAGCTTCTCCTCTTGAGCAGTTCACCAACAACCTCAACCAAGCGGCCAAAGAGGGCAAGATTGATCCACTGATCGGTCGCGAGTACGAGGTCGAGCGCACCATCCAGATTTTGTGCCGTCGCCGCAAGAACAATCCCTTGTTGGTGGGTGAGGCTGGCGTGGGCAAAACCGCCATTGCCGAGGGCTTGGCTTGGCGCATCACCCAAGGCACCGTTCCGGACATCTTGGCTGAAGCAACGGTTTACTCGCTCGACATGGGTGCATTGCTCGCGGGCACCAAGTACCGGGGTGACTTTGAACAACGTCTCAAAGGGGTTCTCAAGTCGCTGAAGGACAAGCCCAACGGCATTTTGTTCATCGATGAGATCCACACCCTGATAGGCGCGGGCGCGGCGTCTGGCGGCACCCTAGATGCCTCCAACTTGCTCAAGCCGGCCTTGTCCAGTGGCCAGCTCAAGTGCATCGGTGCCACCACCTTTACCGAGTACCGCGGTATTTTTGAAAAAGACGCCGCTTTGTCTCGTCGCTTCCAAAAAGTGGACGTGGTCGAACCCACCGTTTCCGAGACAGTGGACATCCTCAAAGGGCTGAAAAGCCGTTTTGAAGACCATCACAGCGTCAAATACACCATCGCCGCTTTGCAGGCTGCCGCCGAGTTATCGGCCAAATTCATCAACGACCGCCAATTGCCTGACAAGGCCATCGACGTGATTGACGAAGCCGGTGCGGCCCAGCGCATCCAGGTCGCATCCAAACGCAAAAAGACCATTGGCAAAGCCGAGATCGAGGACATTGTGGCCAAGATCGCCCGTATTCCTCCAGCCAACGTGTCCAACGACGACCGGAGCAAGCTGCAAACCATCGAGCGCGACCTCAAGTCGGTGGTGTTCGGCCAAGACAAGGCCCTTGAAGTGTTGGCCTCTGCGGTCAAGATGGCCCGCTCAGGCTTGGGCAAGACCGACAAGCCGATTGGTGCCTTCTTGTTCTCTGGCCCCACCGGTGTGGGCAAGACCGAA
>JBIKKE010000126.1:0-7503 GCA_044360575.1 Limnohabitans sp. | reverse complement strand
CATGGGGGTGGTCACCAGCTTCACCAGGTCTTCGGGTTTCATGGCCGCGCCTTCATGCCTTGTCTGCTCAGGCCTCGCCCCACAACCAAGACCGCACACGGGCATGGAAAGCTTCGGGCCGTGAAATCATCACCCAATGGCCGCAGGGCAAGCCTTGCACCGCACAGCCAGCCTGGGCAGCGACTTTTTCCAGCCATTTGGCCGAATGGAACATGAAGGGCTTGCGCTCACCATAGACAAACAAGAGCGGCATGGGCAAATGGACTGGCGCTGCATGCTTCAAGCCACCTGCCGTGCCGAACCATTGCATGGCATAGGGGTAGTTCATCTTGTGGGTGATGCGGCCAGCGTCAGAGGGGCAGCGCAGCCAGCGGGCCATGGCACGGGTCATGCGGGTGCCGAGGTTTTCGCTGAAATGGTGACCCAACTTCCAGGCCAAGGCCAGCCACACTTGGTAGCCCATGACCGACAGCTTTTCTTTCGCACCCCACTCACGCAGCAAGGCCTTGGAATTGTGGTCGCCCACATCCACCGCCACCACGCGGGCCACGCGCTCCGGGTGGCGCAGGGCAAATTCGTAGCCAAACATGCAGCCCCAGTCGTGCAGCATCAGCGTTACGGGCTGGTCAGAGCTGATGTGGTCCACCACCTGGCGCAGCAGCTGACACATGTCGTCCAGGCTGGTGACATCAGGGCCAGTCTCAAAGCCGGGCAGCGTCAGGCGGGCGCAGGTGGCGCGGTCTTGCAGTGCCGCCACGGTGCCATCCCACAGGGCGCGGGTGTCGGGCCAGCCGTGCAGCATCAGGATGACTTCGTCACCCTGCCCTTGCAGCCAAACTTCGGTGCCGTTGACGTCGATGCACAGTTCAGTGGTCATATGGGTATGAGTTTGGATAAGCCCAAGCCTTTGGGCGATTGCATGACAACATACCAAGCAATCGCCCACGGGGTGGGCTCCTACAAGACAAGGATCAAAGCGCTTTGGCCAAGCGCGAAACGCCTTCCAGGATCTTGTCTTCGCCCACGGTGGCAAAGCTGAGGCGGAAGGTGGCGTGGTCGGGGTTGGCGCAGAAGAACGGTGTACCCGGCACAAAGGCCACACCTTGTTCGATGGCACGTTTGGCAAACACGTTGCCGTCATTCACCTTGCCGCCTGCACCCGTGAGGCGCGCCCACACAAACAGACCACCTTCGGGCTGCACAAAGGACACCGCATCACTCAACTCACGGCGCAGTGCATCGCCCATGGTTTGGGCGCGCTTGGCGTACACGGCACGAACTTTGTCCAGCGTGGCGGGCATGCGACCCGCCAAGAGGTACTGCGCGGCCGTGGCCTGGGCAAAGGTGCTGGTGTGTGCATCGCTGAACTGCTTGCACATGGTGGCGCGGGCCAACAATTCAGGGGGCGCGACCATCCAGCCCACACGAAGGCCGGGGGACAGCACTTTGGACAAAGAGCCGCAATGCACCAGCAATTCTCGGCTGCCCGGCACGGTGCTGCTTAAGGCCAGCAGGCTGGGCGGTGGCGCTTCACCAAAATACAGATCGCCATAGGGGTCGTCTTCGACAATCAGGGTTTGGTGCTTAACGGCCATTTCCAGAACTTGGCGGCGGCGCTCAGCATTCATCAGGGCACCGCTCGGGTTGCCAAAGGTAGGGATCAAATACACAAACTTGGGCTTGTGCTCGGCAATCAGTTTTTCCAGCTCGTCGGTCTTGACGCCATGGCCGTCTACCGGGGCGCTGATGAGTTCAGCTCCATACAAACGGAAGCACTGGATGGTGGCCAGAAAGGTCGGGCCTTCCACGATCACCTTGTCGCCGGGGCTGATCATGGTTTTGCCGATCAAATCCAGTCCCTGCTGGCTACCGGTGGTCACGATCAGCTGGTCTGCCGTCACGTCTTGAGCGCCCTTTTGGGCCATGAAGTGGGCCAGTTGCTCGCGCAGCGGGCCAAAACCTTCGGTGGCGCCGTATTGCAGCGCGGCACCCGGATCGAGGCTCAAAGCCGCATTGCTGGCTTCGCGGATGCCCTCTACGTCAAACATGGCGCTGTCAGGAAAACCACCCGCAAAACTGATGATGCCGGGCTTGCCCAGAAGCTTGAACAACTCACGGATGGCAGAGGTTTCGACATTGTTCAGGCGGTCGGCAAATTGCAAAGGCATGGTGTATCTTCCCGAGTTGACTTGGCCGTCATTTTGCCAACATCTGCACACCTACTTTTTACCGCCATGAAACCCGCACAGATCGAATCCTTCTTTGCCACGCTGCAAGCCGCCAACCCCATGCCCGTGACCGAGCTGGAATACACCAGCGTGTTCGAGTTGCTGGCCGCCGTGCTGCTGTCGGCCCAAGCGACCGACGTGGGCGTGAACAAGGCCACGCGCAAGCTGTTTCCAGTGGCTGGCTCACCGCAAAAGATTCTCGACCTCGGGCTGGAGGGGCTAGAGGGCTACATCAAGACGATTGGCCTTTACCGCAGCAAAGCCAAGCACCTGATGGAAACTTGCCGCATTTTGGTGGAACAACATGGCGGCCAGGTGCCCCGCAGCCGTGAAGCCCTGGAGGCTCTGCCTGGTGTGGGTCGTAAAACCGCCAATGTGGTGCTCAATTCGGCTTTTGGCGAAGCCACCATGGCGGTGGACACGCACATCTTCCGCATGGGCAACCGCACGGGTCTGGCCCCGGGTAAAACGCCTTTGGCTGTCGAGCTCAAATTGCTCAAACGCATTCCAGCCCACTACTTGGTGGACGCCCATCACTGGCTGATCTTGCACGGACGATACGTCTGCCAAGCCCGCAAACCGCTCTGCGGCCAGTGCTCTGTGGCGGCATTTTGCGATTTCAAGTCCAAAACACGCTGATCTTTCGCATCAGCCGGGCCCAGGGCGCTGCCCGGTGGGCGGGTAAAATCTGACATCTTTCTGATTGGCGGCATACAGCCTTCAGGCTTTGCGCCCGCCCCTAGAGCATCGCTGCTCGGTTTTTTTGAATCCAAATACCCCCTCCATGACACGCCCCCTTCCGCGTGCCCACTTCAACAGCTCCCCCTTGGTGCGTTTTTTGACCGAAAACACCATGATGGAGGCTGTCCAAGCGACAGAGGATGTTGGGCAAAAACTGGGCGATTGGCTCAATTTTCGCCAAGCCATCGCCTTGCAAAGCGTTTTGCAGGCGGGTCCAAGTGGCAATGAACCCTTGCCGGCCCACCTCCAGCGTGCAGCGCCCATCAGCCCAGCCGCCTTGGCCATTCATGTCCACAAAATCAGGGCGCAGTTGGCAGAGTCGATCACCCAAGGGGCGCCAGCCGGCTCGGGCTTGGCACTCATCCAGATGCCTGCTGCCGATCTGGACGAACCGGTTGACCCCAAAACCGCTTTTGCCCCTTACCGGCGATTTCACGCCGCACACCAGCGTCAGATGGAAACCAGCTTGCGCAGCCTGCGGGCCAGTGTGCGCCTACAGCTGACCAAGCGAGGGGGCCACTTGCAGCAATTGGCCACACTCGACACCGCCCTGGAAAACATCCTCAGCGAACGCGAAGCCTTGCTGCTGGGCAAGGTGATCAAAATGCTTGAAAAACGCTTTGCGCAAGCCCTCAAACTGCACATCAAACAACAAAACGAGGCTGCATCGGACACGGCCAGCCCTCAGGGTGCGCAGCAGCAGACCTTGTCGTGGTTGATACCCCACCGCCAAGCGCTGCGCAACGCACTCTTGGCCGAATTGGACACCCGCTTGCAGCCCACCCTCGGTTTGCTTGAAGCCCTCACATCAGAGACCCCCGACACATGAAACGCTTTTCTTTTTCAATCGCCTTTGGTTTGGGCGCGCTGGCGCTGCTCTGGGTCGCCGCTGCCGTGGCCAGCAGCCATTTTTTGGTGCTGGTGATGACTGCTTTGATCGGCGGGGTGTATGGCTTTGGTGCGCTCGAGTTGCGCCAATACCGGGACACCACGCAGGCGCTGAACCAAAGTTTGTCGCAAGTGCCACCAGACTTGCCCAACTTGAACGATTGGCTGATCACCTTGCCTGCAGATGTACAAAATCCAGTGCGTCAGCGGGTTGAAGGCGAGCGCGTGGGCCTGCCCGGCCCAGTGTTCACGCCCTATTTGATCGGTCTTTTGGTCATGCTGGGCATGTTGGGCACCTTTTTGGGCATGGTGGTCACCCTGAACGGCGCGGTGTTTGCGCTCGAAGGCTCGAGCAGCATTGCCGGCGTGCGTGCCGCATTCTCTGAACCCATCAAAGGTTTGGGATTGGCCTTTGGCACTTCGGTGGCCGGTGTGGCCACCTCGGCCATGCTGGGGCTTATGAGCAGCATGGCACGGCGCGAACGCGTTTTGTCATCGCAACAGCTCGACAGCTTGATCCACACCCACTTGCACCGGTTTTCACTCGCGCACCAACGGCAAGAAACCTACAAGGCGTTGCAGCAACAAGCGCAAGCCCTGCCCCAAGTGGTTGAACAACTGCAAAACATGATGGTGCAAATGGCCGAAACCAGCCAGCAGATGAATGAGCGTTTGTTGGTCAACCAGCAAAGCTTCCACTCGCAGGTGCAAACGGCTTACACAGGACTGGCGCAATCGGTGGACCAATCGCTGCGCAGCAGTTTGAGCCAAAGCCTGCAACTGGCCAGCGACGGTATTCGCCCCGTGGTTCAAGCCACCATGACCCAGCTGACCGAACAAGCCCTGGCCATGAACGAGCGACTGCTGCTCAACACCCAGCAGCAATTGGGCGAGCTGCAGACACACATGGCCGCCACAACCAGCACCGTGGCACAGACCAGCGCAGAGACACTGATCCGTCACGAGAAAGCCAGCAGCCACATGACCGAGCTTGTCGGCCAGACGCTGGACACGTTCAGCCAAAATTTCGAGCGCAGTGCCCAGGCACTGGTCGACCAAGTCAGCGCCGCGCAAACCGCACAACAAGCCCTGCAAAGCAGCGCCGACCAGCAGCGTCTGCAAGCTTGGCAAGCCTCACTGACGCAAATGGCGGCCACACTGCACAGCGATTGGCAAAGTGCAGGAGCGCAGACCTTGGCGCAACAGCAAACCATTTGCGATACCCTGAACCGAACAGCGCAGGACATCACCACGCACACCCAAACCCAGGCCACCCAGACCTTGGCGGAAATCACACGGCTGATGGCCAGCAGCGAAGCGCTTATGCGTGAACGCATCGCCACAGAGGCGCAATGGACTGCAGGGCACCAGCAACGTGCCGAAGAACTGGCCACGGTGCTGCGGCAGGAACTCTCGGCCCTGAGGGACGCAGAAGATGCACGCGGTCAGACCGCAGTGGCTCGCCTGACCGAGCTGCAAAGTGCGGTGACCGCCCACCTGACCACTCTGGGCACAGCGCTGGAAGACCCCATCGCTCGCCTGATCGAAACCGCATCGCAAGCGCCCAAAGCGGCGGCCGAAGTCATTGGCCAGCTGCGCCAGGAAATCTCAGTAAGCGTGGCGCGTGACAACGCCTTGCTCGAAGAGCGCACACGCATTTTGGGCACGCTCAGCACCTTGCTGGACGCGATCAACCATGCCTCCACCGAGCAGCGCGGCGTCATCGATGCGATGGTGAAATCGAGCCAGGACAGCTTGGCGCGGGCTTCTGGGCAGTTTCAAGCGCAAGTGTCGGCCGAAACCGACAAGCTCGGCGGCATAGCCGCGCAGGTCACGGCCAGTGCGGTGGATGTGGCAAGCCTGGGTGAAACCTTTGGCTTTGCAGTGCGATCGTTCAGTGAGACCAACGACAAGCTCATGGCCCACTTGCAGCGCATCGAAGCGGCGTTGAACAAGTCGATGACGCGCAGCGACGAGCAACTGGCTTACTACGTGGCGCAGGCCCGCGAAATTGTGGACTTGAGCATTGGCAGCCAAAAGGATGTGCTCGAAGCGCTCCAGCGGCGCACCGACTTGGCCACCCAAGGGGCCGTTTGATGCTGGAGAACAATGCCGACGTCGATTCAACGTCACCCACCTGGATGTCGTTTGCAGACCTGATGACAGGTTTGCTCGGCGCTTTTGTTTTGCTGTTGGTCGGCGTGATGGCGGCGCAGCTGGACATGGCCTCCAAATTGGAAGACGAGGTGCAAAAACGCCAAGTGGAAGAACAAAAGCGCTTGTCGCTGGAGCAGGCGCTGGCCATTCCTTTGGCCAGCGGACGCATCACTTTGAACAACGGGCGCATCGGCATCAGCGGCAAACTGTTGTTCGAGCTCAACTCAGACAAGCTCGAGCCCGAAGGTCGCCAACTGCTCAAAAGTTTGGTGGTGCCGTTGCGCAGTTATCTGCAGTCACGCGATGAAATGTTGATGGTCAGTGGTTTCACCGACGACAAAGCCATCGGCCAACGCAACCGCCAGTTTGAGGACAACTGGGAGCTTTCAGCCCAACGCGCCCTCACAGTGACACGCACATTGATCGAAGAAGGCATGCCGTCCTCGGCCCTGTTCGCAGCCGCATTCGGCCAAGAGCAACCGCTGGTGGCCAACACCAACGACCAGGCCCGGGCGCAAAACCGACGGGTCGAGATGGCGCCCGTCCCCAAAGCGGCCAAGGGCGCACAAGCGGTTGCAGCGACGCAATGACCAACGCCACTTCGCCACAACCTGCGCTCGCCGCCTTTGACCCGGTGGGCTGGCATTACACCGAGCAGCTGTCACAACGCGCGAACGAGGCCACAGGCCTCACGCGCGATTTGCTACTGGCCAAACGGGAAAAGGCCTTGTCCGACATGAATGCGCGCTGGGATGCCAAGACGCTGAGCGGCGAGATCGATGCCGCACCCGAAGACGCAGCCGCTTTGCCCTCACCTTTGGCGCAGCTGTTGCAAGAGATGACACCAGCAGCTGGTGAAACACGGCCAAATCAGCCCAACAGTTGGCGCGCCGAAAGCCCTCGCATTCAACAGTTTCGCAAGCAGCTGGGACAAATCAGTGTGCAAAAGCAGGTGTCCAAAGCCATGGCACAAGCCCCGCAAAATGCTGGGCCCATCAACTCGCACATGCTGGTGTTGCGTTCACTGAGTCTGATGCGTGAGGCGTCGCCCGAGTACCTCGGTCGTTTCATGGTTTATCTGGACACTTTGCTGTGTTTGGACGCACCTATTGCAGTCAAGCAGCCCGTTAAAAAACGCAGCCTCTGAACCTGACGACCTAACAACCGAACCAGGTCAAACAAACCCTTTAGCCTAAAGCCAATGGCGCCGGGAAACCATTGCGCCCTGGAAACTCTGGCGCCAATGTGCGGGCGTTGGGCATCTTGACCCACAGGCGCAGCATCTTGCGGTTGAGTTCGTGCACGCCGTGGTCTTCAAATTCATTGCGCGAATGCAGCACGGCGTAGTTGTTGGCAAACTGCAAATCACCAGGCTCGAGCATCATGCTCAGCCGCAAATCATCGCGGTGCATGATCTCGTCAAACAAATCGAGTGCTTCGATTTCGACCTTGGATAGCGGCTGGTTGCGGATTTCGTGGCCCAGCTCAA
>JBIKKE010000028.1:0-16191 GCA_044360575.1 Limnohabitans sp. | reverse complement strand
CATCGTTGTGGCTGAAGATGGGCGACAGGCTGGGCTGGTCTTCGCACAGGTGCGAGAAATACCAAGTGCGGTAATAGAGGCCCAGATACTCCGGGTGCATTCGCAAAATCTCGTTGTAGATCGCCGCCACGCTCACCAATGAACTCAAGCCGCCCTGCTTGGCCTTGCGAATGCAAAGCAGGCCCACCACGTCTGAGGGGTCAGAGTGGTAGGGCAAATACAGGTTGGTTTCGTAGACGCGGGTGGTTTTCTTCGTCACATCACCCACATTCATGACCAGCCCCAGCAGGTCGCCCTTGGGGTTTTGTCGCACGGGCACGCCCATGTGCAGGCCAATACCGTAGTAGATGATGTTGATGTCTTCTTCGCTGTAGCGCTCGACAGGCAAGCCCCGCAGCACCAAAAAGCCCCTGCCGTTTTCCAGCTCGTCGCTGTAAGCCAGCAGGGTTTGCGTCCAATCACCGATTGGGAAATCCCCTCGGTCGAAGTTAGGGAAAGTCAGGCTTTTGGCTTTGACATGGGCCAAGGCCGCATCCAAAGTCGCCACCACGTCGGGACTCAAGGGGTAAATCCACGAGGTATCGCCGACCATGTCGGCGCCTTTCCACGCGGCAGGGCCTGTGATGGCTTGTTTCATGATCAGGCTCACGGCGGCTCCCTTAAGGTTTAACAAGGCCCGAGAGCCAGACCGGGTCAGAGCCCAAGCTGAACCAATGCGGCCTGCAAACCAGCCAAACCACCCACGCGCTGGTCGTTGATGAAGATTTGGGGCATTTGGCGGACCGAAGGACCGCATTTTTCAAAGAAAGCCATGCGTTCGGCTTCGCCGTCGATCTTTATTTCTTCGTAAGCCAATGACTTGGTTTTGAGCACCATCTTGGCGGAATCGCATTGGGGACATGCGGACTTGGAGTAGACGACGATTTTGAGTTCCATGGCTGAAATTCTAGCGAAAGATGGTCAAGGGGACCGTTCAGGACTTGCGGGGCAAAACCACCCACTGGCCATCCAGTGCATGGATGCGGATGCGGTGCTCAAACACCGATTCAATGGCCGCATGCGTCGCGGCAGCTTGGCCTGCGCCATGGTGCACCACCTCGCCACCGCTCATGACCACGATGTCGTCGGCTTGCAGGGCCATGCCAATCTCGTGCAGCACACTGACCACGGTGGTGCTCTGAGCCAGCAAACAATGCACCTGTTCCAGCCAATCCACTTGGTGCGGCGGGTCCAAGTTGGCCAATGGTTCGTCCATCAGCATGGTGGGCGCGTTACCCGCCATGGCGCGGGCCAACAGAACACGCTGACGCTCGCCTCCTGACAGCTCACCCAGCGTGCGCTCACGCCAATCCCAGGCCTGGGTGGCTCTCAGCGCGGCTTCGACCATTTGCGCATCTTTGGTTTGGGGTGACCCCCACCAACTTTGGTGCGGCAAACGTCCGAGCATGGCCACATCCCAAACACGCAGGTCCAAGCTGCTGGCCTCGCCCTGGCCCAACCAGGACAATTGAAGTGCCCTGAACTGGCGCGTCATTAAGGCCAAAGGCAGGCCTTGCCAAAGCACCTGGCCACTGTGTGGCAACAAACCCGCCATGGCTTTGAGCAGGCTCGATTTGCCCGCACCGTTTGGGCCCACCACGCAGGTCCAGCGGCCTGTCGCAATCGTCAAATCAATGTTTTTGAGGACCTGGCGTCCACCCAAGGTGGCACTCAGTTGATGGGTTTGCAACGCGGCCGTCATGACCCATCCCCTGACCTGGCACCGGTGTCGGCATCGCGGTACACCCGCCACAGCAAATAGCCTCCGCCCAACACCGCCGTCAGCACGCCCACGGGCAACTCCTGCGGTGCAAACAACACACGGGCCATCACATCGGCCAGCACCAACAAGGCGCCACCCATCAGTGCCGACAACAACAATCGCCAAGCGTGCGTGCAGCGCACCAAAGAGCGCACCAAATGCGGCGCCGCTAAACCCACAAACGCCACCAACCCAATGTGCGCTACGGCCGCCCCTGTGGCCAAAGAAATCACGCCCACCAGCACCATGCGGGCCAAGGGCAGCGGCACGCCCAGGCTTTGCGCGGTAGATTCACCCAAGCTCAGCGCGTCCAACACCTTGGCAAAGACACTAGCCAGGGAGATGCACAAGGCCAACACGCCTGCCAAGGTGCCGCAGGCGATCCAGCTGACAAAAGCGGTGGTGCCGAGCATGAAGCCCTGCATGGCCTGCAACATCTGGGGTTGAAGCATCGAAATCAAAGACGTCACCGCCCCTAGCACCACGCCCACCACCACGCCCGCCAACAAGAGGCGCAGGGTTTGTTGCACACCGCGTGCCAATACCAGCGTGAGCACCACCGCCAGCACCGCGCCCACAAAGGCAGCCCCCGTGAGGCCCAAGCCGAGCCATGCGCTCATGGCCCAAGCGCTGCCGCCAAACAGGCTCAAATAAACGCCCACGCCCAACGAAGCACCCGAAGCGCTGCCCAGCAAATATGGGTCGGCCAACGGGTTGCGAAACAGGCCCTGCGCCACAGCCCCGGCCAAGCCCAGCAAGGCGCCGCCCAGCCATGCGCCCAAGCTTCGCGGCAAACGAATGTCCCACACGATTTGTTGTGCCACCGGATCGTTAGACGCCACCCACCAGGCCTGCCAACCTTGGCTGCCTGCACTTGTGCCCAGCAACACCACAACCCACCCCAGGGTCAAAAGGCCCAAAGCAAAAATCGGTGCGCGGGCGGTGGTCAACGCAACACCCCGCTGTTCGGTCTCACAAGCGCGTCGGCTTGTGCTGCTGCGCGGTTCAGGCAGCCGGCCATCAGCCGAGCGCCCTCAGCCATGCGCGGGCCGGCCCGAACCAACATGTCCGACTCTTCGGGGGTGAAGACGCACAAGCGCTGGCCTTGCATGGCCCGCAAGCGGCTCCAGCCTGGGCGTTGCGCCATGCTGGCGCGACTGCTGTCTCCGGCCATGATCACATCAGGTCGGGCTTGCACCACCCACTCAGGGTTAACCTGTGGAAATGGACCCATGGAAGCGGGCAAGATGTTGCCCACACCCATGCGCTTGAGCGTCTCTCCCATGAAGGACGATTCACTCGCACCGTAGGGTGCAGGACTAACCTCGAAATAAACACGCTGTTGGCGTGCAGCGGGGCTGAGCGAGGCGACCGCCGCCTGCACACCCTGTTGAATGTCTTGCCAAACCTTGTCGCTGTCGGCAGCAGGCACATGCAGCGCTTGCGCCACAGTGCGCCAAACACGCAGCGCATCGGCGTGGTTGCGTGGCTCTAGGCGCAGCACATTCAGTCCCAAAGCCTGTAAGCGGTCTGCGCCTCGCGTGGAGCCAGCAGCCAAGACCAAATCGGGCTTGAGCGCAACGATGCTCTCGATGTTGGGGTCCAAGCCGCCCCCTACACGCGGTATGGCTTTGACCGATTCCGGCCAATTCGAATACCTGTCGAGGCCGACCAATTTGTGACACTGCTGCAAGGCACACACGGTCTCCGTCAGGGACGGCAACAAGCTGACGATGCGCTGCGGGGATTGGACAATCTGCACCTTTTGCTGGCGGTCATCGAGCACGATGACGGCTTGGGCGGGCAGCGTGCACACCCACATGGCACCCACCAAGGCCAAAGATTGAGCCCAGCTTCTCAAGAGATCAGCCATGCAGCGCTTCCCACTGGCTGAAGATGCGGTGCATCTGCGCCACGCCATCCGTGAGAGACGCAGGCCCAGGCTGCAAAATATCGGCCGATTTGATCTCGAAAATCTGGCCGGTGCGCACAGCAGGCACATCTTGCCAGCCAGGGCGGGCAGCGACTTTTTCAGGACGGAATTTTTTGCCACACCAAGAACCAATGATGATGTCGGGCGCGCGGTCAATGATGGTTTGGCCGTCGGCAATGATCCGATCCTTGCCCAAGGATTGAACCGCCAACTCGGGGAAAACATCATCGCCACCGGCAACGCCCATCAACTCCGACACCCACCGTATGCCACTGATGTGCGGCTCGTCCCATTCTTCAAAAAACACCTTGGGGCGGCGCTTGAAACTTGCGGCCCGCTGCGCAATCAAATCCAGTTCGGCCCGCATGGCCTGCAATCGCGCCAAGCCCTGATCGGCCTGCCCCACCATGGCCGCCACTTGGTAAAGCATCGAAAAAATCTCGTCAATACTGCGCTGGTTAAAGATGGTGACCTGCACACCCGCCTTGATCAGCAAAGAAGCGATATCGGCTTGAAGGTCCGAAAAGCCGAAAACACAATCGGGTTTGAGCGCCAAGATCTTGTCAATCTTGGCGCTCAAAAATGCACTCACTTTGGGCTTTTCCGCGCGGGCATGGCGCGGGCGCACCGTGTAACCGCTGATGCCCACAATGCGCGCCTCTTCCCCCAAAAGGTAAAGCCACTCCGTTGCCTCTTCGGTCAAGCAGACGATGCGTTGGGGCAATAAAGCATTCATATTGGTATCAAGGCTTGACGGGCTTCATCTTCCAGCTCAAGCCGATCGTGAAAGTACGTGGCAACTGGTTGTAACCAAATGCTGTTTGATAGCGAGTATCTGTGAGGTTCTCAATCCGGCCAAAAGCGGTTAAATCACGGCTCAGCACATACCTGGCCGTCAGGTCTACCAGCACATTGCTGGGAAGCTCTGGCACCCCTGCAACGTCAGGTCTTGCACCCGTGTAGCGAGCACTGCCTCCAAGCGTCCATAAGCCCAGCGATTGAGACACAGACACAGAGGCGAGCGTCTTGGCGCGCCGCACCAACTGAAGGCCGGTGGTTTCGTTGATCGGATCTTGCAAAGAAAGACTGGCGCGCAAGTCGGTCATGTGAAATCGACCGCTGTAACTGGTTTCCAGTCCTTGATTCTTGACACGACTGACATTGCCGAATTGCCAAGTATTGAAATCGTACAAAAGCAAGTCGCGAGTCCGCGTGTCGAACCAAGTGGATCTCAGGCGGTGTGACCCTGCAGCCCACTGCAAGCCAAACTCTTGTGTTTCAGCTGTTTCGGGTCGCAAATTGGGATTGCCACTGTAAGGGTCAAAAAGATATCCCAAAGGCGGCACATTGAAAGCTGTCGAATGGCTTGCGATCAGCTTCCACTGGCGGTTCAAGCTGTAGCCGTAGCCCAAGTACAACGAATCTTTGTTCGACAAGCCCTGCACTTCATCACGACGGGCATTGAGTTGCAAACCATGCGCATTCCGGTTGAAAACAGCACCACCATAAAGTGCAGACACCGAACGCTGGCGAGACAAACCTGAAACACCATCCGTTGACATTTCAATGCCTTGCGACTGGTGATCGGCTCCCCAAGAAAGCACCCAGGAATCTAAATCAAATTTATTGGTCCAGGATGTGATCTGGCTTCGTGTTTCAGCCTCTGTCGCAAAAGGAAACACACCCAGAGTTCGTGTGGTGTTGCGCTCCTTGGAGTCTGTATAGCTCAGTCGGGTAGACCACACAGAGTTCAAACGTCCGGACCAGAAAAATGAGTTGCTGTCAATTTTTGTTCCTCCTTTGTGAACATCTTGAGGGGAAGAAAAGCTGCCCGGCACATCGTAATCAAAACGACCATTGAATTGAGTGGATCGAACCCCCAACTGATGGTCGGCGCTGAGTTTGTAAGACAAAGCCAATGTGCGATTTTCATTGGTGTAGCCATCTACATCGGGATTGGCATTGACCGATTGAGCGTTATTGGCTGCATTGATACCGCGGGTATCGAGGCGGCTCACAGAAACGGAGTAACCCAATCGACCGGCTGAGCCCTGCGTCCCAACTTGCCTTCTGCTGGTTCCCAAGGAGCCCTGCTCGACGGTGGCGAAAAGTGTGGGCTGTCCCGAGCCTTGCCGGGTAAAAACTTGGATCACTCCGCCCACCGCACCGCTACCGTGGATAGCAGACACATTGCCTCGAACAATTTCAATTCGATCCACTTGGTCGAGCATGATGTGTTCAAGACTGACGGCACCCGTCGTATCCTGCTTGGTCATCGGTATCCCATCCACCAATACCAAAACTTGAAGCGAAGCTGCACCCCTTAAAAAAGCAGTTGCTTGCCCCCCGCGACCGCCGGTTTGGGTGAACTGAAATCCGGCCTCTCTGGATAGCAAACTGGGCAAATCCATGACTTGGGATTGCTCAATCGCATCACGGCCCAAGACGGTGGTGTGGGGCAACACATCGGTCAATATTTGCTCAGTGCGACTGGCTGTCACCACAATCTCAGGCTTGCTGGTTTGTGCAAGCAGTAGCGGACAAAACACGGCCAGCGACGAAAGAACGGGCACAACTGAGCGCGCACGAAAGGAACGATTTTTCATTTGAAACTAACAAGTCAAACGCCCTCACCGCCCTCCCCGACAGTGCATGAGCTTTACAACCTGTCTTGCGACAGGTCACCTTGTTGGCCGGTATCCGGGCTGGTAGATGCGACCTTCATCACCTTCCCAACGGCCTGTTTCAGAGCCATCAGTGGTTTGAGATGAAAGCTGGGTTTTCGTTTGACTGAAAACCCGTCTACTTACCGTTGCGGGGGCAGCGCAGGTTAGGTTGACCGAGTTGGCCATGCCCTCCTGCTTCCCGTTGAACTGCGGACTGTGAACCAGTTCCGCGAGCACCAACAAGCATTCATTCTAGGGGCAAAACTGTCGCCAAACCTACAAAATCAGTGAAGCTTGGGGCGCACGTTCTACAATGAGCGAATTCTTTCTTCAATTTGCCATGGCCCACTCCAACACCATCGATCAAATTGCCGAACGTTTAGATCATCTGTTGCTGCGTCACGAAGAGCTTCAGAAGACCAACGTTTTGTTGGCGCAACAAGTTCAAACGCTGTCAAACGAGCGGGACCAACTGAAATCACGCTTGGCTGCTGCGCGTGCGCGTGTCGATGCCTTGATTGAGCGATTGCCAACTTCTGCACCCACATCGCCTGAGGCCTCCGCATGAGCAACAAACAAATCGATGTCCAGATCATGGGCCAAAGTTACATCCTGGGTTGCCCTATCGGCGGCGAAGAAAGCTTGCTGACAGCGGTACGCAAGGTGGATGAGGCGATGTGCAAAATTCGCGATGCCGGCAAGATCAAAGCGCGTGACCGCATCGCGGTGTTGGCGGCCTTGAATTTGGCATTTGAACAAGTGGGAACACCCACTATTGCAGCCAGTGACTCCAGTGCCAACGGCCAAAACGCCCCTGATCTGCCTGCAGACTCCCAAGAGCGTCTGCTCCAATTGCTCGAACGACTGGATCAAGTCATTGAAAAGGATGGGCAGCTTCTTTGAGTGCTGTGCCAGACGAGTTGACGCTTTTTGATTCAATGTGCCGCTTATTCTGAAGAGACAGCAGCCGACCCTCTAAAGTCCTACAATTGACATGTCTGCAGTGCATGCCGGGCTTTATATTTCCTTGAACCAATGCTCTTAGAGCCCGGGCTTGGAATATCGGCTGGTGAGCGTGATCATCTCGCGTCAGATGAACCCAACGCCAGTCTGCCCTCGCCCACCTGAACCCCGGTTCAGGATGCCGGTCCGGTGGCACTTGCAGACACCTTTAACGCCATTTGATTTCAATGAGGAAAACAGCATGAGGTGGCTGCGCTATTCACACCAAGGCCATATGGGCATGGGTCAATTGGTAGGTGAAACCATTCATGTTCATCAAGGTCTTCTTTTTAGCCAACCCCAACCCACGGGCGAGACTTTGAGTGTGTCGGAGGTTGAGATTTTGGCACCCTGCCAGCCCACCAAAGTTTTGGCGCTTTGGAACAATTTCAAAACGGCTGCAGAAAAGAATGGTTGGAGTGCCCCTTCAGAACCGCTCTATTTTCTCAAATCGCCCAATTCATATTCACACCATCTTCAAGCTGTGGTTCGACCTCCTCACGATGTAGGACGGGTGGTTTACGAGGCTGAGCTCGGCATCGTCATTGGTCAACGCGGACGCGACATCCCACTTGAGGAAGCTGCAAACTATATTTTTGGCTACACCTGCGTCAACGACGTCACAGCCATTGAACTGTTGAGATCCGACACCAGCTTTGAGCAATGGACGCGGGCTAAAAATTTTGATGGCTTTACCCCTTTCGGCCCCTGGATCGAAACCGACTTGGATTGCACCCAAGCGATCGTGACCGCTAAAGTCAACGGGCGTGAGCGCCAAAATTACCCTGTAAGTGATATGTTTTTCTCTCCCCAAGAATTGGTCGCGAAACTTTCCAGAGGCATGACTTTGGAGCCTGGCGACATCATTTCTTGCGGTACATCCATCGGGGCCATGCCTTGGCAAAATGATGCAGTTGTCGAAGTGAGCATTGAAGGCATTGGTACCCTCTCGAACACCATGAAAGCGTCTGCATGAGTCTGAACATTGCCATTGTGGGTGCAGGCGCCATTGGGGGTTACCTCGGTGTGAAGTTGGCCTTGTCGGGTTGCAACGTCACCTTTATTGCTCGCGGTGAAAATCTCAAAGCCATTCAAGCAAATGGCATGACGCTCACTTTAGAAGACGGCACATCTCTGCACGCCCCCCATGTCAAGGCCTGCACCATCGATGAAGCTACACCACACGACTATGTGTTTTTGACCATGAAGTCGCACCAGGTCAGCCCAGTTGCCGAACAAATTGGGCGACTGTGCCATGACCGTACGGCTGTTGTGACCCTGCAAAACGGAGTGCCTTGGTGGTACTTTTACAACTTGGTGGGCGAGTACCAAAACCGCCAATTGACCTCCATTGATCCAGGTGGTGCTCAATGGCAACACATCGGCCCAGAGCGGGTCATTGGCGCTGTGGTGTACCCCGCCGCTGAATTGGTCGCGCCTGGTGTGGTCAAACTCATTGAAGGCAATCGCTTTACTTTGGGCGAACCCAGTGGCGAAAAATCTGAACGCGTGAGTGCATTGGCGCAGGCCATGATTGCCGCTGGATTCAAGACACCTGTGTCTACGGACATTCGCAGCGAGTTGTGGGTAAAACTTTGGGGCAACCTCACTTTCAACCCTGTGTCTGCCTTGACGCACGCCACACTCGAAGACATTTGCAATTTTGATCTCACACGCAATTTGGCAGCACGCATGATGGCGGAGGCCCAAACCGTAGGAGAAAAATTGGGCGTTCAATTCAAGATCAGCATCGACAAACGGATTGCGGGCGCCCAAGCGGTTGGTGCTCACAAAACTTCCATGCTGCAAGACATCGAGCATGGCAAAGCTTTGGAATTAGAGGCGCTGTTGGGCAGCGTGATTGAACTGGGCAAAATTTGCAACATGCCCACGCCCACACTCGACTCGGTTTACGCCTTGACGCGCTTGCTCGAGCAGAGTGTGTTGAGAAAAGGCAAAGGGCTTAGCCTCGACTGAGCTTCTTGAAGAGCCCCCACACTGGCCACAAAAGCATGAAGATGGCCAATACAGTGATGGAGCCTGCCAATGGTGTGCTCACAAATATATCCAAACTGCCTTTGGAAATCAGCATGGACTGCCTAAAGCTGGTTTCGGCCATGTCCCCGAGCACCAAAGCCAACACCAAGGGTGCCAGAGGGTATTTGAGTTTTTTGAAGGCGTAGCCCATCAAACCAAATACCAACATCAAAACCACATCGAGCATGCTGTTGTGGACCGTGTAGGCCCCCACGGCACAGATCACCACAATGACTGGCGCAATGATCGAGAATGGAATTCTTAGGATAGCCGCCCACCAAGGTACTGTGGTCAAGACCACAATCAAGCCCACAATGTTGCCCAAGTACATGGAGGCAATCAGACCCCAAACAAAATCTTTTTGCTCGGTGAACAGCAAGGGGCCGGGTTGCAGTCCCCAGATCAAGAGTCCGCCCAACAAAACAGCTGCTGTGGGTGAGCCAGGAATTCCGAGCGTGAGCATGGGCAACAAAGCACTGGTGCCCGCGGCATGGGCAGCAGTTTCGGGCGCAATCACACCCTCAATAGCACCTTTGCCAAAATTTTCAGGATGCTTTGAAATTCGTTTCGCCGTGCCGTAACTCATGAACGAAGCCGGTGTTGCTCCCCCTGGTGTTACGCCCATCCAGCACCCGATCAAACAAGCGCGCAAGGATGTAGCCCAATACTTGGGCAGTTCCTTCCAAGTGTCGAGGACATCTCTGAGGGTGATGCGACCCTTCTGTCCTTTGAACGCCAGGCCTTCCTCCATGGTGAGCAAAATTTCTCCGATACCAAAAAGGCCAATGACTGCGATCAAAAAGTCAAAGCCTTTGAGCAAACTTTCTTGGCCATAGGTCATGCGCAATGTGCCGGTCACGCTGTCCAAGCCCACAGCGGCCAAAGCAAAACCCAACATCATGGCCAACATGGTTTTGACGGGCGGCTCTTTGCTCATGCCAATAAAACTTGCAAAAGTAAGCAACTGAACTGCAAAGAATTCAGGCGGTCCAAAGTTGAGCGCAAACTTGGCCACCAAGGGTGCCAAAAATGTCACCATGAGAACAGCCACCAAAGCCCCAACAAATGACGATGTGAATGCGGCGGTCAAAGCCTGCGCAGCCTTGCCCTTTTGAGCCATGGGATAGCCATCAAAGGTGGTGGCCACTGACCAAGGCTCTCCCGGAATGTTGAACAGGATGGAAGTAATCGCCCCGCCAAACAATGCACCCCAGTAAATGCAAGACAGCATGATGATGGCTGACGTGGGTGACATGCCAAAGGTCAAAGGCAATAAAATAGCCACGCCATTGGCGCCGCCCAAACCTGGTAAAACACCAATCAAAACGCCCAGAAAAATGCCGATCAGCATGAAACCGATGTTGGGCAGTGTCAGCGCAACTGCAAAGCCATGAAACAGATTGTTAAGTTCATCCATGATCAATAGCCCAACCAAGTTTCAATAAAGCCTTTTGGCAACGGCAAATTGAACCAAACTTCAAACAAGACAAACAATGCAGCGCTGATACCCAAGCCGACTGTCATTGATTTGAAGACACTGTATTTGCCCTGCCAGACCATAAACGCTGCGACGAAGCTGAGTGAGGCTAAATAAATGCCCAAAACAAAGATGGCGGCCGTAAAAACCGCAGACGGGATGAGCATTAGCAACATCAAATTGAATTCATGCTTTTCGGCAAATACTTCTTTGCCATCGTCTTGCTTCCAAGTCAGCAAGGTTTGCAAGATGACCCAAGCAGCGCCACCCAACAAAAGGCAGCCAATGTAAAAAGGAAAGTAACCAGGCTCTGGGCCATCGCTGCCCCATGCCTTGCCGACGCGAATACTGTCGGTGATGACCAACAAGCTCACACCTCCAAAGCATGCCGCAACAAACAACTCCATCCAACGCATTTGCAGGTGTGCACCTGGTTTCATTATGAGGTCCTTCAGGGTTTTTATTTGGCCAGGAAGCCAGCTTCACGCATGAGGCGGTAATGTTCCACCTCTGCTTTCAGCAACCAATCTTGAAACTCTTGACCCTTCATGAAGGTGTCTTTGAAGGCGCCGGTCTCCATGAATTCTTTCCACTCAGGGAGTTGGCGTACTTTTTGTAAAACATCGGTGAAATAAGCCACTTGCGCAGGCGTGGCCTTGGGCGGCATGAAAATGCCACGCAACATCAAATACTCGACATCAAGGCCTTGCGATTTGCAGGTAGGAATGTCTTTCCAAGACTGTGTAGGAGTGATTTTTTTGGGAAAAGGCATGACCTGAGAATCAAACACACAAAGTGCTCTCAAAGTGCCACCCTTCCAATGGGCCACCGCTTCAATGGGGTTGTTCACTGTGGTGTCAATATGCTTACCCACCAACTGAACTGCGACATCACCACCGCCTTTGAAGGGGATGTAGATCATTTTTTTGTTGGTGGCTTTTTCAATGGCCACCGTGATGATCTGGTCTTCTTGTTTGGAGCCAGTTCCGCCCATTTTGAATTTGCCAGGTTCAGCTTGCTTGATGGCCTTGGTCAAGTCGCCCACCGATTTATAGGGTGACTCGGCATTGACCCAAAGCACAAACTCGTCCAGTGCCAGCATGGCCACAGGGGTCAGATCTTTCCAATTGAAGGGCACACCCGTTGCCAAGGGGGTAGTGAATAAATTTGACAGTGTGATGATGATTTTGTGACCATCTGGTCGAGCCCCTTTGGCATCCAAAAAGCCTTCTGCGCCCGCACCACCCGACTTGTTGACCACCACCAAAGGTTGAGCCATCAGTTTGTGCTTGGTAATCACCCCTTGAAGAAACCGCGCCATTTGATCAGCACCACCGCCTGTGCCAGCGGGCACAATGAATTCAACGCTTTTAGTGGGCTCCCAATTGGATTGGGCGTGAACGTTGAAACTGAACAAGCAGCTGACCACCAAGGCAGCTGTGTTGATGAACATCCAGAGACTATTTTTCACAGTAAACTCCTTGGTAATTTATTTGACACAATAGTATCGTACTAGAATGATTTGTATTTTGTCGAGTAAAAAATCCGTTCAAAAACACTTTTTTATCTTTAACCCATGAAAACCCTCATCGATCTTTTGGCTTTTGGTAATGACAAATCTGTTTGTTTGACGGCTGCCAATAGTGCGCCTATGAATTATTCGGAATTAAGGAAACTGAATAACTATGTTCAAAAAGAATTCAACCAAGTGGGTATTGGCAGGAACGATCGTGTGGCGCTGGTTTTGCCCAACAGCGCAGAAATGGCGGCCAGTTTTGTGACCGTGGCTTCTTGCTGCACATCAGCACCCCTCAACCCCAGCTACCGTGCCGATGAATTCGAGTTTTATCTCAATGACTTGAACGCCAAAGCCTTGGTCGTTGAAAAGGGTTCTAACAGCCCTGCTGTGGCAGTCGCCGCCAAAATGGGCATCGCACTCATTGAACTCGAACCCACACCCACCCTGGGCGCTGGCTCTTTCACTCTGAACATGAATGCACTCTCGCCAAAGGCGGCGCAGCATCCTGGACAAGCTCAGCCTGACGACGTGGCCTTGGTACTTCACACATCGGGCACCACATCGCGCCCCAAAATTGTTCCACTGACACACCGCAACGTCACGGCTTCAGCCCAAAACATTGCCCACAGCACGCGCTTTAGCAGTTCCGATCGCGGCTTGAATGTCATGCCCCTCTTCCACATTCACGGCCTGATTGCCGGCATATTGGCACCGCTTTCTCAAGGCGGAGAGGTCTTTTGCACCAGTGGCTTCAATGCATTGAAGTTCTTCAGCCAAATGGACGAAGTCAAGCCCACTTGGTACACCGCAGTGCCCACCATGCACCAAGCCATTTTGTCCCGGTCAAACAACAACAAAGAAGTCATTGCCAGGGTGCCACTTCGTTTCATTCGTTCGTCCTCGTCTTCCTTGCCACCCCAGGTTTTGGCAGAGCTCGAAGCCACGTTCAAGGCACCTGTGATCGAAGCTTATGGCATGACCGAAGCGGCTCACCAAATGGCTTGCAATCCGCTGCCCCCTGGAGAAAGAAAACCGGGTACCGTCGGCTTGGCTGCAGGCCCCGAAATTGCCATCATGAGTGCAGAGGGTGATTTATTGCCGGTAGGGAGCACTGGTGAAATTGTGATCCGCGGCAGCAATGTCACACCTGGCTACGAGAACAACGACAAAGCCAACGCGGAAGCCTTCACCAATGGGTGGTTTAGAACGGGTGACCAAGGCGTCTTGGATGAACAGGGCTATGTCAGCATCACCGGAAGACTCAAAGAAATCATCAACCGCGGCGGAGAAAAAATCAGCCCGCGCGAAGTCGATGAAGTCTTGATGGACCATCCAGCTGTAGCACAGGTGGTTTGTTTTGGTATCCCTCATGACAAATTGGGCGAGGAAGTGGGCGCTGCCGTGGTTCTGCGCGAGGGCATGACGGCCACTGAAAAAGAACTCCGCGAATACACGGCGACACGTTTGGCCGATTTCAAAGTGCCACGCAAAGTTTTGCTGATGGATGAAATACCCAAAGGTGCAACCGGTAAGTTGCAACGCATTGGCATGGCACAAAAGCTCGGATTGGCCTAAGCCCCATGGAAGCTCAAATCTTTTTGGAACTGGCCCTGACTGGCACGGTTGTTGGGTTCATGGCTGGTTTATTGGGCTTGGGCGGCGGCTTGATGATGGTCCCAGTGTTGAGTTTTTTACTCGGCAATATGGGCGTAGCAGAAGACCTGTCCATCAAAATGGCGATTGTGACGTCCATGTCGACCATTCTGTTCACATCGGTCTCAAGTGTGAGAACCCACCAAAAGTTGGGCGCTGTGCGATGGGATTTGGTGAAAGGTTTAGCGCCCGGCATTGTGCTCGGAAGTGCCATGGCCAGCCTCTGGATTTTTGTGGCCGTGAAAGGTTCCACATTGGCCATTTTGTTTGGCCTGTTTGTATCTTTTTCTGCCTTTCAAATGTTTTTGGATAAAAAACCCAAGCCATCGCGTCAAATGCCGGGCTTCGCGGGTCAATTGGGTATGGGTGGTCTGATTGGGTTGCTGTCTGGCTTGGTTGGCGCTGGGGGGGCTTTCGTGAGTGTGCCTTTGATGACCTGGTGCAACGTGGCCATTCATAACGCCATTGGCACAAGCGCTGCTTTGGGATTCCCAATTGCTCTTGCGAATGTCACCGGCTTTGTCATCAGCGGTATGAAACTTGAGAACCTGCCAGCCTGGTCACTTGGCTATATCTGGCTACCTGGCATGGTGGTCATTGCATGCTTCAGCGTTGTAACGGCTCCTTTCGGTGCCAGAGCTGCACATCAACTGCCGGTGAAGAAATTGAAAAGGGTGTTTTCTTTCTTTTTGGTGTTTCTCGCGGTTTACATGTTCAACAAAGGCATGAGTGCTGCTTGACGGGTTGGGTTTTCATTCGTTTCGTCAATTAACGCACCACGGGGCTTGGTCGTGCACCAGCCCCATCCACAAGGCCCAACCCGACACGCAGGCCAGCGCAAAACCTGCGGTCCGCATGCCCCAAGCGCCATCGCCCAGCGATTGCATGCGCAAAAACAACCAAGGCCCGGCCCAAAGGCTGATGCTGCTGCCCAAGGCAAACAAGGCCATGGTGGCTGCACCCTCTAGCGGCTGGCTGGTCAAGGCGGCCACCATCAAGGCCGAATACAGCAAACCACAAGGCATCAAGGCCCAAAGGCCCCCAACGACCAAGGGAGCTGCCCTGCCATAGCGCGTGTTGAATGTGCGGACTCGCGCCCACAATCGGCGTGCCGCAGCATCCAGCCAAACAGGTTGGCGCGCCTGAAACATGAGCAAGAGACCCAGCACCAAAGCAGATAAGTGCAACAAAGTCCAGATCGGGCGAATGGCAGCCGATTGTGTGGTCAACCACCCCAAGCCCTGAACACTGGCGGCGGCCAAGGCACCCATGAGCGCATAGCCACCCATCCGACCCAACTGAAACGCCATCAGGGCTTGCGACCGCCGTTCACCTGCTGCCTGGCCCAAACCCGCACAGGCAGCACCGCACATGGCCACGCAATGCGGCCCGCCCAAAACCCCCATCATCAAGGCCGTGATGGCCAACGAGCTTTGCATGGTGAATTCAATTGTTGTTCAAGCTGAAGATTGTCAGCGGTCCCCCTATTGGCCATACAAGCAAACATAGAGGTTCATATGATTTTGGAAAACCGGTGACGGCTTTGATCTGCTTGGACGTAGCGGTCAAACACCATGGCCACACCCCGCACAAAAAACCATCCGGTTGGCGTGACCTGAATACCCGTCTCACTCAGCTGGACCAAGCCTTGGGCCTGCAAATCTTCAAGCTGGATCAACTCTTTGGCAAACCATATTTTGAAATCAACCATCCATGCCAAATGGATGGATTCAAACTCCACATGCCCCTGACACATCAAAGCCATGATGACCGAGCGCCGGATCAGGTCGTCGCGTGACAGCGCCAAACCCCTGACCACAGGGAAACGACCCTGGTCGAGCGCGTCCACGTACTCTTCCATGGTCTTGGCATTTTGGCTGTAAGTGGCTCCGACTCGTCCAATGGAGGACACGCCCAGAGCGATCAAATCGCTGTCGGCTTGCGTGCTGTAACCCTGAAAATTTCGGTGCAAACGCACCTGCCGTTTGGCCACTGCCAGTGCATCATCGGGCAAGGCGAAGTGGTCCATGCCGATATAGACGTAACCAGCCTCAGTCAGTGCATCAAGTGAGCGCGACAGCATGGCCACCTTGACGCTGCCAG
>JBIKKE010000130.1:0-7442 GCA_044360575.1 Limnohabitans sp. | reverse complement strand
CGATCCAAGTGGGTGCCTTTACCGATGCGGCCAAAATTCGCGATGTGCGCAGCAAACTTGAGCAAGCGGGCTTGAAAACCTACACCCAAGTGGTCGAAAAAGATGGCAAAAGCACCACACGCATCCGTGTGGGGCCTTTTGAAACCAAAGAAGAGGCCGACAAAGCCGCAGCACGCATTCGCAAGCTCGATTTGCCAGCCGCCGTTTTGAAGCTCTGACATGGCCATCTCCCTGACCGATTGGTTGTTGTTGGGGGTGTTGGCCGGCTCCATGCTGTTGGGGTTCTTGCGCGGGTTGGTTTATGAGGTCTTGTCCCTCGCGGGCTGGATGGCGGCTTTTATGGCCGCGCAATGGTTTGCTGAAGACACCATAGGTTTTTTGCCTTTTGTTCAGGGCGCGCCCGAATCGGTTCAGTACGCTGTCGCTTTTGTGGTGGTGTTTGTGGCCACCCTGTTTGCCTCGGGCATGTTGTCTTGGTTGATCAAGAAGCTGGTGGAAACTGTGGGCCTGAGGCCTGTGGACCGTTCTTTGGGCGCCATGTTTGGCTTGGCCCGTGGGGTGGTGGTTTTGCTGGCGGTCACAGTGCTGCTGCAACTTTTGGGCATGGCCTCAGAGCCTTGGTGGAAAGAGGCTCAAGGCCCCGTTTGGCTGGACACCGCGATCAAGGGTCTCAAGCCCTTGTTACCCGAAAAATTTGTGGATTTTTTGCCCTGAAATTTTCTGGGCTGTTCGATTTTTGAACGGATAAACATTTATGTGTGGAATCGTCGGCGTGGTCAGTCACGCACCGGTCAATCAGCTGATTTACGATGGTTTGCTTTTGCTGCAGCACCGGGGGCAAGATGCAGCCGGGATCGTCACCCAGCTGGACCGCAAGTTTTTCATGCACAAGGCCAAGGGCATGGTGCGTGACGTATTTCGCACCCGCAACATGCGCAGCTTGCCCGGCAATTGCGGCTTGGGTCAAGTGCGCTACCCCACGGCAGGTAACGCTTTCAGCGAAGAAGAGGCTCAGCCCTTCTATGTCAATGCACCCTTTGGATTGGTGCTCGTGCACAACGGCAATCTGACCAACGCCCATGCTTTGAAGGCCGAGTTGTTTTCCAACGACCACCGCCACATCAACACCGAGAGTGACTCCGAGGTCTTGCTCAACGTGTTGGCCCATGAACTGGAAAAAACCACCCGTGGTTTGCCCCTCAAGCCCATGGACGTGTTCGAGGCCGTTCGCGGCGTGAACCGCCGCGTCAAGGGGTCTTATGCAGTGATTGCCTTGATAGCTGGCCACGGCTTGGTGGCCTTCCGAGACCCGCACGGCATTCGCCCTTTGTGCATGGGTCGCAGTGCCGACGGCTCCATCATGCTGGCCAGTGAGTCGGTCGCCCTGGATGGCACAGCACACCAGTTTGAGCGGGATGTGGCGCCTGGTGAAGCCATTTTTGTGGATTTGAACGGTCAGATGCACACGCAGTCCTGCGCTGACAAATCGCAACTGAGCCCATGTATTTTTGAATACGTGTATTTGGCCCGCCCGGACTCCACCATGGACGGTATCTCTGTGTACCAAGCCCGTTTGAATTTGGGCGAAACACTGGCCAAGCGCGTCATCTCGACCGTGCCACCCAGCGACATCGATGTGGTCATTCCGATCCCCGAGTCCAGCCGCCCCAGTGCCACGCAATTGGCCCATTTGCTGGGCATTCCTTACCGCGAGGGTTTTGTCAAAAACCGCTATGTGGGCCGCACGTTCATCATGCCGGGTCAGTCGGTGCGCAAAAAGTCGGTGCGCCAAAAGCTCAACACCATCGTGAGCGAGTTCAAGGGCCGCAACGTGTTGTTGGTGGACGACTCCATCGTGCGCGGCACCACCAGCCGCGAGATCGTGCAGATGGCCCGCGATGCTGGCGCGCGCAAGGTTTACCTGGCCAGCGCAGCGCCCCCTGTGCGCTACCCCAACGTTTACGGCATCGATATGCCGACCAAAGAAGAGTTGGTGGCGCATGGCCGAAGCATCGAGGAGATCCGCCAGATCATTGGCTGCGACGCCTTGATTTACCAGGACGTGGACGCCATGAAAACTGCGGTGGCCCAAGTCCGAGTGAATGCAGCAGGTGCTTTGTCTGACTTTGATGCTTCTTGCTTTGACGGTGTCTATGTGACGGGCGATATCTCGGCCGACGACATCAGCCGTTTGAACGAAACCCGCCCCCAAGCCGAAGAGGGCGATGACGACAATTCGCGTTTGGCCTTGCCCAACGCCAGCATATAAGGCCTCCCATGAGCCAAACCCATAAATTTGACGACCTGCATATTGAGACGCTGGCTGTTCGAGCTGCTGTAGAGCGCAGCCAATACGGCGAAAACTCCGAAGCGCTGTACCTGACAAGCGGTTACGTGCAGCCCACGGCCGAAGCCGCTGCCCGCCGATTTGCGGGCGATGAAGAGGGCTATACCTACGGCCGCTACGGCAACCCCACCGTGAGCAGCATGGAAATTCGCTTGGCCGCTTTGGAGGGCACCGAAGCCGCCATGGGCACGGCCTCGGGCATGTCGGCCATCTTGATGATGTGCATGGCTTTGCTCAAAGCGGGCGATCACGTCGTGTGCTCGCGCTCCATGTTTGGCTCCACCATCAAGCTGATTGGCACCGACCTGGCCAAGTTTGGTGTTGAGTCCAGCTTTGTGTCGCAAACTGACCTGAAAGAGTGGCAAGCCGCCATTCGCCCCAACACCCGGTTGCTGTTGGCCGAAACCCCGACCAACCCTCTCACCGAGGTGTGTGACATTCAGGCGTTGGCCGACATCGCCCACAACGCGGGTGCTTTGTTTGCGGTGGACAACTGTTTTGCCACCCCCGCTTTACAGCGACCCGCACAAATGGGGGCGGACATCATCACCCACTCGGGCACCAAGTACCTGGACGGTCAGGGCCGCGTGATGGCCGGGGCGCTGTGTGCGCCGCAGCAGATGATCACCGAGAAGTTTTTGCCGGTGCTCAAAAGCGGCGGCATGACATTGGCGCCTTTCAACGCTTGGGTGGTTCTCAAGGGTTTGGAGACGCTGGACCTGCGCATGCGTGCTCAAACGGCCCGCGCGCAAATCTTGGCCGATTGGCTGGAAAAGCATCCTGCGGTGGCCCGCGTGCATTACCCGGGTTTGGCCAGCCACCCGCAGCACGACTTGGCCATGCGCCAGATGTCGGGTTTGGGCGGTGCGGTCTTGTCTTTTGATGTCAAGGCCGATGGCCCCGAGCAATCGCGTCAACGCGCTTTTCATGTTATGGACCAGATGCAAATGCTGTCACTGTCCACCAATTTGGGTGACACCAAAACCCTGGTCGCTCACCCGGCCAGTACCTCGCACGGCCGCCTGACCGAAGCGCAGCGCCAAGCCGCAGGCATTGGCCAGGGCCTGATCCGCGTGGCCGTTGGCCTGGAATACCCACAAGACATCCAAAAAGACCTGTCCCGTGGTCTCGATACCCTCTGATATGACCAACGCCCTTTCAAGCACGGCTGCACACACGCGCACCCGTTTCGCCCCATCGCCTACTGGCTTCATTCACCTGGGCAACATCCGCTCGGCTTTGTACCCTTGGGCCTTTGCCCGTGCCACAGGTGGCGACTTCATCTTGCGCATCGAAGACACCGATCTTGATCGCTCTACACAGGCATCTGTGGATGTGATCATCGAAGGCATGGCTTGGCTGGGTCTCGACCATGACGAAGGCCCGTTCTACCAAATGCAGCGCATGGACCGCTACAAGGCAGTGCTGGCCGATTTGATCGCCTTGGGGCACGTTTACCCCTGCTACACGAGCGTGGCAGAACTCGATGCCCTGCGCGAGCGCCAAATGGCCAACAAGGAAAAGCCGCGTTACGACGGCACATGGCGTCCCGAGCCTGGCAAAACCTTGCCCGCTATCCCCGAGGGCGTGAAGCCTGTGTTGCGTTTCAAGAACCCTATTGGCGGCGTGGTGGCGTGGGAAGACAAGGTCAAGGGGCGCATCGAGATCAGCAACGACGAGTTGGATGACTTGGTGATCGCTCGCCCCGACGGCACACCCACCTACAACTTTTGCGTGGTGGTGGACGACATCGACATGCAGATCACGCATGTGATCCGCGGTGACGACCACGTCAACAACACACCGCGTCAGATCAACATCTTCAAAGCCCTGGGCAAAGAGCCCCCTGTGTATGCCCACTTGCCCACCGTGCTGAACGAGCAGGGCGAAAAGATGAGCAAGCGCAACGGGGCCAAGGCCGTCACGGCCTACCGAGACGAAGGTTATTTGCCCGACGCCATGGTCAACTACCTGGCGCGTCTGGGCTGGAGCCATGGCGACGACGAAATTTTCAGCCGTGCCCAATTCATCGAATGGTTCAATCTGGACCATTTGGGCCGCAGCGCTGCGCAGTTTGACGAAGCCAAACTCAAATGGGTCAACGCCCAACACCTCAAGGCCATGAGCGATGACACATTGGCCCAACACGTCCAGCCATTCCTGGCCAAATTAGGCGTGGTGGCTGATGAACGATTGGCCAATATCTGCGGCCTGTTCAAAGACCGCTGCGACACACTGGTGGTGTTGGCCCAATGGATATCGGCTTTCTATCTGGACGTTGTGCCCAACCCGGAAGAAAAAGCGCAGCATGTGACCGAAGCGGTCAAACCGGCCTTGTCGGTGTTGGTGGGCAAACTGGCTTCATGCGATTGGGACAAGGCATCGATTGCTGCGGCCATCAAGGAAACCTTGGGTGAAACGGGCCTCAAAATGCCCGTCTTGGCGATGCCTGTTCGGGTCTTGGTGATGGGCACAGCCCAGACGCCATCTCTGGATGCGGTGCTGGCATTGAGCTGCAGAGAAAAAATTATCGAGTGTTTGAAAAACGCTTAAATTTCTGTCTATAATTCGAGTCTCGACACCAACGAGGCATAACGAATAAGCAGTAATGCTAAGCGTTTTACCAAAGGGGGTATAGCTCAGCTGGGAGAGCGCTTGCATGGCATGCAAGAGGTCAGCGGTTCGATCCCGCTTACCTCCACCAAAGTGTCGAAATGATTCGCAAGAATCCGTCCAGGTTATGACCCTATCGTCTAGAGGCCTAGGACATCACCCTTTCACGGTGAGTACCGGGGTTCGAATCCCCGTAGGGTCGCCAAGTTTTGTAGCACTTGGTCAGCTGCATCAGCAGTCTGTCAAAAGCTTCAGCTACCAGGAGTGGTAGTTCAGTTGGTTAGAATACCGGCCTGTCACGCCGGGGGTCGCGGGTTCGAGTCCCGTCCACTCCGCCAAATCAAGAAGCCCAAGCAGTTCGCTGTTTGGGCTTTTTTGTTGCCTGCATCTTCCTCTTGTTCTTTTCTTTTCAAAAAATCTGGACTGTCTAAACACAGTTGCAGTAAGCTACAAGGTTCCCCCTTTAACTTGTTGTCGGCCATGGACAGTTTGCTCCCACCCATTCCAGCCAAACGCTACTTCACCATCGGTGAGGTGGGCGAGCTGTGTGGTGTCAAACCGCATGTGCTGCGCTATTGGGAGCAAGAGTTCACTCAACTCAGACCCGTCAAGCGTCGTGGCAACCGACGTTATTACCAGCGTCACGAGGTCATGATGATCCGCAAAATTCGCGGCCTCTTGTACGACCAAGGGTTCACCATCAGTGGCGCAAGAAACAAGCTGCAAGAACTGGTTCAAGTGGACCGCGATCTGACTCGGACAGTCGGCTTGCAAGATCCTCTGTCTGAAGATGCTGGCGCTCCAGACGCTTTGGATGGACAGTCTGGTGGGCCTGATGCACCGACCGCTGCGCTGCGTTGGCAAGGCTTGTCGAGCGATTTCTCGATCCAACAGGAGTTGCTGCAGATTCGCGACCTTTTGACCGTGAATGGGCCACTTAATCAGGCTATAATTTGAGTCTTGTCGGCGTGTAGCGCAGCCTGGTAGCGCACTTGCATGGGGTGCAAGGGGTCGCGAGTTCGAATCCCGCCACGCCGACCATTTATAACCAATGAAATCAACGGGTTACAGCCCACAAGGCTGTGACCCGTTTTTCTTTGTGCCTTGATTTGATGTGTTTCATGCCGGAAAGCGTTCGCGCAGTTTGAGCTTGTAAAACTTGCCGGTGGAGGTGCGGGGCACGGCGTCGATGAACTCGTAGCGGTCGGGCACCTGCCACTTGGCAAAGCCGTGGTGCAACAAGTGCGCTGCAAAGTCTTCGGGGCGGGGTGCTTTGCCAGGTTTGAGCACGATGCAGGCGAGCGGCCGCTCGCTCCACTTCTGGTCGGGGATGGCGATCACTGCCGCTTCGGCCACGTCGGGGTGGGCCATCAAGGCGTTTTCCAGATCGACTGAGCTGATCCATTCGCCGCCGGACTTGATCAGGTCCTTGGTCCGGTCGGTGATGCGCACAAAGCCCAAGGCGTCCACGCTGGCTACATCACCTGTGCGCAGCCAGCCATCGGCGCTGAACTTGTCTTCGCTCACGGGCACTTGGTGGTAGCTGCCCGTGATGAATGGGCCGCGCACCTGGATTTCACCCACATGCTGACCGTCCCAAGGGGCATCTTGGCCGTCTTCGCCCCGGATGCGCAGCTCCGTCAGCGGCACAGGTACGCCCGCCATGGCGGCTCGGCGGTAACGTTCGTCCAGTGACGCATTTTTCAACTCCGACTTGGGGTAGGACACAGTGCACAAAGGTGAGGTTTCGGTCATGCCCCAGCCTTGCAAAATCCAGATGCCATGCCGGTCAAAGGCGCGAATCAACGCTTCAGGCACAGCCGCGCCGCCCACCAAAGAGCGCATGCCAGTGGGCAATTTCCAGCGGCCCGGCTGGGTGGTTTGCGCGGCCTCAAAAGCCTGGATCAGCCCCATCCAGATGGTGGGCACGCCCAGCGACAGCGTGGGTGGCTCGGCCGTCATCAGGTCCAGCAAATCCTCAGGGTGCAGGTGCGGGCCGGGAAACACCAGCTTGACCCCCATCATCACTGCGCCGTATGGGATGCCCCAGCTGTTGGCATGGAACATGGGGGTGACGGGCAAGATGACATCGCTGCCCTTGAGGCCCCAAAAATCGCCCAAGCAACCCACAAGGGTGTGCAAGATGGTGGAGCGGTGCGAATAAACCACGCCCTTGGGGCGGCCCGTGGTGCCTGAGGTGTAGCACATCGACACCGCATCGTCCTCTGCATGTGGGGCGTATTGAAAGCCCTGTGCGTCGGTGCCCGCCAGCATCTGCTCGTAGTCGATGAAGGGCGCGGGCACGGTGGCACCGGAGAAGGGGAATACGATCACCCGCTCAAACTTGTAAAGGTGCGCAAACTGCTGGTACAGCGGCAACAACACGTCGTCGATGATCAGCACCTTGTCCTGCGCATCGTTGGCGATCCAGGCGATCTCTTCGGGCGACAGGCGCAAATTGAGGGTATGCATCACCCCGCCT
>JBIKKE010000129.1:0-7450 GCA_044360575.1 Limnohabitans sp. | reverse complement strand
AACACCAACGGGCAGTCACGCGTAACACCGCATCGGCCAAGGCGCTCAGGTCATCGGCCACTTGCTCCACCGTGAGCACCCCCTCCACATCGCGTGCCAAGGTGCGAAACTGCTCTGCATGATGCGCACGCCTCAACAAGTTAAGCAAGCTTTCTTCGTCGTCCTCGCCTGTGCGTTGCAAGGCGATCAAACGCGCTTGCAACTCGCTCTCAAACTCCAGGGCATCAAAACGGCTACTGAAAAGATTGCCCCCGGCCAATTCGTCGATCACGCCAGGGTGTTGCAACAAATACCGGGCTGGCCATTTGGCCGCACCCAACAGGCGCAGCAAACGCTCATGCACGGATGGACGCTCAAGCATGAGCGCCAGATAGCTTTCTCGGCGCAACAAGGGCTCAATCCAATCCACCATGCGCAAAACGGCTTCCTCGGTCACGCGTCCGACATCCAGCCATTGGGCCGTACGTTGTAACAAACGTACAAGGCGTCCACGGGCATCATCGCGCAAGGCTTGCACCCGCGCGTTGTCAACCCACAAAGCCAAACGGGCGCGCACCGAACCGCTGAAATCGCTCAATACTGCATCGATGTCGGCGTGTTCTCGCGCACTTTTCCCGGTTTTACTGCAACCCTTGCAGTCTCGGTCACCACCCAAAAGGGTGTCAAACTCTTGCGCGACCACTTCGCGGTGGGCGTCCAGTTCTGACAAAAATGTACACGTGCTGTCATGGCCCAGCGTTTGCGCGATCCAGGCCAGGTCATCGTCTCGGGTGGGCAAAACATGGGTTTGCTGGTCATCCAAGTACTGAATTCGGTGCTCGACTTGGCGCAAAAATACGTATGCCGCAGCCAGGGCCTCGGCGGTGGCCTGTGGCATGAGGCCCGCTTTGGCCACGCGCTGCAAGGCATCCAAAGTGGGCCGTGTGCGCAACTCGGGGAACTGCCCACCACGCACCACCTGCAAAAGCTGCACGGTGAACTCGATCTCACGGATACCGCCACGCGACAGTTTCACATCGTTGGCGCGTTCCGGGTGACCGGCGCTGCGCTTGGCTGCGTGGTCGCGAATTTGCTGGTGCAAGGTTCGCAACGACTCAAACACGTTGTAGTCGAGGTAACGACGGAACACAAAGGGCAAAACCACAGCCCGCAGCGCCTGGGCAGAACCATTGAACGCTGCGCTGCGCGGGGCCACCACACGGCTTTTCATCCAGGCAAAGCGTTCCCATTCGCGCCCCTGCACCAGCAAATACTCCTCCAGCGCGTCCAAAGACACCACACTGGGTCCAGAATTGCCGTTGGGGCGCAGTGCCAAATCGACCCGAAACACAAAACCGTGCTCAGTGGTGTCGCCAATCAGGGCATACATGCGCTTAACCGCGCGGGTGAAATACTCCTGGCATGAGACCTTGTTGCGACCTTCGCTGTTACCAAGGGTCTGACCGTCTTCGTCATAGACATAAATCAGGTCAATGTCGCTGGAGACGTTGAGTTCGCGTGCCCCCAACTTGCCCATGCCAATGATCCACATCTCTGCGCGCTGACCACCGTCCTTGGTGGGCGCACCGTGTAAGGCATCCAAGTCGGCGGAAACTTGCTGCCACGCAATGTCTAATGTCACTTCGGCCAACCAGGTCATGCTGCGGGTCACGCTGTCTAAGGACGCCTGCCGCGCGCAATCGAGATGGGCCAAACGCTCCAGTGTGAGCTGGCGCAAAACCCGAAGCGCGGCGTTGGTGTCAAGTCCTGTGCGCACCAAGGCCTCAAAGCACGCCTTGAGGGTCTCTCGGTTCGGAGCACCCGGCTCAAGCAGCGGCAAAACATCGGCATAACGGCGGTGCAAACGCTGAACAAAACGCGAATACAGGTGCGCATCGGTCTGGGTCAGCGGCGAAGCGCCATGACCCAACGGGGCCACAGTGGGGACACTGACATCCATCGATTGGCTGCGGGTCATAATTCCTGCTGACTTTCTAATTCGTATGTTTGTGCCGCAACCACCCGCTTTGTCCTCCATCGAACCCCGTCTGCAGCGCTGGCTGACCAGACTGGTTCGACTGTTTTTATGGAGCTTGCTGGTCACAGGTCTGGTACTGGGCATGACCTGGGCTGGCTTGCATTTTTGGATTGTGCCGCGAATCGACGAATTCCGCCCCGCCATGGAGCGCCTTGCCCGTCAATCTCTGGGTATACCTGTTCGGATCGGCGCCGTGACTGCGCAAAGCACCGGTTGGGTGCCCTCTTTTGAGATGCGTGACATCGAATTGCTGGACAGCGAAAACCGTCCTGCATTGCTTTTGCCCAAAGTCATCGTGGCTCTGAGTCTGCGCTCAGCACTGCTTTTAAAACTGGACCAACTGGTGATGGATGCCCCCGAATTGGACCTTCGGCGAACGGCTGATGGACTTTGGCAGTTGGGTGGCATCACTTTAGGGCAAACCGGGGAGGTCGATTCTGCCGCGGCAGACTGGCTCTTTGCCCAACGCGAGGTTGTGGTGCGAGCAGGCGTATTGCGCTGGCATGCGGGCGACCTCACAGACCCCAACAGCGCCACGACAGCACCTGCCGTTTTGAAAGAAATGGATCTGGTCATCCGCAACTCGTCACGAACCCACAGTTTGCGCATGGATGCAACACCGCCTGCCGCCTGGGGGGATCGGTTTGTCCTGATGGGTCAATTCAAGCGAAAGGTTTTGTCGACCCATGCCGGCCGATTTGCCGATTGGTCAGGAAAAACTTATGCGTTTTTCCCAAAGATCGATTTGGGCGAAATACGATCAGCAGTTGAAGCTGATTGGACAGGCGACTTGGGCCAATTGCAGGGCCAGGGTACTTTCAGGTTTTGGACGGACCTGGACAAAGGGCAGTGGCAAAGTGCGATGGCGGACGTCAGCCTGGTGGGGCTGCAAGCGCGGCTCAGTGCACAGGGTTTGCCATTGGCTTTTGAGCGCCTTTCTGGGCGCTTGGGCGTTCAGGTTCACAAAGAGGGGTTTTTTGCCCACACACAAGGTCTTTCTTTCGTCAACGACGAAGGCCTGCAATGGCCGGGTGGCAATGTCTCGCTGGACTACACCGAGGCTCAGGGTCCACGTCCGGCCAGAGGTCTTTTGCAAGCCGATCAACTGGACCTGCACGCGCTGCGTGAACTGGCACTGCGTCTGCCACAGGCCTCCGCCATTCACCCGGCTTTTCAAGCACGCGATCTGTCGGGCTTGGTGTCCCAGCTTCACCTGCGATGGCAAGGTCAATGGCCGCAACCCGAAACCTACGAAGCCAAAGCCAGCATTCAAGGGCTACGCTGGCAACCCGAAGCACAGGGCTTGGCCACCACGCCCACATCGCTATGGGCCAAATTGCCTGGGGTGCGCGGCGCCGATGTGAACTTGGAGATGCGCCACGATGGCGGACAAGTGGATGTGCGCATGGGCCAGAACAGCGCGATATGGCTGCCAGGTGTTCTGTCACCGGCTGAGGTGCCCCTGCAAAACCTTCAGGCCAGTGCTCGCTGGACACGCTTGTCTCGTCCAGAGGGCGGCGCTTGGGATGTGCCGACATGGACGCTGAAGATGGCCAATGCCGACCTGCAAGGCGAATGGCGCGGCCAGTGGAAAAGCTCGCCCGATGGGCCTGGCGCATTGACGCTGGACGGCAAAATTGACAAGCTCAATGCTGCAGCCGCTCACCGCTATTTGCCGGTCGGTCTGCCTGCATCGGTTCGGGACTACCTGCGCGACGCCTTGGTCAATGGCACTTATTCCGACGTCAACGTCAAAATCAAAGGCGACTTGGCCAAGCTCCCGTTCAAAGACCCCAAAGAAGGCGAGTTCCGTTTTTCAGGGCGCATCAAAGACGTGGTGTTGGACATGGTGCCCTCCGCCTTGCTGCCCACTGGTGGCGCGCCGTGGCCACGCCTGAGCAACTTGCAAGGCCGGCTCCAGTTTGACCGTGCAGGCATGCGTTTGAGCGAAGCCAGCGCCCAAGCCGGCGAGGGAAGTCAAGCCGTGCTGCTGACCGCGCCGCTGGTGGAAATCGCCGACATGACCGAGCAAGCTCTGCTGCAGGTGCGCGCCGAGAGCACCAGCAGCGCACCCCAAGTCTTGAGACTGATTCAACAATCAGCGCTCAACGCCTTGTTGTCTGAGGCGCTGGCCGAAGCCCAGGTGCGAGGCGACATGCAAACCCGGTTTGAGCTGCGCTTGCCTTTGCTGAGCCTGAAAGAAACCCAGGTGAAAGGCAGCGTGCTGTTCAAGGGCGTCGATTTGCGCATGCAGGCCGAGACGCCCTGGCTGGAAAACATGCAAGGCCAATTGCAGTTTCAAGAAACAGGCTTTGATCTGCGCCAATTGCAAGCCCAGCTTTGGGGTGGGCCTGTGTCACTCGAGGGTGGCATGCGCCCGCCCAGCACCAACCCCGCTTCACCAGCACGCATCGAGTTTCAGGCCCGTGGCCGTGTGAGTGCAGAGGGCTTGAGAACAGCCAAAGAGTTCTACCCACTGGACTGGCTGGCTCAACATGCGCAAGGCAACGCCAACTACACCGCGCAACTGGCTTGGCGAGACGGAAAGCCTGATTTGTCCGTCAACAGCAACTTGGAGGGCATAGCGGTTCATCTGCCTGCACCGCTGGGCAAATCCACGGCCAGTACCCGGCCACTGACCATCGTTTTGCGTTCACAACAGGAAAAGTCTGGGCCTCATGACCACATCCAGGTGACTTTGGCCGACACGGTGCGCGTGGCCTACCTGCGCAACTTGACGGGCAAAGTGCCTCAGGTGGTGCGCGGTGTTTGGGGCGTTGGCATCCCTGCCCAGCAAATGCCCACATGGCCTGATGCGGGTGTCTCGGCCCAGGTGGTGCTTGACCAACTGGACGTGGACGAATGGCTGGCCCTGATGCCTGAGACCACCAGCCTGCCCTCCAATACTCCAAGCGGCAAGTCGCCCAGCGCAGCTCCGGCTTGGCAAAGCTACCTGCCCAACCGCATGGGCCTCAAAGCCAACACGCTGACAGTGAACGACCGCAGCTTGCACAAGGTGACTGCGGGCGGCACCCGCGACGGTGCCCAATGGCGCGCCAACATCGAGTCACAAGAAATGTCAGGCCATATTGGCTTCCTGCAGTCTTACACCGGCCAAGCGGGCCAGCTCTTTGCCCGCTTGAGTCGCTTGAACCTGCCGCCCGCAGAGATCGCCGAAGTCGAAGCTTTGCTGGAAGCACCGCCCACAAAACTGCCCGCTCTTGACATCGTGATTGACGCACTGGAGCTGCGGGGCATTCCACTCGGCCGCGTCGAAATCGAAGCGGTCAACCAAGAGTCAAGCCCAAGCCGACTGTTGACTGGGCCTGAATGGCAACTGAAAAAATTCAACGTGCTGTTGCCCGAAGCACAGCTCAAAAGTACCGGGCGGTGGTTGCCAACCCGAGAAGCCCAAGCCAGGCGACAAACCGAAATGAATTTCGTTTTGGACATTCAAGACGCGGGCGCCTTGCTCACTCGCTTGGGCACGCCCAATGCCTTAAGGGGTGGCGTGGGCCAACTGGCTGGCTCGGTCAATTGGCAAGGCTCCCCTTTGGCGCTGGACTACCCCAGCATGAATGGTCAATTCGAAGTCCGCATGGGGCGTGGACAGTTTCTCAAGGCCGATGCGGGAGTCGCCAAATTACTGGGTGTTCTGAGCCTTCAAGCATTGCCCAGACGCTTGTTGCTGGATTTCAGGGACGTGTTTTCCGAGGGTTTTGCTTTTGACTCTGTCCGTGGCGATGTCGGCATCACCCAGGGCACGGCTCACACAAACAATATGCAAATCAAAGGCGTCAACGCCTTGGTCTTACTGGACGGTCAAGCCAACATCGCTCAAGAAACGCAAAAGCTGCGCGCCCAAATTTTGCCTATCGTGGATACCAACACCACCTCTTTGCTGGCAGGTCTTGCATTGAACCCCGCTGTTGGGCTGACCGCCTTTGTTGCCCAATGGCTTTTGAAAAACCCCTTGTCACGGGCTTCAAGTCAAGAATTCATCATCGACGGGAGCTGGGGCAATCCCCGCGTCACCCGGATAGACAACCGCCCATGACAACCAACACACGGCCTAACTTGGCGGATTCTCATCTGCGGCGAATCACCTCATGGTGGCACGCCTTTGAAGAAGCCTTGCCCGGAGGGCGCGGCCGGCGCACACTGTGGTTGGCCTTAATCACTTTGGTGATGGGGGTTTTGATCACTTTGGTCTGGTTGGCAGGACGTTACGAAGCCAGTCAACTGCAAGCCGAACTGGAAAGCGACACGACAGAAGCTGTGAGTGATTTGCGGCGTCAACTGGCGCGCCAAACCCAAGCCCTGCAGGGCTTGCAATCCAATACACCCATCGAAACGTTCTGCAACACTGAAGCCCAAGCGCTTTTGCGTGAGCACCGGGAGTGGCTTCGAATTGAAGCACGCGACCCCGAACTGAACCTAAAGAACCAGGTGGACTCGCCCCTGCACAAACCGATCTTTAAACGTATCTCACGCACAGATTCGCTCAATGAAACCGTGCAAGCGTGTGCAAAAGCACGTCGTATCAATGGCCCCAGTTATTCCAGCTCTTACTTTTTGCCGCAAAACGATGGCATGGGTTTTGAAGTCATGGAAATGTGTTTGCCCGTGACACAAGAAGGTGTGTTGGTCGGCTTCACCATCGTGACCTATGGCTTGCAAGGCCTGCTCAATGAACTCTTGGGTGACAGCTTTGGCCGCCGCAACGAAATCTCGTTCACTGAGCCGGATGGCACCCGTCTGGCCATTTCGGGCAGCCAAAGTCGAGGCCTGCGGGTCTTTACTTCACAACAATTGGTGAACCTGCCTGGCAACACCTTGGTGCTGCGGATGGACGGGCGACGTGGCGAAGCGCGTATTTTTCCGAATATCTTGACCGCCTTGGTCACCGCCATGTCCATCGCCTTGCTGACGGTGATGGTGCTGTTGGTCAAAGACTCCAGGCGACGCTTGAAGGCAGAGAGGGACTTGGCAGAAGCCCTGGCTTTTCGCAAAGCCATGGAGGACTCGCTGGTGACCGGCCTTCGGGCGCGCGACCTGGAAGGGCGCATCACTTACGTGAACCCGGCCTTTTGCCAAATGGTGGGTTTTGAGGCCGAAGAACTGACGGGGCGCAATGCACCCATGCCGTACTGGCCCCCCGAAATGGTGGACGAATACAAACAGCGCCAGGCCATCCGTTTAGCGGGCAACGTGCCGCCTCGCGAGGGTTTTGAATCGGTGTTCATGCGCCAGGACGGCACGCATTTCCCGGTGCTGATCATCGAGGCACCTTTGATCAGCGTACAAGGCGAACAAACCGGTTGGATGGGCGCCGTGATTGACATCAGCGAGCAGCGTCGCATCGAAGAGGTCTCTCGCGCCAGCCAAGAGCGCCTTCAGGCCACCGCCCGTTTGGCCACAGTCGGCGAAATG
>JBIKKE010000128.1:0-7456 GCA_044360575.1 Limnohabitans sp. | reverse complement strand
CCGTGATCAAGGTTGGCGCTGCCACCGAAGTCGAAATGAAAGAAAAGAAAGCCCGCGTTGAAGACGCCCTGCACGCCACCCGTGCTGCAGTGGAAGAAGGCATCGTGGCTGGCGGCGGCGTGGCTTTGCTGCGCGCACGTCAGGCTGCTGGCGCCATCAAAGGCGACAACGCTGACCAAGACGCCGGCATCAAGCTGGTGCTCAAAGCCATCGAAGCGCCTCTGCGCGAGATCGTTTACAACGCCGGCGGCGAGCCATCGGTGGTCGTTAACGCAGTGATGGCTGGCAAAGGCAACTTTGGCTTCAACGCTGCCAACGACACCTACGGCGACATGATCGAAATGGGCATCTTGGACCCCACCAAAGTGACACGCACTGCTTTGCAAAACGCAGCGTCTGTGGCCTCTTTGATGTTGACCACCGAGTGCATGATCTCCGAAGCCCCGAAGGACGAGTCCGGCGCTGGCGGCGGCGGCATGCCTGACATGGGCGGCATGGGCGGTATGGGCGGCATGGGCATGTAATTGCCCCGCTGTCTGGACTGAGGGTTTGCGCCCTCACCCGGCCAAACACAAGCCCCACAAGGTTCGCGCCTTGTGGGGCTTTTTTGCATCTACACGGTGGATTTCGCTTGTATCTATAAGATATACGCATGCGTTCTTGCTCATGGTGCTTGATGTGTTTGTGGCTGCTCAAGTTGAGCCTGGCTTTGGCCATGGGCTTGACCGTCTTCGCCTCGCCCGGATGGGCCAAGTCAGAGGGCAGCGCCCCACAACAAGAACAGCACCACGGCGCAAATACCCAGCACCACATGGCTGCTGATGACGCCCACAACACCCATGACAGCACGCCCGACAGCACCCACTGCGCCTCGCACGCCGACTGTCACTACTGCTGTCCATTGGTGTGGGGCAACTGGGCGGGCATGGGCCTGCAAGCAGCACCCACCCAGCAACCCGTGCGACAAGTAGCAGCTTGGCACAGCACCAGCTGGTTGCCCGGGCTACGCCCCCCGAACGCCTGACGCCTGTTCTGTTCACAGGTTCCGCGCTGGCTTTGGCCGTGTGCGGCAGACGTTTTTTCAGTCGCGGGCACAGCACCGCGCGGGGATACACACATGACTTCTAATTTTCAACAACACCACGGCGCGATGCTGCTCAAGTACTCGGGCATCAGCTTTATTTCGGGGGCCGTCAATCACGGCTTTTTCAGTGGCGAACGCTCTTTGTGGACCGCCTTGGTCGGCATGGTTCTGTTTGTGCTGGGCGCTTGGCTCGAACACCGGTGGCAACCTGTCAGCGCCGACACACCCCGTTCAGGCCTGATGAAGACCTTGGCCATCGGCAGTTTGCTGTCCATTGGGCTGGGCTTTTTCACGGGTGGCTTGCAGCATTTTCCGGATTCGCCCGAGCGCAGCGCATGGGTGGTGCCGCTGGGCTTTTTTGTGTCGGTGCTGGCCTTGGGCCTGAGTGCGCCGCGCGACTGGACACGCGCTGCCAGCATTTATGTTTTGGTGCTGGGCACGCTGACCAGCGCTGGCAGCTGGGGCGCATGGCAGTGGCTGAAACACCACCCTGAATGGGCAGCCACCGGTCATGGCCACAGCCATGGCCATGGCAACGAAGCAGGCCACGCTGACAACGCCGCCCCAGTGGCGCAAGTGGTCAGCCGCAGCATCGACATCCGCATGGACGACACCATGCGCTTTGCGCCCGACAGCGTACAGGTTCAGGCTGGGGAAACCATCCGTTTTGTGGTGCACAACGCCGGCAAGGTCGAGCATGAACTGGTGCTGGGCAGCGACGAAGACGTCCGTGCGCACGCCGAGGACATGAAAAAAGGCACCGACCACAGCCACAGCCACGCGGGTGCTGCCGCCATCAGCGTTGCACCGGGTCAAACTGGAGAACTGGTCGTGACCTTCAGCAAAACCGGCACGCTGCAAATGGCCTGCCTGATCCCGGGCCACTACGAAGCGGGCATGAAAGGCCAGCTGAATGTGAGCAGCGGTAGGGCCTCGTCCTCACCGGCCAAATCCAAGAGCCCGGCGCACGACCACAGCACCCACAAGCACTGATCAGCGCAAACGCGCCAGCAGGCCTGCGGTGGAAGCATCCAGGCCTGCCCAATTGCCCGTGGTCATGCGGGCACGGATGTCTTGGGCCAACACCTTACCCAGTTCCACGCCCCACTGGTCAAAGCTGTTGATCCCCCAGACCGAGCCGCTGACAAACACACGGTGCTCTTGAAGTGCAATCAGCGCGCCCAAACTGGCGGGCGCCAGTTCATCGAGCAACAAAAATGTGCTGGGCCGGTTGCCTTTGAAGTGCTTGTGTCCGCCTTCATCGGCTTTGCCCAGCATCAGGGCCTGCGCTTGGGCGATGGCATTGGCCAACAGCAGTTCGTGGTGTTCGGCCAAGTTGTGCGTGGGCTTTTTGACCGCAATGAACTCCAGCGGCACCACGTCCGTGCCTTGGTGCAGCATCTGAAAGTAAGCGTGCTGGCCGTTGGTACCTGGCTCGCCCCACAGCACGGGCGAGGTGCCATAAGTCAGTGCATGGCCATTGCGGTCCACCTGCTTGCCGTTGCTTTCCATCTCAAGCTGCTGCAAAAAAGCCGGCCAGCGGCGCAGCGCGCTGTGGTAAGGCGCGATCGAGCGGCTGGTGTATTTCAAGAAGTTGCGGTACCAAACATCGAGCAAGCCCAAACGCACGGGTAAGTTTTTCGCCAAAGGCGCTGTCTGGAAATGCTGGTCCATCGCGTGCGCACCGGCCAGCAAATCCCTGAAGCCCTTGGCACCAATGGCGATCGCTACCGGCAGGCCAATCGCCGACCACACCGAATAGCGGCCACCCACCCAGTCCCAAAACCCAAATGTAATGGTGATGCCAAAGTCAGCCGCCGCGGCCACATTGCTGGTCAGGGCCACAAAATGGCGGGCCACATTGGCGCCACCCTGCGCCTTAAACCAAGCCACCGCCGAGCGGGCGTTGGTCATGGTCTCGGAGGTGCTGAAGGTTTTGGAGGCGATCAAAAACAGCGTGGTTTCAGGTTTCAAAGGTGCCAGCACCGCGGTCAACTCATGGCCGTCCACGTTCGACACAAAATGAAAACGCTTGCCGGGCATCACGAAATCTTGCAAGGCCAGCACCACCATTTGCGGCCCCAGGTCCGAGCCACCAATGCCAATGTTCACCACATCGGTGATCTGCGCGTCGGCCCGAATGGTTTCGGCATAGGCCAGCATGGGCTGGAGCGTGGCGTGCACCTGCGCCAGCGGCCCGGCCAGATCACCGCCCAAGGAACCCTCAGGCTGGCGCAGCAGCCAATGCATCACCGCGCGGTCTTCTGTGGTGTTGATGGACTCGCCCCGGAACATGGCGTAGCGGTGCGCGGCCAAGCCGGTCTGCTCGGCCAAGTCTTGCAACAGGGCTTCGGTGGCAGCGTCCACAAGGTTTTTGGACAAGTCGGCAAACACGTGAGGGGCGTGCTGGCTCAGCGTCTCGGCACGGCTGGGGTCTTGCGCAAAAGCGGTGCGCAAATCAAAACCCGTGGCCTCGGCCGCGTGGGCCGTCAGGGCCTTCCAAGCCGGGGTTTGGTCACAACGCATGCCTCAGACTTTCTTCATCAATTCTTCGAGCTTGACCGCATCGGCGCAAAACGCTCGAATGCCCTCGGCCAGCTTTTCGGTGGCCATGGCGTCTTCATTCAAGGCCAAACGGAAAGAAGCTTCGTCATAGGCCACGGCAGGCAAGTCCATGCTTTGGGCGGCTTGGGCATCGAGTGCCTTGCCCAAAGGCGCATCGCTGGCGGCCAGCTGCGCCAGCAACTCGGGGCTGATGGTCAGCAAGTCGCACCCAGCCAGCGCCGTGATCTGCCCGATGTTGCGGAACGACGCGCCCATGACTTCTGTGGCGATGCCGTGTCTTTTGTAGTGGTTGAAGATAGCCCGCACCGACTGCACGCCAGGATCGTTATCGCCCGACATGGCCGCTTCGTCCCAAGCTGCGCCTGCGCTCTTTTTGGTCCAATCGTAAATACGGCCCACAAAGGGCGAGATGAGTTGCACCTTGGCCTGGCCACACGCCACCGCTTGGCAAAAGGCAAACAGCAGCGTCAGGTTGCATCGGATGCCATCGCGCTGCAGCTCGGCGGCCGCCTGAATGCCTTCCCAGGTTGATGCGATCTTGATCAACACCCGCTGTCGATCAATGCCCTGCGCCTCATAAAGCGCCATGATGCGGCGCGCGCGGGCCACCGTGGCAGCGCTATCAAAACTCAGCCGCGCATCCACTTCGGTCGACACGCGACCCGGAATGGTCTTCAAAATCTCGCAACCGAAGCGCACCAACAGGTGGTCCATCACCACATCCAGCGGCTGGCCCCGATGGGCGGCCACAGCTTCTGTGAGCAAGGGCGCGTACTCCGGCTTTTGCACCGCCTTCAAGATCAAAGACGGATTGGTCGTCGCGTCTTGCGGCTGGAACTGGGCCAACTGCTTGAAATCGCCGGTATCGGCCACCACCGTGGTGAATTGTTTGAGGGCGTCGAGTTGGTTCATGGTCATTTCAAAAATCTAGCTTGAATTATCCTTGAAACAAAGTTACATTACAAACACTTATTTCATGTAACTCAAGAACAACATGGCTTTTGATCTGGTCTTCTTTGGGGGCACTGGCGACTTGGTTTGGCGCAAACTCATGCCCGCCTTGTTCCAAGCCTTTCGCCACGATACCTTGCCCGAAGGTGGCCGCATCATCGGCGTGGGGCGCGACGACCTGAGCGACGAACAATACCGCCAGAAAATCCAGTCGCGCTTTGAGCAAGTCGAAGGCGACAAGCGCCCCAATCCCGAAGAGTTCGCCCGCTTTGCCAGCTTGCTCTGTTATGTGCGCATGGACCTGTCCAATCCGCAAGCCTACGCCGCACTGTCTGCCCGCCTGGCCGAGCGCAAGACCGACCATGTGGTCATGTATTTGTCCACCGCCCCCAGCCTGTTCACCACGGTGTGTGAACAACTCGGCACGCACGGCCTGAATACGCCCCAAACCCGCATCGTGCTCGAAAAGCCACTGGGGCATGACCTGGCCTCCAACCGGGCCATCAACGAAGCCGTCGGCAAAGTTTTTAAAGAACAACAAATCTTCCGCATCGACCACTACCTGGGCAAGCCCGCGGTACAAAACCTGTTTGCCATGCGCTTTGGCAACGCATTGTTTGAACCCCTGTGGCGGCGTGAGCACATTGCCAACATCCAAATCACCATGGCCGAAGAACTGGGCGTGGAAAAACGCGGCGGCTTTTACGACGCCACCGGCGCATTGCGAGACATGGTGCAAAACCACGCGCTGCAGCTGCTGTGCGCCATCGCCATGGAGCCCCCCATCAATGCCCACGCCGACGCCATCCGCGACGAAAAACTCAAGGTACTGCGCGCACTGAGGCGCTGGACCCCCGACACCCTTAGCCAACAGGTCATTCGGGGCCAGTACAGCGCAGGCAACCTCTTGGGGCAGGCCGTCCCCGCCTACCGCGATGAAGCGGGCGTGAACCCCGGCAGCAACACCGAGACCTTTGTGGCGCTGCGCACCGAAATTGCCAACTGGCGCTGGGCGGGCGTGCCTTTTTACATTCGCACCGGTAAACGCATGGCCTCGCGAGAAGCCCACATCGAGATCAACTTTCGCCCGACCCCACACGAGATTTTCAAAAGCCCCATGGGCCATGCCAACAAGCTGGTGATTCACCTGCAACCCAAAGACGGGTTGGAGCTGCACCTGTTTGCCCAAGGCCAGAGCAAGCGCGACCAAGGCAGCAGCGGGGCCACCCTCAGCCCGGTGCACCTGGATCTGGACTTTGACAAACGCTTTGGCAGCCAGCGCGTGGGCGCTTACGAGCGCTTGCTGCTGGATGTGCTGGACGGCCGACTGAACCTGTTTGTGCGCAGCGACGAACAAGAAGAAGCCTGGCGCTGGGTCGAGCCCATCTTGCAACACTGGACCCAAGACACCATGGGCCCACGCCCTTATGCTGCTGGCACTTGGGGACCCAGCGCATCGAGCGCCATGATCGCGCGCGACGGCTTTTGTTGGTCTGAAGAAATCTGACACGAAAGACGCCACATGCTCGACCGCATCAAAGCCTGCTTGCCCTCCTTGGCCCCGGCTGAACAACGCGTGGGCAAACTGGTGCTGGCCGACCCCCGCGCCTTTGCCAAACTGCCCGTGACCGAGTTGGCCCACCGCGCCCATGTCAGCAAACCCACCGTGGTGCGCTTTTGCCGCAGCGTGGGCTATGACGGCCTGTCCGACTTCAAACTCAAGTTGGTCGGCAGCGTCAGCGAGGGCGTGCCCTTCATCCACCGCAGTGTGGACGCTGACGACAAGACCAGCGACATCGCCGTCAAGGTCATCGACAACACCGTGGCGGCTTTTTTGAAGTACCGCAACGACGCCAGCTCATTCGCGCTCGATCACGCGGCCCAAGCCCTGGCCACCGCCCAAAAAATCAACCGCCGCATCGAGTTTTATGGCGCAGGCAATTCCGGCATCGTGGCGCAAGACGCACAGCACAAATTCTTCCGCCTGGGGGTCAATGCCATCGCCTACAGCGACGGCCACATGCAGGTCATGAGCGCCTCCATGCTCCAGCCGGGGGACTGCGCCGTCATCATCTCCAACTCGGGCCGCACCCGCGACCTGATGGACGCCTGCGACATCGCCCGCAAACAAGGCGCCACAACCATAGTCATCACCGCCAGCGGTTCGCCCCTGGCCAGCGCCGGGCACATCCACCTCACGGCCGACCACCCCGAGGGCTATGACAAATACAGCCCCATGGTCTCACGCCTGCTGCACCTGCTCATCATCGACATCCTGGCCACCACCGTGGCCCTGCGCATCGGCGAAGCCCTGCAACCGGCCCTGCGCGACATGAAGAAGAACCTTAGCAACAAGCGCTACACCTGAGACGCGGGCTGACAACCGGCCCAACTGAAGCCTTACCCCGCCCCGGTAAAATCTCCTCTTTTGCCAGCCTACACAGGGCTTGGCCACCACGGGGGCTGTTTGGCCACCCGCACGATCTTCAGGACCCCTTGTGACCTTCGCCCACGAAACCCGGCGCCGCCGGACTTTTGCCATCATTTCTCACCCCGACGCGGGTAAAACCACGCTCACCGAAAAGCTCTTGTTGTTCTCGGGCGCGATCCAAATCGCAGGTTCGGTCAAGGCACGGAAGGCCTCGCGCCACGCCACCAGCGACTGGATGGAAATCGAAAAGCAGCGCGGTATCTCGGTGGCTTCGTCCGTCATGCAGATGCTCTACCGCGAGCACGTCATCAACCTGCTCGACACGCCCGGCCACAAAGACTTCTCAGAGGACACCTACCGCGTGCTCACTGCCGTGGACTCGGCCCTGATGGTGATTGACGCCGCCAACGGTGTGGAAGCCCAGA
>JBIKKE010000127.1:0-7465 GCA_044360575.1 Limnohabitans sp. | reverse complement strand
AGCCGTGGTGGGTTTTGAAGTGGTGCGCAGCAAGGGCGAGAGTGAAGTGGCCGTTGGGCGTTTGGTGCGCCAGGCTTTGGCCGATTACCGGCTGCAAAACCCCGACATCGAGATCACCGAAGCCTTTGACTTCGTGACCCCGGTGGAAGAGGAATACCAAGGTTCTTTGGTCTTGCTCTACGAGGGCGCGATTTTGGCGGTGCTGGTGGTCTGGCTGTTTTTGCGCGACTGGCGGGCGACTTTTGTTTCAGCCGTAGCGCTGCCGCTTTCGGTTATCCCGGCTTTCATTGGCATGGCGTATCTGGGCTTTTCCATCAACGTGGTGACCTTGCTGGCGCTGTCCTTGGTGATTGGTGTGCTGGTGGATGACGCGATCGTCGAAGTGGAAAACATCGTGCGCCATTTGCGCATGGGCAAGTCGCCCTACCAGGCGGCCATGGAAGCGGCCGACGAAATCGGTTTGGCGGTGATCGCCACCACCTTCACCTTGATCGCCGTGTTCTTGCCCACAGCCTTCATGAGCGGCATCCCGGGCAAGTTCTTCAAGCAGTTTGGCTGGACGGCATCGCTGGCTGTGTTTGCTTCCTTGGTGGTGGCGCGGGTGCTCACGCCCATGATGGCGGCTTACATCTTGAAGCCCATCGTCACGGCCGCGCACGAGCCCGGATGGCTCAAACGCTACATGGTCTTAGCCACCTGGTGCATGCGTCACCGCTTGGTCACCATGGTTTTGGCCACATTGTTTTTCATCGGCTCCATCATGCTGGTGCCTTTATTGCCGAAGGGTTTTATTCCACCGGACGACAACTCTCAAACCCAGGTTTATGTGGAGTTGCCCCCTGGCTCTACGCTGGCTCAAACCCAAGCCAGTGCCGAGCACGCGCGCAACGTGCTCATGACGGTGGATAACGTGACCAGTGTCTACACGACCATTGGTGGCGGCAGCGCAGGTTCTGATCCATTTGCCGCCGGCGGCGCTGCCGAAGTGCGCAAGGCGACCCTCACCATCCAACTGACCGAGCGTGGGACCCGCCCGCGCAAGCAAGAGATTGAAAACGACATCCGCACGGTCTTGCAACAACTGCCTGGGGTGCGCACCAAGGTGGGCCTGGGCGGCTCGGGCGAGAAATACGTGTTGGTGCTCACCGGCGAAGATCCGCAGGCCCTGCAAACCGCCGCCATGGCCGTTGAGCGTGACCTGCGCACCATCCAAGGCCTGGGCTCAATTGCCTCTACGGCCAGTTTGGTGCGGCCTGAGATCGCGGTGCGCCCTGACTTTGCCAAGGCCGCCGACTTGGGTGTGACCAGCGCCGCCATCAGCGACACGTTGCGCGTGGCCACCTTGGGCGACTATGACCAAGCGCTGCCCAAACTCAATTTGTCCGAGCGCCAAGTGCCCATCGTGGTCAGGTTAGGCGATGCCTCACGGCAAGACCTGGCCACGCTGGAGCGCCTGATGGTGCCCGGCAGCCGTGGTCCCGTCATGCTGAGCCAAGTGGCCAGCCTTGAGGTGGCAGGCGGCCCGGCCGTGATCGACCGCTATGACCGCCAGCGCAACATCAACTTCGAGATTGAGTTGTCGGGCATGCCGCTGGGTGACGTCACGCAAGCGGTACAAAAACTGCCTGCCTTGCAAAGCCTGCCGCCGGGCGTCAAGGTGGTGGAGGTAGGCGACGCTGAAGTCATGGGCGAACTGTTCGCCAGCTTTGGCCTGGCCATGATGATCGGCGTGTTGTGCATTTACATCGTGCTCGTGTTGCTCTTCAAGGGCTTCTTGCACCCGATCACGATTTTGGCGGCATTGCCGCTGTCGCTGGGGGGCGCGTTTGTTGGTCTCTTGATCGCGGACAAGAGTTTTTCCATGCCCTCGCTCATTGGTCTGATCATGCTCATGGGCATCGCCACCAAAAACTCGATCTTGCTGGTGGAGTACGCGATTGAAGCGCGACGTGGCAAGCCCGCTGAGGGCGACCGCCCTGCTGTGCCGGCCATGAACCGTTGGGATGCTTTGCTAGACGCTTGCCATAAGCGCGCACGCCCCATTGTCATGACCACCATTGCCATGGGCGCGGGCATGCTGCCGATTGCCGTGGGCTGGGGTGCGGCCGATGGCAGCTTTCGATCGCCTATGGCGATTGCCGTGATCGGTGGCCTGCTCACCAGCACGGTACTGAGTTTGCTGGTGATCCCGGTGGTGTTCACTTACCTGGATGATTTGGGCCAGTGGTCTGGCCGGATGTTTCGAAAATTCACACAAACAAGGAGCAAAGCATGAGCAACAAAGTGGCCATGGTGGTGGGGGGCGGCAGTGGCATGGGTGCAGCTGCAGCGCGCAAGCTGGCGCAAGATGGTTTTCATGTGGCCGTCATGTCGTCGTCCGGCAAGGGCGAAGCGCTGGGCCATGAGTTGGGCGGCTTGGGTTTGACCGGCTCTAACCAGTTGAGCGAAGACCTGCAAAAGCTGGTCGATCAAACCATGGCTCGTTGGGGCCGCATCGATGTGCTGGTCAACAGTGCAGGCCACGGCCCCAAAGGCCCGTTGCTGGAGTTGACCGATGCGCAGTGGTATTTGGGCATGGACATGTATTTCATGAACGTGGTGCGCGCTGTGCGTCTGGTGGCCCCCATCATGGTTCAGCAAAAGGTGGGGTCCATCGTCAACATCTCCACCGCCTGGGTGGTCGAGCCCAGTTCGATGTTCCCGACATCCGCGGTGGCCCGTGCGGGCTTGGCCGCCTTCACCAAGTTGTTTGCCGATGAACACGCCGTGCACAACGTGCGCATGAACAACGTGCTGCCGGGTTGGATCGACAGCTTGCCAGCACAAGAGCAGCGTCGCCAAAGTGTGCCCATGCAGCGTTATGGCACAAGCGAAGAAGTGGCGGCCACCATTGCGTTTTTGGCGTCAGAGGGGGCGGCCTACATCACGGGCCAAAGCCTTCGCATCGACGGCGGCCTGATGCGTTCGCTTTGAACGTGGCCTAGGCCCCAGGCATCAAGGGTTACAAAAGTCACAGCGGCTTGGATCAGCCCAAGCCTCTGAAGCCAAGGGACGTTGCTCTTCGTGTTGGCATGGCTTGCAGTGCCACACTTCTGCAATGGGGAGCCTTGTTTTTTGGCCACAGGCGCTGCACGGCAAACCTGATATTCGCGATTGAACCCAAAAGCCGGGGCTTTGGCATTGTGGGCATGCCGACTGCAATTTGAGGATCAAGTCGTCGCAAGCCTTGCGGATGAGTTCTTGCCTTGTGGGGTTGCAAAAGGCGCGCAAGTCGTTTTCGACAAATACCAAGCCATTGGCCGACTCAGCTTGAAGTTGTGTGAATGTTCGAACAAGTGTTTGTTCGTCATGGATGTTTTTGACGATCTGCAAATGGTCTTCGTGTTCCGGGCGCATCACCAAATGGTGCTCAGGAAACTTGGCGTCTTGTGCAAAGCGCATCAATTCGGTCAGACTGTTGACGGTTCTGTGCAGGCTTTGAGCAGGGCCGTGCGCGATGCCGGTCACTTCCAGTTGGTGTGCGGGGTCGACCCATAAAAGAAGCTCGGTGTTCCACGGCATGAAGCCGCCAAATGGATCTGTGCCGAAAGTGCCTTCGCTGGAGAGGCCTGCGGGGGCGCCCGTCAGGGTCATGCCGATCTGGGCTTTGCGACGTGCCGCATCAAGTTGTGAGCCTGGCCGAGCAATCTCGCGGGTGAATGTGCCCAATTGGTCGGTGTCAAAAGCATCGGTATGCACCAGTTCACAGCCCAAGGTGGTCTCTAAGGGGGCTTTGACCAAATCTTGTTTGCCGTGTTGCGTGAGAAACGCAACGCGGCGAGCCAGATAAGTGCTCTCTTTCGATCTGTCCATGCCAACCTTACATCAGAACCCCTTGGGCCACAGCCACATAAATTGGGATTCCGAACACAATGTTCAAGGGAAAGGTGATGCCCAGACTCAGACCGAAATAAAGCGAGGGGTTGGCCTCTGGCAGTGCGTAACGCAGCACCGCCGGAACCGCGATGTAAGAAGCACTGGCCGCCAAGACCATGAGCAGGGCACCATCACCAGCCGATAAATTTAGCAGAAATGCCAGGCTCAAAGCCATGGTGGCGTGCACCATGGGGCCCACGATGGCGTAAGCGACGAGTACAGGCGACTTGCCTTTGACTTGCGGCAGGTTACGGGCCGCCATCAAACCCATGTCGAGCAAGAAGAACGCCAGCATGCCTTTGAACAGGTCAACCGAGAACGGCTGCATCGCCGCTTTGCCTGCGTCGCCCGTGATCATGCCAATCGCCATGGCGCCCAACAGCAGCAATTGCGCACCGTCGGTGAAGGACTCGTGCAGGATCTTTCCGACCGAGACACCGGTTTTGGGCGCCGGTGTGCCGTTGGCAGAGGCCACTGCGCCCTTGGCTGCTTTTTGGCGCAGCGAGTTGGCAAAGACCACGGCCAAGATGATGGCGGGCGATTCCATCAAGGCCATGGCCGCTGCCATGTGGCCGCCATAGGCAATGTCTTGGTTTTCCAGGAATTGAACAGCGGTGACAAAAGTGACCGCACTGACCGAACCATAAGTGGCGGCAACCGCAGCAGCATCAAAACCAGACACGAAGCGGCGCAAGATGGTGTAGCCGATCAAGGGAATGACGATGGCCAGCCCGACGGCGGCGGCCAAGCTGATGCCCACGTTGACGGTCAAGCCCGATTGTGAAAGTGCAAAGCCGCCCTTGAGGCCCAAAGCCATCAACAGGTAGAGCGATAAGAAGCGAGAAATGGCGGGTGGGATTTCAAGGTTTGATTTTACGGTGCCGGCCAGCACGCCAAAGATGAAAAAGAGAATGGCGGGATCGATCAGGTTTTGCATTAGTTATTCCTTGAGGCGATCTTAAAAACTTGGCGGCTTCTTGTAAAATCGATTCTTATGCAGTCAACTATAGATAAAAATCTATGAATGTCACGTTTCGTCAATTGCGTTTGTTTTTGGCTTTGGCCGAAACGGGCAGCGTGAGTGCTGCCGCCAAAGTGATGCATGTGACGCAACCCACCGCGTCGATGCAACTCAAGGAGATGAGTTTGTCGGTGGGGCTGGCGCTTTACGAGGTGATTGGCAAAAAGATTTACCTCACCGATGTGGGCAAAGAATTGGCGGTTACGGCGCGTGCGGTGGCCCAGACGTGGGACGCTTTTGAGCAAAACGTTGATGCAGCCAAAGGTTTGTCACGGGGTAAGTTGCGGGTGGCGGTGGTCAGCACGGCCAAGTACTTCATGCCGCATTTGATTGGCAGCTTTTGCACCAAACATCCGGCCATCGATGTGTCTCTTGAAATTTTGAATCGCGACGGGGTGGTGCACCGATTGCGTGAAAACCTGGACGACCTGTACATCATGTCGATGCCCCCCAAAGACATGGATCTGGGGGACGAGGCCTTCATGCCCAATCCGATTGTGCTGATTGCACCCAACGCTGACCCTTTGGCCAAACGCACGCAGGTGAGTTTGCACGAGTTGTCGCAACGCCGTTTCATCGTCCGAGAAAAAGGCTCGGGCACTCGAATGGCTGCTGACCAGTTTTTCCGAAAGATGAAGTTTCGCCCCGATGTTCGCCTGGAGCTGGGCAGCAACGAAGCGGTCAAGGAGTCTGTCGCTGGCGGCTTGGGTTTGGGTGTGGTGTCACGCCATGCGTTACACGGCCACAAAAAAGAAAACGGTGTGAGTGTGATTGACATCGAGGGTTTCCCGGTGTCGTCGGCATGGCACATCGTGTACCCGGCCAGCAAAAAACTGTCGCCCTTGGCCTTGGCCTTTAAAAAGCACATGATCCAAGAAGTAGGCAGGCGCAAATGGCCTCAGGCGTGAGCTGAACCTTGTTTGGCCTGCGCTTGGCCTTTATCTCAAGGCGTCGTGAAGACCGTCAACACCCCGGTGTAGCCGTACAGCTGGTTACGGGCAATCTCTCCTGCAGCAAAAAACCCCACCAAGGGCACATCGCCCAAAGCGTGGCGAATGATTTGCAACTCGGCGCTTGGCCCACCAAAATGCGGGCCGCCTCGGCCGGTGCAGCTCACATACACCGCCCCGGCGATGCGCAAACCCGGCGTGGGCAAGGTGGGCAAAGGGTTGTCGCTCAGCGCATGGATGGCTTCGATCGACAGCGTCTCGGGCTCTAAATCTTCTCGAATCTCGGCGCACACGCGCACCAAGTCAGCGCGCGCAGCTTGCACATCGCGGCGGCAAAAAGTCAGCAGCATGCCGGCCTCTAGGTTTTCTGCAACGGCCACGCCTTGGCGCTGAGGGTCAAGCCCAATGATGTGCCGCACCCGCACATCGTTGCCTAAATGGCCGGTTCGACCCACGCCCGAATGCCCTGCCGCGCTCAAGCCCACCAAGGTAGACCGCACGACAGCAATGGCTTTTTGAGGTTCGCCCAGGCTGATGCCCAAATCGGCCAGCATCACATCCAGTGCCGGTTCGCCCGCCAGTTGCAGCACCACATGCCCTTCGGATTGGGTGATTTCGCGCTCAGGAGCCACCGGCTGGCAGCCTTGCGTGACGCGCGACATCAAAGAGACATCTGGCGCAAAAGCCACCCCGCTCAGACCGCCTTCCAGCACACCGCCGTGTACTTCTGATCCGCCCGCATCTTCGGCGCGCACCGCGAACTGCACGCTGCGTGTGCGGCTGGCACTGAGGCCACCAAATAAATAGCCTTGTTGGGTGCGGCTTGCCATCTCTTGGATGAGTTCGGCCAGGTCGGGTGTGTTCGGATCGGCGTGCACAAGTGCCGCATTCGCCCAATCTGCAGGCAGGGGCGACACGCCAGAAAACACCCGGTACTGCTCTGCCGTCAGGTCGCACAGCATGAGCGCCATGGCCGGCTCATCAAAGTATTCGGCGTTGTTGACCGCCACGCCGATGCCCACCGTGCCTGCCCAGTCGGGCACTTGGGGCAAGGCCTGCCGCAAATGGTCAAGCAGCGCCTGCGCATGGGGTGCGTAATGGTCGGTGATGTACAGCAGGCCCAAGCGGGGTTGCGTTGCGTAATCGGGCAGCGCCATTTGGGCCTGCAATTGCGCCAACACCAAGCCTGCGGCCATGCGCCACTGTGGGTGCGTGGCATGGCCACAAGGAAACAACTTCATAGACGACTTACTTCAGAGCGGTTTTGCGTGTGGTCTGAGGGGCAGGTTTGGCCGGCTTGGCAGCGGGCTTTTTGCCCGAAGCGGTCTTGGCGGCCATGGCGCTTGAGTTCCTGCTTGTGCCCGATGCTGCTTTTGGCTTGAGGGCCGCTTTGCGTGGTTTGCTGGCTGCAGTTTTGGTGGACTTGGTGCTGGCCGTCTTTTTCGCCTGGGCATTTTTGGCGCTCATGCCCGCTTTCATGGCTTCGCCCGCCACATCTTTCAAAGCGGCGGAGGCAATGGTCTGAAACTGCTGGGTCAACGCGCCCCACCATTGCATCGGGTCCACGGCAGGCTGACTC
>JBIKKE010000014.1:0-23837 GCA_044360575.1 Limnohabitans sp. | reverse complement strand
CCGCAGCGTCTTTGGCTGCCAACTGGGGCTGGCCTGCCATGGGCCAGCTGATCCCAAGCGTGGGGTCATCCCACCGCAAGCTGCGCTCGTGGGCGGGGTACCAGTAATCGGTGGTTTTGTACAAAAATTCGGCCGTTTCGCTGAGCACTACAAAGCCATGGGCAAAACCCGGTGGCACCCACAGCTGTTGGTGCTTTTGCGCATCCAGATAGACGCCCACCCATTGTCCAAAAGTGGCTGAGCTTTGCCGCAGATCGACCGCCACATCAAACACCTGGCCCTGAACCACGCGCACCAATTTACCCTGCGGGTTCTGAATTTGGTAATGCAGGCCTCGCAACACACCTTGAGCCGACTTGCTGTGGTTGTCTTGAACAAAATTCAAGTTCACACCGGTCTTTTCAGCAAAGTCTCGCTGATTGAAAGACTCAAAGAAAAAACCCCGGGCATCTCCAAAAACCTGGGGTTCCAGAATCAAGACTTCAGGAATGGACGTGGGCGTGACGGTGTAAGGCATATCAAGCAAGTAAGGGGGAGTCGTTGGCTATTTCAGCAAGTTCAACAGGTATTGGCCGTAACCATTTTTGGCCAAGGGCGCTGCCAGTTTTTGCACGGCTGCCGCATCGATCCACTTTTGATGCAAAGCAATTTCCTCGGGGCAGGCCACCATGAGGCCTTGGCGCTTTTGCAAGGTGGCAATGAAACCAGCGGCCTCCAGCAAACTGTCGTGCGTGCCGGTATCCAGCCAAGCATAGCCCCGACCCATGATCTCTACATTGAGCTGACCCAGCTCCAAGTAGCGCTTGTTCACATCGGTAATTTCAAGCTCGCCACGGGGTGAGGGTCGAATGTCAGCGGCAATGTCACAGACTTGCTTGTCGTAAAAATACAAACCCGTGACAGCGAAGTTGCTTTTGGGGGACTTGGGCTTTTCTTCGATGCTGAGCGCGCGTTGCTGCCCATCAAAGTCCACCACGCCATAGCGCTCAGGGTCATGTACATGATAGGCAAAAACGCTGGCGCCGCTTTCGCGTTCGTTGGCACTGGCCAAGAGCTTGACCAAATCATGGCCGTAGTAAATGTTGTCGCCCAACACAAGCGCGCTTGGGCCTTGGCCCACAAAGTCCTTGCCGATGATGAAGGCCTGCGCCAAGCCATCTGGACTGGGCTGAACCGCGTACTGGATGTTCATGCCCCACTGACTGCCGTCTCCCAGCAGTTCAGTAAAGCGCGGCGTGTCTTGTGGCGTGCTGATCAGCAGCACATCTCGGATGCCCGCCAACATGAGCGTGGTCAGCGGGTAGTACACCATGGGCTTGTCGTACACCGGCATGAGCTGCTTGCTCACGGCTTGGGTCACGGGATACAGGCGGGTGCCAGAGCCGCCTGCGAGGAGGATGCCTTTGCGATTTGTCATAACGTATTTTATGCCGACTCCTTGGCGTCAGCCGGTCTCAAAGTCGACATTATTGGGGCACTTCAGACCATAATTCGCTTCATGGATTTGTTTTCAAGCTTGGTCGTCGTCTACTTTTTAGGGCTCGGCTTGGCCATGGTTTTTCGCAAAAAAACCCGCAGCGTATCGGGGCCTTGGTTGTTTTTATTTCGGGCCTTTTTCCCCAATTGGCAGTTTTTCCATGGCCTGGGGCCGGCTCCGCGTTTATGGGTCCGAGCACAGGGACCAGACGGTCATTGGTCTGACTGGCGGCTGCACTACCCACGCCTGGCACGGCGCCCCTTGCAGTGGCTGCACAGCCCCGAAGTCAATTTGGCCCTGTCGCATCAAAACCTGGTGGAACACCTCGCTTCAGACATCCATGCCTTGCCAGAAAACGGTGACATCACCCGTTTTGTCAGCTACCGCCTGGTCACTCGCTTGGCCAGAGAAGCGGTGATGGCGCACAGCAAAGACAGCTTTGCCGACGGATCCGGCACATCCGCTGTTCAGCGATCCTTTCAGTTTGAAGTTCGCTTGCTTTTTTTGTCGAACAATCAAACGTCCATGTTGATCCAATCCCCCGTCATGCCATGGACAACATGAGCTTGGACCTTGCCACGGCCGTCCGCATGTTTGAGGTCTTGCTGGGCTTCAGCCTTTTGCTGCAAACCCTGGAGTATTTCAAACTCTCGCACATCGACCAGGTTGGCAACTGGGAGATCCAACGCCAAGAAATTCCAAATCGCTCTGTTCGCCTGATTTTGGACAGATTGTTTCAAACCCACGTTTATCAAAGCCTGCTGTGGATTCGTTGTGGATTGTCTCTGGTCTTGATGGCAGGAGATGCCGGACTTGGGGTCTCCATCGGCCTGTTCTTGCTCGCTGTTTTGCTCTTGATGCGCTGGCGCGGCGCTTTCAATGGGGGCAGCGATTTCATGACTCTGGTCGGATTGACCGGCTTACTGATTGCCCATGTCTTGAGCAGGCTGAACGATTCAGCGACAGCGTGGACGATTGCTTTTTGGTACGTGACATTGCAAAGCCTGGGCTCTTACTTCGTGTCAGGCTGGGTCAAGTTGATGCGGCCAGAATGGCGCTCAGGCAGGGCATTGACGGTTTTTCTGGACCAGGCTGTGCATGGCCCCTTGTCCGACAACAGCCTTTTCCGGTCCCCCAAAGTGGCGCTCATTTGCAGCTGGAGTTTCATTCTTTGGGAGGGCTTGTTTCCTTTGGCTTTATGGAGCCTTCAGGTGGCTGCCGTTTTTTGTACCGTGGCCGCCGTGTTCCATTTTTTGGTCTTTTGGTTTTTTGGACTGAATCGATTTTTCTGGGCTTGGCTCAGCACTTTTCCGGCCATCCTTTTCTGCGCATCGCTTTGAATCTGCGCTTATGTGATAGACCAAGATCTCCCACCCTGCGACAATTCAAGACATGAACACGACACCTTCATCCGCACCCTCCTTCGACGCATTTGCGCCGCTGCAAAACGACACTTTCCTGCGCGCCTGTCTGCGCCAGGCCACAGACCACACCCCCGTCTGGCTCATGCGTCAGGCCGGGCGGTATTTGCCCGAGTACTGCGCCACCCGCGCCAAAGCCGGCAGCTTCATGGGCCTGGCCACCAACGTTGACTTCGCCACCGAAGTCACCCTGCAGCCCCTCGAGCGTTACCCGCTGGATGCCTCCATCTTGTTCAGCGACATCCTCACCGTGCCCGACGCCATGGGCTTGGGCCTGTCCTTTGCTCAGGGTGAAGGCCCGCGCTTTGCCAAGAACGTGCGCGACGAAGCCGCTGTGGCAGAGCTGGCCGTGCCCGACATGAACAAGCTGCGTTATGTCTTTGATGCCGTGACGTCGATTCGCAAAGCGCTCAATGGCCGCGTGCCCTTGATCGGCTTTTCTGGCAGCCCCTGGACCTTGGCTTGCTACATGGTCGAGGGCGCAGGGTCTGATGACTACCGGCATGTCAAAACCCTGATGTACAGCCGCCCGGACCTGATGCACCGCATCCTCGAGATCAACGCCGACGCGGTGGCCCTGTACCTGAACACCCAAATCGAAGCCGGTGCCCAAGCGGTCATGGTGTTTGACAGCTGGGGCGGCGTGCTGGCCGATGGCGCTTTCCAGCAGTTCAGCCTGGCCTACACCGCCCGGGTGCTGGCCCAGCTCAAAACCGAGCACAACGGCCAGCGCATCCCGAGCTTGGTCTTCACCAAAGGCGGCGGCCTGTGGCTGCCCGAGATGGCGGGCCTGAACTGCGACGTGCTGGGCCTGGACTGGACCATGAACCTGGGCCGCGCCCGCGCCCAAGTGGGCGGCCAAGTGGGCGGCCCCGGCAAAGCGCTGCAAGGCAACATCGACCCGAACATCTTGTTTGCGCCACCAGAGCACATCGCCACTGAAGTGCGCCGCGTGCTCGACAGCTTTGGCAAACCGCACACCGACCGCAGCACCACAGGCCCCACGCACATCTTCAACCTGGGCCACGGCATCAGCCAATACACCCCGCCCGAGCATGTCACCGCGCTGGTCGAGGCAGTGCACAGCCATTCGCGCCATTTGCGCGCTGCGGCTTGAAAACCGAAGAATTAAGCTAGCACACAAACACGCAAAAAATGCGGTTTTTTTGCAAAAATACAAACTTCTCCTATTGACTTATGCACAAAAAAAGGGCGCGCCACTTTTCATGGGTAGTGTGTCACAGTAGCTTTGTTTGTTTTTCGCATGCCAGCTAAGTCATTGATTTTATTGACCTTTACCCGAATGCCCATCTGGTGAGCAATCTGTCAAAGGCCTTGATTTGCAAGGCCTTGGAGGCCTTGGGTACAAGTTTTCAACAAAGTTATCCACAGATTTTCTGGACCGAGGTCAAAGCACTTTGAAATCAAGCACTTAGGCTCGATTTCGAGACTTCACCTAACTCTCAAAATTTGAAAATCTACAAATAACACCGGAGCATTTGACATTGTCGATTTGGATTGACATCGCCGTTCAGGCCCCTGCGCACAGCCAAGTGGGCGGCTTGTTGACCTACCGCAGCCCTGTTATGTTGCAACCAGGTCAACTGGTACGCGTGCCTTTTGGTCAACGGGAGGTGCTGGGCGTGGTCTGGGCCATCCGCGATCAAGCCCCGCAGGACATGCCCGCCGCCAGTGTGCGCGATGTGTTGGGTATCCTGGAGGGTCTGCCACCACTGGATGCACACTGGCGGCAACTGGTGCAGTTTTCAGCCCAGTATTACCAGCGCTCTTTGGGCGAAGTGGCTTTATCGGCCTTGCCCCCGCAATTGCGCGACCTGACGTCCGAGCAGCTGGCGCGTCGCCTGAAAAAACAAAAAACCGAGCGCACGGTACAATCAACCCCAGGCCCTGCCCTCTCGCCCGATCAAATGACCGTGCTGAACCAGATGGCCACGGGCACCGGCCCATTCTTGCTGTTTGGCAGCACGGGCAGCGGCAAAACCGAGGTGTATTTGCAAGCGGTGGAGCGCATGCTGACCACCGACCCGCAAGCCCAAGCTTTGATCATGGTGCCCGAGATCAACCTCACGCCCCAGCTCGAAGAACGGGTGCAAGTCCGATTTGGCTCTGAAGCTGTGGTGTCCATGCACAGCGGCATGACGCCCGCCCAGCGATTGAAAGGCTGGTTGGCCGCTCACGCAGGCCACGCCCGCATCGTGTTGGGCACGCGCATGGCCATTTTTGCGTCCATGCCGCACCTGAAACTCATCGTGGTCGACGAAGAACACGACCCCAGCTACAAGCAGCAAGAAGGTGCCCGCTATTCGGCCCGGGACTTGGCGGTATACCGGGGGCGCCTGCACACGGCCCCCGTGCTGTTGGCTTCAGCCACCCCCTCTCTGGAAAGCTGGCACCTCAGCCGACCCGCCGCGTCCGAAGATCCAGGGGGGCGTTACCAGCGCTTGCTGATGCCCTCGCGCATCGGTACTGGCCTGTTGCCCAAAGTGCGCAGGGTCGATATGAACAAGCAAGCGCGTCGCGCTATTTTGTCGACGCAGTTGGTCGCCGCCATACAAGAGCGGGTAGAGCGTGGCGAGCAATGCATGCTGCTGCTCAACCGCAGAGGCTATGCGCCCGTTCTGCACTGCGCCGACTGCGGCTGGAAGAGCGAATGCAAGCACTGCAGCGCATTCCGGGTGTTCCACAAAATTGACCGAACCCTGCGCTGCCACCACTGCGGCCTGACAGAGCGCGTGCCCCGCGCTTGCCCCGAATGCGGCAACGCCGACATTGCCCCCATCGGCCGGGGCACCGAACAACTCGAAGAACACTTGGGTGAATTGCTGGCGCACGTCTTGCGCCCCGATGGCACGCCCGTGCGCATTGCCCGCATTGATGCTGACACCACGCGCCTCAAAGGTGCCCTGGAAAGCCAATTGGCCCAAGTGCATTCGGGCGAAGTGGATGTGTTGGTGGGCACGCAGATGATCGCCAAAGGACACGACTTCAGGCGCATCACCTTGGTGGCAGCCGTCAACCCCGACTCGGCGCTGTTTTCAAGCGACTTTAGGGCGCCTGAGCGGCTGTTTTCGCTGCTCATGCAAGCCGCAGGACGGGCAGGTCGCGATGCCGCCCAAAGCGCCACCAGCGAAATGTGGGTGCAGACCTTTCACCCCACACACGCGCTGTTTGAGGCGCTCAAAAAACACGACTATCCGGCCTTTGCCGCCAGTGAGCTGGCTGAGCGCACCGCCGCCGACCTGCCCCCCATCAGCCACCAAGCGCTGCTGCGCGCCGATGCCCGCACCCAAGAAGCCGCCCAAGCCTTGTTGAACGCAGCCCGCGAAACCTTGGAAGCGCAATTGAGCGCCGACCCCGCCACTGCGGATTTGGTGTTGCAAGTGAGTGTCTACCCCGCCGTGCCCATGAGCATGCAGCGTGTAGCCGATGTGGAGCGCGCCCAAATGTTGCTGGAAAGTTCCAGCCGCATGGCGCTGCAAAAAATGCTGTGGCACCTGCACGGCGTGCTGCACCAAGTGCGCAGCCAGCCCGAACACAAAGCCGTGATCCGCTGGTTGGTGGATGTCGACCCTCAGGCCATTTAAAAACAGTTGGAGTCATTGAGGCCGTTAAGACAGCCGGGGCAGTGGGGATGAACCCAATCTAGAAGGCCTCTTTCGGCAAACCAACCGGTCAGAACTTTCGGCGCTTCCAAGCAGCCCATGCCACCACAACAAGGCACACAGCCCAAAGCGGCCCCAAACCCCAAGCACCCGCCCACCACGCAAAAGGCGTGAGGCCGTTCCGACCGTCAAAGGTGCCTGTCAGGCTGCCACGGGTAAAACGCGGCAAAAGTTCGGTGACCTTTCCTGTGTGGTCGATGATGGCCGTGGCCCCGGTGTTGGTGGCCCGCAGCATGGGGCGACCCAACTCGATGGCCCGCAGCCGCGAAATGCTCAGGTGTTGATCGACCGCCAAGGTGTCGCCAAACCAAGCGATGTTGCTCACATTCACCAAGGCGGTGGGGGCGGTGGCCGGGTCTGTGAACCGCATGGCCAATTCTTCGCCAAACAAATCCTCGTAACAAACATTGGGCGCTAAACGCTGGCCTTGCCAAGCCAAGGATGGCTGACGCCAGCCGCCCGATTTGAACTCGCCCAAAGGAATGTTCATCATGCGGATGAACCAGACAAAACCCGGCGGCATGAACTCGCCAAAAGGCACCAAGTGCGACTTGTCATAGCGGTAAGGCGCCAGGCTTTCAGGTCCGATGGCCACCACCGAATTGGCGTAGCCCTCTGTCAAACTGCCCAAAGGCGCACCCACCAAAGCCATGGGCCGCCCCGGCTGGGCAAAATGCTGCTGCAAGCCTGCCCAATAGCCTTCCGGCAAATGCTGGGGCAACAAAGGAATGGCTGTCTCAGGGGCCACCACCAAAGGCTGGCGGCTGGCACGCAACTGTTCGTCGTACCACTGCAGTGCATCGCGCACACCCCGGTCCAATTGAAACTTGTCGGTTTGCGAAATATTGGCCTGCAGCAACTGCACCTGCCCCTGCCCTGCTGAAGTGGTGAAAGCCGGACCCCATGCCTGCAAACCCCAAGACGCCAACAAGATCCCCAGCAAAGGTTTAAGCGCCCGCAAGCGCCAACCCGCCAGCGCCAAGCGCATGGCCAGCCACGCAGCCAAAGCACCCACACCGTAAACGCCAAACCAAGGGGCCCAGACCACCAGCACGCCATCCACATGAGCGTAACCACCAGCCCCCCAAGGAAAGCCTGTGAACCAGCGCCCGCGCATCAACTCGGCCAAAGTCCACAAGGCGGCAAACAAAGCGCTGGCCAAGCCCGGCCGCTGCGCCACCCAGCCCCGCGCCAAACCCACCCAAACCGCCGAAGCAGCCGCGTAATAAAGCGCCAAGGCGCCAGCCAACGCCAGCACAGCCAAGACCGCCAAAGGCGCAAGCAAACCGCCCACATGGTGCATGGACACGTACAGCCACCAAAAACTGCCTGCCAGCCATGCCGTGGCAAACACGCCGCCAAACCAAGCAGCGCGCTTGACGGGGCTGGGCCCCGCAAAAGGCCCTGCGGCGGATTGCCGCGCCATTTGGGCCAAACCCGCCGCCAACAAGACCAGGCTCAGCACCTGCAACCAACCCAAAGCTTGCCCACTGCCCGGCCATGCGATCGACAGCGCCTGTGCAGCACCTGCAAATGCCGGCCACAGCAAGGGCCAGGCTCTGCCGCGCATGGGCGCAGCGTTCATGCAGTCGGTCCTGACTTCACAGTCGGCACAGGTGCCAAAGGCATCACTGGCGACACCTTGAACCAACGCACCACGCCAGCGCGCGTGTGCAAGACCACGAAACGCAGACCGGCCAATTCATAGGTCTCGCCGCGGTGCGGCACATGGCCCATCTCGTGTGCAATCAAGCCGCCCAAGGTGTCAAAGTCGTGATCGTCTTCGCCTTGCCGCGCTTGCTTCAGATCCACACCAAAAGCCTCGCTCACGCGCTCCAGCGCGGTGTCACCACTGACCCGGAAACTGCGGTCGGGCAAGCCAAAAATATCCCCCGCATCGTCGGCAATGTCGAACTCGTCCTCGATCTCGCCCACGATCTGCTCCAACACATCCTCGATGGTGATCAGGCCCGCAGTGCGGCCGTACTCGTCGATGACAATGGCCAAATGGTTGCGGTTGTCACGGAACTGCCGCAGCAAATCGTTCAGGCCCTTGCTCTCGGGCACAAACACGGCGGGCCGCAGCAAAGCGCGAATGTTCAACTCCGGGGCGCGTTGCAACTTCAACAGGTCTTTGGCCAGCAAAATGCCGATCACATTTTCTCGCTCGCCTTCGTACACCGGAAAACGCGAATGCGCCGTGTCGATCACTTGGTGCATCAACTGATCCACAGGGTCTTCGATGTTGAGCAGATCCATGCGAGGGGCTGCCACCATGACATCGCCAGCGGTCATGTCGGCCATGCGGATCACGCCTTCGATCATCAAACGGCTTTCGGCGTTGATGATCTGGTTGTCCTCGGCCTCTGCCAAGGTCTCGATCAGCTCAGCCGCAGAGTCAGGGCCGGGGTGGATGAACTCTGCCAGTTTTTGCAGAAAACTCCGTTTGTCTTCGCGCTCGGTTGTGCGCGCGGGGTAAGGGTCAGACACGGTCTAGGCTTGCAGGACATGCGGTTGTGGCGGAACACCAAGGATAGCGGAATCGGATGACACCCGGGCATCAGGGCCCGCGCGCTGCATCCCGCGCATCGCGGACCCCTTGGCGAATCTCTTGCACCGTAGCCAGCCAAGCTCGGAACTGGTGCGCTTGCATTTTGAGTTGGTAATCCACTTCGGCCATCTGTTCTTGCACCATGCCACTGATTTGGCTGTCCAAGGTGGCCTGCGGCAAAGACAGGTACGCCTCGCTTTCGCTGCCATCGCGTTGCACTGACGCGCCCGCTTGGCGTGCAATCTTGAGCATGGCCACGTTCTCGCTCAAGGCGTGGATGAAAAGCAGACTCACGCCTTGGTTGCGTGCATGCATTACCGCATGACCAAACAGCTTGGCCCCCAAGCCTTTGCCGCGCTGGTGCGGCGACACCGACACGCCAAACTCGGCGCAAGTGGTCCATTGCGGATCCACTGAATACGCCAAATGGGCCATGGCCACCAGCACAAGGCGCCGGTTGAACACCCCAAAAATTTCGTCCCGGTCAAAGTTCAAGCCCGCCACGTAGCGGCCAATTTGCTCATCGGTCGCGGCATACCCAAACCGCAGGTAGCGGTCTTGCTCTGGAAGGGCCACCAAATGCCGCTCAATGCGCGACCTGTGCCTGGGCGACAAAGAGCGGATGGGTACCCAAGGCGATGCCAAGCGAGGGGCCGCCGCAGACGCCAAGGCTGCCGGTTCATAGGGCCCGAACCATTGCTGCCACCAGGCGCGGAGCCATCGACTCCAACCGAAAGAACGGACGTTGTGTGGGGTGTTCATGTGGGGATCTAAGGGTTTCTACTCATTTTGCACCCATTGTGGTAGCCGCGCCTCTTTCGGGTTTTGTCGCATCTGAGACCTGCATCACTGACATCGGGGAATTGCCCGATACCGGACAGCCTTCAAGCTGGTCACAATGGCCGACTATCAGGAGAGATGTACATGGACCGTTTTTGGCTAAAGAATTACCCCGCCGGTGTGCCCCACGACATCGACACAGAACAATACAAAAGCCTGACCGATTTGATGGAAAGGGCCTTTCGCGAACACGGCGACAACCCATTCTCGGTCTGCATGAACCGCTGGATGAGCTACAAACAGCTCGACGAGTTATCGACTGCGCTGGGTGCATGGCTGCAAAACAAAGGGCTTGAGCCCGGCAGCCGGGTGGCCATCATGCTGCCCAACCTGCCGCAATTTGCCGTCACCATGGCCGCCATCTTGCGAGCAGGCTACACCTGCGTGAACGTCAACCCGCTGTACACACCGCGCGAACTCGAACACCAACTCAAGGACTCCGGCGCCAGCGCCATCGTCATCCTCGAAAATTTTGCTGCCACTTTGCAAGAAGTGATTGAACGCACCGCCGTGCAGCATGTGGTGCTGGCCTCCATTGGCGATTTGCTAGGGCCCATCAATGGCCGCTGGTTGACCTTTGCCGTGCGTCACCTGGCCAAAATGGTGCCGCCTTTTGAGCTGCCCTTGGCCAACGGTCGTACGGTCACTCCCTTCAAAAAGGCCATCAGCCAAGGCCGCAGCTTGAACCTGCGCCCCACCGCGCAAACCATGGACGACATCGCGTTTTTGCAATACACGGGGGGCACCACCGGCCTGTCCAAAGGCGCCGTGCTCACCCACCGCAACATTGTGGCGGCCATGTTGCAAGCCGAAGGCTGGTTTTCGCCGGCTTTGGTCGATGTGCCCGACCTGCGCAAAGTGAACAACATCGCAGCTTTGCCGCTGTACCACATCTTCGCGTTGACGCTGTGTTTGCTGGCCATCCGCCAAGGCTCTTACCTCACCCTGGTGCCCAACCCGCGTGATTTTGCCAAGTTCATTGAAGTGCTCAAGCAGCGTCCATTTCATGTGATGCCCGGGGTGAACACCCTGTTCAACGCTTTGATGCAGCACCCGATGTTCAAGTCGATCGACTTCTCATCGCTCAAGCTCACGCAGGCGGGCGGCATGGCCGCATCCGAAGGCACAGCCCGCAACTGGCAAAACGCCACGGGCAGCGCCATGATCGAAGGCTGGGGCATGAGCGAGACCTGCGCCATTGGTACCAACAACCCGGTCACGCAAAAAACCTTCAGTGGCAACATCGGACTGCCCCTGCCGGGCATTGACATCGCCATCAAAGACGACGACGGTCAAAGTCTGCCGGTGGGAAGCTCGGGGGAAATCTGCATCCGCGGCCCCAACGTCATGACAGGCTACTTCAACCAGCCCGCCGAAAACGCCAAGACCTTCACCGCCGATGGCTTCATGCGCACCGGCGACATCGGCATCATGGACGAAGAAGGATTCACCCGCATCGTGGACCGCAAGAAGGACATGATCATTGTCAGCGGCTTCAACGTCTTCCCGAGCGAGCTGGAAAACCTCATCTCGACCTGCCCCGGCGTGGTCGAATGTGCCGCTGTGGGCATCCCTGACGCCATGCAGGGCGAGACCATCAAAGTGTTTGTGGTGCGCAACGACGCAATGCTGACCGAAGAAGCCGTGGCCCGCTTCTGTCAAGAAAACCTGACCGGTTACAAGCGTCCCAAGTACATTGAGTTCCGCGACGAACTGCCCAAGTCCAACGTAGGCAAAATCTTGCGCCGCGAACTGCGCACCAGCAAATAACGCATGAGCAACGCCAGCCTGCTGCCTTCGGGCGTGACCGTGCTCGAACGCGGCTGGTTGTCGGCCAACAACGTGTTGTTGCAAGGCGCTGAAGGCGCCACCTTGGTCGACAGTGGTTATGTGAAACACCAAGCGCAGACACTGGCGCTGGTACAACACGCCTTACAGGGCCACCCGCTTGATCTGTTGGTCAACACTCATCTGCACAGTGACCACTGCGGCGGCAACCAAGCGCTGCAAATGCATTACCCCGAGCTGCACACCTGGATCCCGCCGGGGCTGGCGCAAGCGGTACAGCATTGGACCGAAGACGCACTCAGCTACAAACCCACGGGGCAAAACTGCCCTGCATTTCGCTTCAACGGCTTGCTGCAACCCGGCAGCACCCACCGCTGGGGCGACATGGACTGGCAAGTGCACGCCGCACCCGGGCATGACCCGCACTCGGTCATCTTGTTTGCGCCCGAGCACCGCCTGCTGATGTCGGCCGATGCCCTGTGGCAAAACGGTTTTGGCGTGGTGTTTCCTGAGCTGGAAGGCGTGGACGCCTTTGACGAAGTGGCCCAAACGCTGGATCTGATCGAACGCCTGAACCCCGCCACCATCATCCCTGGCCACGGTGCGGTGTTCACCGAACTGGCCCCGGCCCTGGCCCTGGCCCGCAGCAAACTCAACGGCTTTGCCCAAAACCCCGAACGCCATGCCCGTTATGGCGCCAAGGTGCTGCTGAAATTCAAACTGCTTGAATGGGGCCAGATCTCCAAAACCGAATTCAACGACTGGGCCACCCAAGTGCCCTATCTGCACAGTCTGCACCAACGGTTTGGCCAAGACCTTACCCTGGACACTTGGCTCAACATGATGTTGGCCGAGCTGGAACGCAGCGGGGCGGTACAGCTTGAGGGCGAGATGCTGTTGGACGCTTGAAAGCACTGAACCTGAAACTGAGCCCAAAGAAAAACCCCACAGCCTCTTGCGAAACTGTGGGGTGTATCTGGTGGCTTGGACTGGAATCGAACCAGTGACACGCGGATTTTCAACGCAGTCGGCTGGTCATTTTCCCTTGAAAATCAAGAACTTACAATTGAAAAATAGCTCCGTGTAATAAACCGTGTAATTGGATTTGCTGGATCTTTTGCTTTCCCTACAAGCGCATAGCTTGAAGTTTTGGCGAATCGTAGCTGAGCTCTTGGGTGCGCTTTTAGCGGGCCATCTACTTTGTTATCCGTACAAACTGAAAGGCCGCACTTGCTAGTCGATCAATTGGTGAATGTCGCTCAAAGATTTCATGGTCAGTCACGCTGCCGGTGTTTAAAAGACGAAAGGGCTTCCGCGCGTGGGGCTTGTACTTGAAAACGTTCACCAGCGTAATAACATCACAACATGTATCGTCCGCCTGTTCTGTGTTCAGCCCCTGAGGCTCTCGCCCAATTGCGAAGCTGGGGCTTTGGCGCAAGCCTGCCAGAGGTCAAAGCTTTTTACAGTCTCCGGTTGGCCGGACAGGATAAAACCGGTCTTGGATTCGTCGCCAACCAAGCTTACGGCCCACACCCGCGCCAGCGAATGGATGTGTACCTCCCACAAACCCCTGGCAACAACCGACCTGTGCTGCTTTTTTTGCATGGCGGCGGTTTCATCCGTGGCGATAAATCAGACCGAGCCAACTTGGGTTGGTGGGGTGCGCGGCAAGGCTTTGTCACCGTGTTAGCCAATTACCGTCTTGCGCCTGAAGTGCAATGGCCGTCGGGGGCCGAAGATGTGGTGGCTGCTTGCGAACACTTGCGGCAGCTGTGTGAAAGTTTTGGAGGGGACCCTGGATCTATCGTTGTTGCGGGTGAGTCGGCTGGGGCCGCACATGTTGCAGCTGCGGTGTTGATCCGATCTTTTCAGCCTGAAGATTGGAAAATCGCCGGTGCATTCTTACTATCTGGTCCTTATGATGCGCAACTCGAACACATGGCGCGTGGCCCATTGGGTATTTCGACACCTGACCCGCGCAACGACGCGTATTTTGGTGCCGAACGCTCGGATTGGCCTGAAGCAAGCATCCTGGCGCGCATTCACGCCGAGCCTTTTCCACTGGTTGTGGCTACAACCGAGCGTGATCTGCCACAGATGCAGGTGCAAGCGGGTGCATTGTTCTCTCGTCTTGTAACTCAGCACGGCTTCCAGCCGGATTGGCTCGTGGTGCCCGAACACAACCACTTTTCAGCTGTGGCTGCACTTGGAACTGAGGACGAAACGCTGGCCAGTCCTTTGGCTGAATTCGTGAGATTTTGCGCCTCTCGACGTGGCGCTCAAGCATAGCGCTTGAGCAAGTCACTCAGGTGTTCTGCGGCCGGTGTCAGCGGCATGTCGGCCCTTCTCAAAAACACAATGTCGGGTGCAGTCAGATGTTCACGCACAGAAATCACCTGAAGTGCATGTTGCGTCAATGCAAATTCGGCCCACTGGCGTGGCAGCATGGTGAGCAAGTCTGAGTGCGCCAACGCGACCAAGAGCGACATGGCTGAATTCGCCTGCAGCCGTATCTTTGGCAAACCGAGCTTGAAACGTGAAAAAACCTCATTGAGGTCCTCTGCGGCAATGACATCCAACGACGGCGTGGCCCAGTCGGCCTTGCACAACTCTTTGAGAGAGCGGGCAGCCGCCAGCGGGTGCCCTTTGCGGCCCACAACGATGCGCGTGTTTTCAAAAAGCTTCTCCGCGATCAAGCCAGGTGCAGGTGCTGCTTGCGAGGCCGCACCCAGATAAAAATCGATGGTTCCATTGCGCAGCCCAGGCTCAATGGCAGGGTAAAGACCCTCAATGACCTTCAGTGTCACGCCAGGATAGCGTTGACGAAACGGTTCCAATGCTCCAGGCAGCATACCCAGATGCGGCATGATGGACAGGCCCGCCACCACTGTACCCATGGCCCCACCTTGAGCTTGTGCTATTTCTTCTTCTGCTCTCCTGAGCTCGTTGATGGCAGAGCTCGCACGCTGGTAAAAAAGTCGGCCCATGGGCGTCAAAACCATCCCACGGGCATCGCGCTCAAACATGGGATGACCCAGCTCATGCTCCAAATTTCGAATGCTCCGGGTCAGCCCTGACTGGACGACGTTCAGGTGCCTGGCAGCGCCACGCAAACTGCCATGCTCCACGATGGCCACCAGGTCGCGCAGTTGATTGAGTTTCATGAGGGTGTTCTCTTTTTGTGAACGGACAGCATATTTTGCCCTCTCTTTGAGAACCCCAAGAAGTTCTAGACTGCGCCTCAGACCGTTCCATTGAAGCGGCATCCACCACTTGGAGACCCACATGCAATTGAGACCTTGCCTCGCCCTGACCCGTCGGTTCTTGGGCGCCGCCACTCTGGCCACCGTGACCCTGATGAGCACTGCTGCCATGGCGCAAAATTGGCCCAACAAGCCTGTCAAGTTGATCGTCCCGGCAGGCGCTGGTGCTGCGCCCGATGTCATCGCCCGTCTCTTGGGCGAGCGCCTGAGTCAAGCCTGGGGTCAAGGTGTGGTGGTAGAGAACAGACCTGGTGCGGGGGGGATTCCTGGCATGTCGGCGTTGGCGCGCTCGCCGAATGACGGATACACCATTGGCTTCGTTCCAGCAGCCATGGGCACCATCACGCCGCTGGTTTACAAAAATCCCCAGTTCAACCCGGATACCGATCTGACTTCCGTGGCGACGATTGGTACCAGCACATTGGTGATGGTGGCCAATCCATCCACAGGCATCAACAATCTGCAGGACCTGGCCCGGTTTTCCAAGGCCAACCCTGGTAAGGCCAACTTTGCGGCACCGCAACCCAACTCCCTGCCGCACTTGGCGACAGAAATGATGAACAAGATTGGCAGCATGGGCATGACGCCCATTCCCTACACTGCGCCGCCTGCAGCCCTGGCAGGCCTGCTCTCAGGCGATGTCCTGATGACGGCTGACGGTGTACCCAGTCTGATCAGTCATATTCGCAGCGGCCGTGTGAAGGCGTTGGCTGTCACTTCTGCGCAGCGTATGCCCGGTCTGGACGTTCCCACGGTGGCTGAGACCTATCCGGGCTTTGATATGGTGGGTTGGTTTCAGATCATTGCGCCTGCGGGCACACCCGCTTCAGTGGTTGACAAAATCAGTGCCGATGTCAACCGCATCCTGCTGACACCCGAGATGACGACCCGCCTCAATGACATGGGCGTCTACCATCGTGCTGACACGCCTACCGCTGCACGCGAATTCTTCGCATCGCAGCAGCGGGCCATGCGAAAAATGGTGGGCGAACTTGGCATCCAGCCCCAATAAATTTCTATCTTCATCCCCAAAAAATCGCCATGAAACTCATCAGTTATACGCATGACACGGCCATACGCTATGGCGTCTTGTTGGACCAAGGCGTGATCGACATGCGCCAGTGCATGGACAACGCGCCCACCCACATCAATGACTTCTTTGCCCAAGCCTGCGGCAACGCCACGTTAATGGCCAGCATCGCCCATCGGGCATCGACTGCAAACACCACACCACTGAGCCAAGTCAGCCTGCTGCCTTGCGTGCCGCGCCCCAGCAAAATCATTTGCTTAGGTGTCAACTACCATGACCACGCCGCCGAGGGTGGCAACAAAGTGGCCGACTATCCCACCATCTTTTTCCGCGGCCCTTCGTCATTGGTAGCGCATGACGGCGTCATCCCCATCCCCCCTGTCTCCACATCACTCGATTACGAGGCCGAGTTGGCCTTGGTGATTGGCAAGACCACGCGCAACGTGAGCGAGTCTGAGGCGCTGGACTCGGTGTTTGCTTATGCCTGCTTCAACGATGCAACATTTCGCGATTACCAGCGCAAAACGACGCAATGGACCGTTGGTAAAAACTTTGACCAAACGGGCGGCTTTGGCCCACACCTGGTGACAGCTGACGAATTGCCGCCAGGCTGCGTAGGCTTGCACATAGAGTCGCGCCTGAATGGACAGGTCATGCAAAGCGCCAGCACCACCGACATGGTGTTCCATGTGGCCCCGACGATTGCCATGATGTCTGCCTGCATGACCCTTGAGCCTGGGGATGTGATCGTCATGGGCACGCCTGCGGGCGTAGGCTATGCCCGCAAACCACCTGTGTGGATGCAGCTCGGAGACCGCATTGAAATTGACATCGAAGGCATCGGTATTCTTCGCAACACCATTGGTCTGCTGACTGCCTGAAAGCTGCTCACCATGAAAAATATCACACGTGAAAACCTGACCGAAACGGTCAAAGGAAGTTTTACCCAAATCGAGGGGGAACGCCAACGCCATTTGGTCAACCGTCTTGTGCATCACCTGCACGCATTCGCGACTGAAACCGGCCTGAGCCATGAGGAGTGGCGCGACGGTATCGCTTTCCTGCACCGCATGGCCGAGATCAGCACCCCCTCGCGAAGCGAATTCACCTTGCTGTCAGATGTGCTGGGCCTGTCCTCTTTGGTGGACCTCTTGGCAGCGCAACCGAATGCGACAGAGGGGAGCGTGCTCGGCCCCTTCCATACACGAGGCTCACCTTGGCTGGACAACGGCTGCAACTTGATCAAAGACAACGCGGGTGAGGCGGTGCTGATTCAAGGCCGCGTGACCGACACCGAAGGTCAACCCCTGCCAAACGCCACCATCGACTTCTGGCAAAACGCCGATAACGGTATGTACTGGCAATTAGACGACAGTCAGCCCCAAGACAACCTGCGCTGCCAGATCAAGGTACAAGCCGACGGCAGTTTTGAGTTAGTCACCATTCGCCCTCGCCCATACCTTGTGCCAACCGACGGTCCGGTGGGTAATCTGCTTCGCCTATCGCACCGAGACGCTTGGCGTCCGGCTCATTTCCACGTCATCGTGGAAGCACCCGACTACCGCAGCCTGATCACCGAAGTGTTCGATGCGGCAGACCCCTGGCTGGACAAGGATGCCGTTTTTGGCGTCCGTGCATCATTGGTCTGTGACTTCAAGCCAGCGTCCGATCCGGCTACAGTCAAACGGATGGGGCTGCCTGCTCAATACCTGGCAATTGACCTGCCGATCCGGCTGGCCCGCAAAGACTGATCCGGTTTCTCTTTTTGCGTTTCTCTGCTCCCATCACCTGCACATAAGCACCATGGCCTCCACTCTCAACGTCGATGTCCTCATCGCAGGCGGCGGCCCCTGCGGCCTGATGCTGGCCATAGAACTGGGCAGGCGTAACATTCGCTGCCTGCTGGTGGATGCCAAACCCGGCACCGCCTTCAACCCGCAGGCCAATGCCACGCAAGCGCGCACCATGGAACATTTCAGGCGCCTGGGCTTTGCCCATGAAATCCGCAGCATGGGTTTGCCGCCTGACCACCCCACCGACATCGCCTACCTCACACGCTTTGCAGGCATCGAGCTGGCCCGTCTGCGCCTGCCAACGGCCGCCGCTGCACCCCAGGCGATCAAAAACATGTCGGGCTCGTGGAGTGCTGCCGAGCTGCCACACCGGGTGTCGCAAAAATATGTCGAAGTCTGCCTGCACCGCCATGCGCAGCAGCAGGCGAGTGTCGACATGCGCTACGGTTGGCAACTGACGTCCTTTCAGGACACCGGTGATGGCGTCGACGCGACGGTTAAAGCTGTGAATGGGGATGATCTGCTGAACGTCAAAGCCGCCTACCTGGTGGGCGCAGACGGTGCCCGCAGCTTTGTGCGCCACGAGCTGGGCATAGACTGGGGCGGGGCCACCGGCTTCAAGCGCAAATTCATGGGCGGCAAGATGCTGGCGGTTTACCTCAAGGCACCCGACTTCTATGCCCGTAACCCGAACGATCGATCCTGGATGTACGTGGTGGTCAATCCCGAATTGCGCGCCTTCATCATGTCGGTCGATGGCGTGAGCGAATTCGCTTTTCACATTCAGATGGCCGACGATGCTGCCACGGAGGCCCTGTCCGAAGCCGATGCTCTGCGCTTGTTTGTTCAAGCCTATGGCCAAGCGATTGACATCGAGATTCTGTCCATGGCCACCTGGATGGCAGGACACGCACTGGTGGCTGAGTCTTTTCAGCAGGGCCGGGTTTTCCTGGGGGGCGATGCGGCCCATTTATTTACCCCCACGGGGGGGCTCGGATACAACACCGCCGTCGAAGATGCGGTCAACCTCAGCTGGAAGCTCGCCAGCGTTCTCAAGGGCCAAGCCCCTGCGGCTTTGCTGGACAGTTATGCGTTAGAGCGCCATCCGCTGGCCGTGCGCAATACTGGCTATGCTCGGCAGTTTGCGGACTCCATCGGCTTGTTTGAGGCGGCTCCTGCACTGGAAGACCAAAGTCCTGAAGGCGAAGCGGCCAGGGCCACAGCCTCGGACTACCTGAACGGGCATGTGCGACGCGAGTTCAACATCCCGGGCGTAACTTTTGGTGGCCGTTATCACGGCAGCCCGATCATTGTGGATGATGGCACTACGGCACCGCCCGATGCAGCCAACACTTACATGCCTTGCGCCACGCCCGGTGGCAGACCGCCTCATGCGTGGCTGCCCGATGGCCGATCACTTTTTGACAGCTTCAACTTCGAATGGACGCTACTGTTACTGGGTGACGCGCCACCGAATGTCGAGACATTCGAACACGTGGCCCGTGAACTGAATCTGGATTTGAAAGTGGTGAAGAACCCTGGGTCTGACATCCTATCGCTGTATCAGGCACCCATGGTCTTGATACGCCCCGACCAAATCGTGGCATGGCGTGGTCACGAGGCAAGTCATGCTCAAGCTATCCTCGCGCAGGCACTTGGATACGGTTCTGTGCTGAGTACAAACCAGGCCTAAATGACCCGGAATGATTAAATGGCAATATCTTTATTGGTGTGAAATTTCTATTTGCAAAGGTCTACATGGGAGAGTCTAGTCAAGCCTGTTGACTGTCATTCGAAATGGGGGCTTAGCCCCCCATTTTTTCTCACTCTGGCTTGATGCCGATAGCCTTGACGATGCTCGCCCATCGGGTTCTTTCTGAGCGCATGAAGGTGTCAAACTCGGCCACGTTCATTTTGGTCTCAGGTATCGAGCCAAGCGTCAATAAGCGCTGTGCCACCTCTGACTGTCCGATCACCGACTCCAATTCACGGTTCATACTCTCCAAAATGGCTGCAGGCGTACCCGCTGGCGCAAACAACCCATTCCAGCCAGTAAATTCAAAACCAGAAAAAGTCTCGGACAAAGCAGCCACCGAAGGCTGATTGGCTGTGCGTTGGGCCGAACTGACCGCCAATGGCCTGACCTGTCCGGAACGGATAAAACTTAAAATTGCGGCTTCGGGCAAGCAAATAAGATTAACCCGGCCACCAATCAGGTCCTGAATGGCATCGGTTGGCCTGTTATAGGGTACGTGGGTAAATTTGACACCTGCCATTGCCGCGAAGGAGTCGGCCAGCATACCCGAGAATGTTTTTGGACCTTCTGTAGCCAACGCTAATTTCTCAGGTTGGGCTTTGGCTTGGCTGATGACATCAGCCAAGGTGTTGCCTGTGAAAGCGGGACCTGCTGCAATCACAAATGGACTGCGACCGATCAAGCGTACCGGAGCAAAGTCTTTCTCAGGGTCGTAAGGCAAGGACTTGAAAGTGAAGATATTGGTCACCATGGCGGCTGTGGTCGCATAGTAAAAGGTATATCCGTCGGCGGGTGAACGCATGGCGGCTTGGGCACCAATGACGTTTTGTCCACCCGGACGGTTTTCAACCACAATGGGTTGCCCCAGTCGGCGGCTCAGGTTCTCAGCAATGAAGCGCGCCAGAATATCGGGGCCCGCCCCTGCAGGCTGCGACAAGATCCACTTGATGGGCCTAGCAGGCCAAGATTGGCCCCATGCCACGCCCTGCACCCCAGTAGCCATTACGGCAGCTACACCCATCAAACTCTTTGTAAAAGATCGTCTTTTCATGGTTGTCTCCAGTTTCACTTGTTAATAAACATTCATTCGAACCAGTGGGTGCTCGCAGCCCCATCTTGTTAACCGTTTACAAACGGTCATTTTTTTCTTTCTCAACCCGGTTGCGCAGAACCCCAATCTTTGATACCTCGATCTCGACCAGATCACCATCTTTCATCCACACGGGCGGCTGGCGGCGAGCGCCCACACCTCCTGGTGTGCCACTCACGATCACATCGCCAGGCGCCAAATTGGTGAAAGTGGAGACATATTCGATCAAGTGAGGAATCGGGAAAATCATCATGGCTGTTGTCGCCTTTTGCATGACCTGGCCATTCAAGCGCGTAGTAAGAGTCAACTCCTCACCATCAGCGATTTCGCCGCGTGTGACCATGACCGGTCCAAACGCCCCTGTACCAACAAAATTCTTACCTGGAGTGAACTGCGTGGTGTGGCGCTGCCAGTCACGCACAGAACCATCGTTGTAGGCGCTGTAACCGGCCACATGCTCCCAGGCACTAGTTTGGGAAATACGACGGCCGCCTTTGCCAATCACAACCGCGATTTCACCTTCATAGTCAAAATGATCCGACTCTTGCGGCATCAGCAATGGCTCAAGATGACCTGTTTGAGAATCCGCTACGCGCAAAAAAACGGTGGGGTTTGCAGTTTTATCGCGCTCAGTCTCGATGCGGTGCTCTTCGTAGTTGTGTCCAATGCAAATGATCTTGCCTGGATCCGTGATCACCGGCAGATATCTGATCTGTGACAAGGGGCAAGTATCAGTTTGTCCTTGCGCTGCGGCACCCAATTCTTCCAATACTCCGGCAACAAGCGCGCTTCGTAAGTTGGGATAGCTGGCACTGCTCAAAGAGACAACGCCAGTGTCGGTAGCCAGGCCCCAAGAGGCTTGATCTTTAAAAAAATAGCTTAAGAATTTCATGGGGTGTTTTGAGTGAGTTGAGTGATTTCTGAGTTATCGGGCGGAACTAACTCATGGCTGCAGCGCTAACAAAGCAGCCCTGAGATCTGGACCGGTTTTGAAGGCGCCATAAACATAATGATCTGGACGTATCAGAACAGCCTGACAATCCATGCGTTCGAACCATTGAGCTAGCAAGCCAGAGGACTCGTGGAAACCCGTTTCACCCATGCTTTGAATCCGAAGTTTCAGGCACGGCTGAGCACTCGTTGCCGCTTGTTCGAACTGAGGGTCTGCACCACGTTGAAGCAGTAAGCGCCAACCACAGCCAAGTATCTCGTCCATGCGTACAGGACTTCCCGATGTTTCTAACCAGGCTTGCGGAAACAATGTACCGACTGCCGCATGACCGGATGAGTCCAGACAACCACCCACCAGCGCTGGCTGAACGTTTTGTCGGGGCGTAGGTTGCACCTGGCCGCCACATTCAGCCAACAGCCGAGCATCGCGTTCCCTGGCTTTCTGAAGGTCACGCTGGCTCACCAATTGCCCGATACCCTTGATGCGTGATGTTAATTCAATGACATGGGCTTTGCGCTCGGATCCATAGGTATCGAGCAAAGCGTCGCCGGCACGCTGTTGAATCACCGCAATGAGTTTCCAACACAAATTAGCGGCATCACGAATGCCCTGACACATCCCTTGACCTAGAAAAGGAGGCTGTTGATGAGCTGCATCCCCCGCAATAAATACATTTTTTTGGCGCCAGTTTTTTGCGACCAAAGCATGGAACTGGTAACTGGCCTGACGCCAAATTTGGGCCTCATCTGGCTGCAACCAACGAGACAGTAGCTTCCAGGTCGCCTCGGGTGTAGCCATTTGCCTGGGGTCTTCACCAGGGTTGATGGCGATTTCCCAACGGCGATGGTTACGCGGTCCGATCAGATAGGTGCAGGGTCTTTGGGGCTCGCAGTACTGAACGCTAACCTTAGGTAATTTGGATAAGCCTTTCTCATTGACGAGTACATCGACCACCAACCACGGCTCGTCAAAATCCAAATCCTGTAACTCCATACCAAGCTGTTTACGAACAAAACTAGAAGCACCATCGCAAGCAACCAAGTAACGCGCCGTCACTTGGCGTGTTTTCCCATGGGTGTCTTCCATACTGAGCGTTACCAAGGTTTCTTCTTGTTTAAGACCTGTGACTTTATGTCCGAGACCTACCTGGACCGAGGCCATGCTGCTAACACGCTGGCGCAATACCGATTCCATGGCCGGTTGAGTGAACACCAATGACGGACTAAAGCCCAAAGGGTAAGGAGGATCTACAGTCGACATACATTTGATTAGCCGCCCATCCACACCATAAAACTCTGAGTTGGTAAAGGGTTCGGTGAACGGCTCAATGGCATCGGAAATTCCCAATTGCTGGAACACGCGCATGATTTCATGGTCAACGGAAATGGCTCGAGGCTTGTCATATACCTCGGTCGACTCATCGCATACAAAAGTGCGCACGCCTTGCAAACCTAAAAGCCCTGCAGCCACTGCACCCGTCGGACCAAAGCCAACGATGGCGACATCAAACATGGGCGCTCCTTGCTGGAGCAAACACGACGGCGCGCTGCGCCTTTTTAAGGCGTGCACTCGGCGGCTGAGAGATGCCCCACTGGTCAACCCGGCCTGGCGGCCAAGTCCAGTCGCTGGGTTGACCAGTCTGATAACTGTCGTCGACTTGTTCAACCTCGGCGGTGTACTCGATCACGATATCAAATGGGCCAACGAAGTAATTGAATGCATTGTCCCCCGGCCCATGGCGACCAGGCCCCCACTCGATGGGGTAACCTGCGTCCTGCATGCGCCCACCGCCACGCATCACTGCATCCAGATCAGACATTAAAAAAGCGATATGGTTCAAAGCATTGTTGTCAGTATCACCCAAAGCCACGCTGTGGTGGTCACTGTTGCAGCGCATGAAGGCCATGATGCCCGTACGGTCCGACAGCGAAAAGTCCAAAGCTTGCTCCATGAAATGACGGGTTTCTTCCACATGGCTGCTGTTGAGCACCACATGGGCCAGCCGTACAGGCATATCTGGTGCATTAATTGGATCAACCTGATCGTCTCCGTAGACCAGGCGGAACACTCGGCCATCAGGGTCGGCCAAGGTGATCGCCTGGCCGCCACCGGGCTCTAACAGTGGCGCAGACGAAGCCAGCACGCGCCCACCTGTTGCCTCTGTTCTTTGCCCAGCCAGCTCTAACGCTTGTA
>JBIKKE010000125.1:0-7545 GCA_044360575.1 Limnohabitans sp. | reverse complement strand
GCCTGAAAAAGCACACCAAAGCCGAATGTCAGCCTGGTGGCCCCGCGCACGGCTACATGGACTTCAGTCAGGCCGACCGCTGGATCAGCTCACAACTGCAGCGCGTCGAAGCCGAGGTGGCCAAAGGCTTTGCCGAATACCGCCTGGACAACGTGGCCAACACGATTTATGACTTTGTGTGGAACGAGTTCTGTGACTGGTACCTCGAAATCGCCAAGGTGCAGATCAACACCGGCAACGATGCTCAACAACGCGCCACCCGCCGCACCCTGATCCGCACCTTAGAGGCCATCATGCGCTTGGCGCACCCCATCATCCCGTTCATCACCGAAGAACTCTGGCAAAAAGTGTCGGTGGTCGCGGGTCTTCCGGGAGAGTCGGTCAGCATCGCAGCCTACCCCGTGAGCCAACCCGATCGCATCGACGAAGCCGCCGAAGCCCATGTGGTCAAGCTCAAAACCTTGGTGGACGCCTGCCGCAACCTGCGCGGCGAGATGAACGTCTCACCCGCCACCCGCATGCCCATGTATGTGCTGGGCGACACCGCCTTCATGCAGAGCGTGGCGCCAGTTCTGCAGTCGCTGGCCAAGCTCAGCGAAGTCAAGGTCTTTGAGGCCGAAGCCGAATGGATCGCTGCCGCACAAGCGGCCCCTGTGGCCGTGGTGGGCGAGGCACGCCTTTGCCTGTTCATCGAAGTGGATGCAGCCGCAGAAAAAATTCGCCTGACCAAAGAAGCCGATCGCTTGGAAGGCGAAATCTCCAAGGCCAACGCCAAGCTCAGCAACGAGGCCTTTGTGGCCAAGGCTCCCCCCGCAGTGATCGACGAAGCTAAAAAACGCGTGGCCGACTTCGGTGCCACGCTTGTCAAGATTCGCCAACAACTGCAACGCCTGGCCTGACCACTGAGAACCCCAAGGACAAAAAGGAACCCACCATGAGCCACCAAGTCATTCGCAAAGCCGTCTTCCCTGTGGCCGGCCTGGGCACACGCTTTTTGCCCGCCACCAAAGCAGCGCCCAAAGAGATGCTGCCCGTGGTCGACAAGCCGCTCATCCAATACGCGGTCGAAGAGGCCTACAGCGCAGGCGTACGCCATATGATCTTTGTCACGGGCCGCAGCAAACGCGCCATCGAAGACCACTTTGACACGGCCTACGAACTCGAAAACGAACTCGAAGCCGCGCACAAAGACGAACTTTTGGCATTGGTGCGCTCGGTGCAGCCCGACGACATGGTGTGTGCCTACGTGCGCCAGCCTCGCTCACTGGGCTTGGGCCATGCGGTGTTGTGCGCTGAAGCCATGGTGGGCAATGAACCCTTTGCCGTGCTGCTGGCCGACGACCTGATGGTCGGTCTGCAAGGCGGCCCCTCTGTACTCAGCCAAATGGTGGCTGCGCACACGCAGCAGGGACGCTCAATTTTGGCCGTGCAAGAAGTCCCGCTGGCACATGTCAAACGCTATGGCATCGTGGCCGGTGAATCGGCTGGCAAACAGCTCATTCGCGTTGAACAGATTGTGGAAAAACCCAGTCCAGACCAAGCCCCCTCACGCATGGGCGTCGCCGGTCGCTACATCTTGACGCCAGGCATTTTTGAAGAAATTCGCAACCAGCCTTCGGGTGTTGGCGGCGAGATCCAACTGACCGATGCGATCGCTCGACTGATGCAACGCGAAGCCGTGTACGCTTTTCAATACCAAGGCAAGCGCTACGACTGCGGCAGCAAAGAAGGCTTTTTAGAAGCCACCGTCGAGTTGGCTTTGCAGCACCCCCAAGTGGGCGCCTCGTTCCGTGAGTACCTCAAGGGCCTGAGCTTGTAAAAACCCAAGGCGTTTTTTCAGCGGCGTTTGAGCGCGAATACAAACGCCGTTTCTGTCTTTTCTTGCAGCAGCAAATCATTGCCCGTCTGTCGGGCAAAGGCTTCAAAGTCGCGCCAAGCGCCCGGGTCAGTCGCCGTCACTTTGAGCACCTGGCCGCTGCTCATCTCGTTCAGGGCCTTCTTGGCTTTCAAAATGGGCAAGGGGCAATTCAGGCCACTGGTGTCAATTTCTTTGTCGATCTGCATCATGTGCCCTGATTTTGTTCTTGAGCAGTTTCTTGACTTTGCGCTGCACGCTCTTCCCACGTCATGAATTTCGGCTCGATGCCGATCGTGCGCAACCAATCCCCTAAAGCGTAGCCAGTGCCTGCAGGCCAGCAAATCAAATCCTGGAAGTCAAACATCTTGTACTCAGCCAGTTCAGGCGACAAGCGGACCTCGCCTTCGGCCACGGCATGGTAGGCAATGATCACTTGGTTCATGCGCTGGAAGTCGTACACGCCGATCAGCTTCAGGGCAGACACCTTCAAATTGGTTTCTTCGGCAATCTCGCGCTTGATGCCGTCCTCAGGTGTCTCGCCTGCCTCCATAAAGCCAGTGATCAATGCAAAGCGCCGCCCCGGCCAGGCGGCATTGCGGGCCAACAAAATTTGGTCACCCACTTGCACGATGCCCGCCAGCACGGGCGTCGGGTTGTTCCAATGGGTGAAGTCACAGGCCGTACAGCGAAGGCGCATGACTTCCCCTGAGTCTTCCAACTGGGTCTGCCAAGCCAAGGGCGAAGCACATTGCGGGCAAAAACGATATTCAGGCATTGGAAAAACTCCGGTCAAGCGGGGAAGACGCCGGTCGACAAATAACGATCACCGCGATCGCACACAATGAAAACGATGGTGGCGTTCTGAGCCGTTTTGGCCACTTGCTGGGCCACCCAGCACGCCCCTGCAGCCGAAATGCCCGCAAAAATACCCTCGGTCCGTGCCATTTGGCGGCAAGTTTCCTCGGCATCACTTTGACTCACATACATCAGCTCGTCGACCTGGCTCGGGTCGTAGATCTTGGGCAGGTATTCCTGCGGCCACTTGCGGATACCCGGAATGCGCGAGCCCTCACTGGGCTGGGCACCGATGATGCGAATCGCTGGGTTCTTTTCTTTCAAAAACCGCGACACACCTGTGATGGTGCCGGTGGTGCCCATGGCACTGACAAAGTGGGTGACTTTGCCACCGGTTTGCTCCCAGATCTCGGGGCCAGTGGTTTCGTAATGAATGCGCGGGTTATCGGCATTGGCAAATTGGTCCAAGATGCGCCCCTTGCCTTGCGCGGCCATGTTATCGGCCAGATCGCGGGCATATTCCATACCGCCGCTTTTGGGCGTCAGGATCAGCTCAGCACCAAACGCCTTCATGGTCTGGGCGCGTTCAATCGACAGGTCCTCGGGCATGATCAAAATCATGCGGTAACCCTTGATGGCCGCAGCCATGGCCAGCGCGATACCGGTGTTGCCCGATGTGGCTTCGATTAAGGTGTCGCCCGGCTTGATCTCGCCGCGCTCTTCGGCCCGATGAATCATGGACAAAGCGGGCCTGTCCTTCACGGAACCAGCTGGGTTATTACCCTCCAGCTTGCCCAAAATCACATTGGCACGCGCAGCGCAATCTGCGGCCCCCAAGCGCTGCAAAGCCACCAAGGGGGTTTTGCCGATCGCATCTTCAATGGTTGGATAAATCATGGCCGTACTTTGCCATAACTTGAACGCCCCTGATGGCAGTGAGCCCGCCTGAAACGACCGTACAAACCCGATTCCAGATACCCCGATGACAAATCACAACACCCGCCAACTTTGCCTCCACACACTGAAGCCATTGAGGCATTCATTCATGGCGGATTCAAGTACGAACTGCAACACGGTTTAACGAGGCGTGAAACACCTCGTGGGGTGTCTTGAATCCGAGCCGCTTACAACGACACCACCATAAGCGGCACAGCACGAGTTCTGGACTTTGTTTTTCTGTCGGCGTCAACATTCGCGCATCAAAAACTGCGACCAGAGCCCAGACGAACAGGATGGACTGTTGGGCACAAACACCGTGGCAGCAACGTGACTTGAGCACCCTGGGAAATTCAGTGGCAGGCAGGTTCTGCTGGCTCAGGCAAAGTTCAGGCACACGCTTACCAAAGCTCGCCCGACATTCAAGCCAAAATCATTTGATCACCCGCCCCCAAAAAGCCCAAAATGGCGTCAAAAATATGCCATAATCTGCGTCTTCACAAATACCGCCCGGGTGGTGAAATTGGTAGACTCAGGGGACTCAAAATCCCCCGCCGCAAGGCGTGCCGGTTCGAGTCCGGCCCCGGGCACCATCTCTGGAAACCCAGCAACCATGCGGGTTCCAAGCGAATCAAGGCCAACCTTCACGGGTTGGCCTTTTTTCTTGGCTGTGCCTCACCCCATCATCCTTCGCAAGCTCTCAAAAAAGAGCTCGGACTGAAGCCGTTCGCCATTGATCTGTTCCGCAACCCGCGCAGCCAATGCAGTGTCCACGGGCGTCAACGGAACTCCGGTCGAAGCCGCCAGCACCTGCGCTTGGCAGGCACGCTCCAGGTAGTACAAGTCGTCGTAGGCGTAGTCCACCCGTTCACCGCAGACGATGACACCGTGGTTGCCCAAGAACACCACATCTGCACCTTGCATGGCATGGGCGATGCGTTCACCCTCGGTCATGTCCAGGGCCAGACCGTTGTAATGCGCATCCACCGCCAAGCGGCCATGAAAGCGCATAGCGGTCTGCGACAGGGTGGTGTCTAGGGCACGCGCTGCGGTCAAGGTCAGCGCCGTGGCGTAAGGCATGTGGGTGTGCAGCACGACAGACTTGCGCGCGATGCGATGCACCGCCGCATGAATAAACATGGCTGTGGGCTCGACCGGGTGACGGCCCGCCAGTTGCTCGCCCGCCGCGTTGCACATCACGATGTCAGCCGCTTGCACCTCACTCCAATGCAAGCCTCGCGGGTTGAGCAAGAACCAGTCGTCCCGGCCAGGCACCGCCACGCTGAAGTGGTTGCACACGCCCTCGCTCAGGCCCTGATGGGCAGCAGCGCGCAAGGCCAGCGCCAGATCAGTGCGCAGCGGCAAAAGTGCTTCAAAGGTTTCATCAGCTTGCAAGGTATACCTCCAGATTCAATCGGGTGGGTGGCTGCGGAGAACGCGTTGGGTGCGCTGACTTCAGCGAGGAATTCAGTCAATCCCCGCGCTCCAACGGTTGTCCCAGGTTTTTTCAATCTGCCGCCGGTCACGTTTGGTGGGACGGCCTTGTTCGATGCTGAGCGCAGGCTCACGGGCCAAGCGGTTTTGCTCGGCGGCTTTTTGGCGGGCTTCTATGCTCTCTGGCGTTTCTGAGTACAGCAGCTGCGCCACCGGGGCCGGGCCACGCACGCCACTCAGGCCCTGCACCAATACTGTTCGCTCGACTGCGCCCTGGCGCAGGCATACGGTGTCGCCAACTTTGACCTCTTTGCTGGGCTTGGCGTCTTGCCCATTGACCTGGACGCGGTTTTTGCCAATCTCGTCACTGGCCAAGCTGCGCGTTTTGTAAAAACGGGCCGCCCACAGCCATTTGTCGATGCGCAAGGCGTTCATCTGACCTCCGCAAACAAGGCGCTTTGTGGGCTCAGGCCATCGCGCACATGCGGGTAGCGCAGCTGGATTTTGAGCTCCTGCTTCATGCGGGTGTTGTCCAGTCGCCGCGATTCGCTCATGAAGCTCAACAGCATCAAGGGCAGTGCGGTGTTGGCGTCATGGCGTGAAATTCGGGGGGGCTTGGGCAAGCCAAACAGGCTGGCGGCCAGGTCAAAGTAGTCGCCCAATTTCAGGTCGGTGTCGTCGGTGACGTTGACCACGCGCTGGGGCTTGCCTCGCCAAAGGGCAGCGGCGCAGGCACGGGCCAGATCGTTGGCATGGATGTGGTTGGTGAAAACATCTTCTTTGGCCACCAACACAGGCGTGCCGCGAAGCAAGCGTTCACGCGGGGTACCGCCTTCGCGGTCGGGGGCATAAATGCCAGGGATGCGCAAAATGCTCACGCGCACGCCGCTGCGCCCCAAGAAGCGCATCAGGTTCTCGGCATCGACCCGGCGCTGGGCGCGGGGGGTGTGCGGGTTCACGGCGCGCGTTTCGTCCACACGTTGGCCGCCGCAGTCACCATAAACCCCGGTGGTCGAGCCATAGACCAACGCTTGTGGGGCCGTGCGCAAACGCAAAGCACGCACCAAAGCCAAGCTGCGCGGATCGCGATCGGATGCGCCTTGGCGGTCGGTGGGGGGCGGTGCCAGATGGATGACCCGGTGGGCGATGCCGCCCAAGCGTTTCAGACTGGCTGCATCGTCCAGATTGCCTAGCAAAGGGGTGATGCCACAGGCCCGCAGCAGCCGCACGCGCTCGGGCGAAGAAGTCAGCGCCATGAGGCGCATACCTTGGCTTTTTGGGGCACCCAACTGGCCTGCGGTGCGCAAGCCCACATCGCCACAGCCCACAATCAAGACACGCTGGCGGCGGAAACGGGCAGGCAGTGCGCCCAAGGGGGTTTGGTTTGAAGGCAAAATCAGGGGTTCCGGGTCACATTCACGCCCTCTAGGATACCCAAAAGATGAGCTTTCAAATTTCTGTGCAGCCCAGCGGCCGCAGCTTTACTGCCGATGGCAACGAAACCCTGCTGGCCGCTGGCATTCGCCAGGGCATTGGCCTGCCCTATGGTTGCAAGGACGGCGCTTGCGGTTCGTGCAAATGCAAAAAAATCTCAGGCACCGTGGTGCATGGCCCTCATCAGGCCAAAGCCCTGAGTGACGAAGAAGAAGCGCAAGGCCTGGTGTTGACATGCTGCGCCACTGCGCAAAGCGATGTGGTGCTCGAATCCAAACAAGTGACCGCTGAAGGCGGCCTGCCCGTCAAAAAAATGCCGGTGCGCGTGGTCAGCCTGGAGAAGAAATCACACGATGTGATCGTGTTGAAACTGCAATTGCCTGCCAACGACGTGATGAAGTTCCACGCGGGTCAGTACATCGAATTTTTGCTGCGCGATGGTTCGCGCCGCAGCTACAGCATGGCCAATGCGCCGCACACCCTGGAGGTGGCTCCGCCCACGGTGGAACTGCACATCCGCCACATGCCCGGCGGCAAGTTCACCGACCCGGTGTTCAGCACCATGAAGGAAAAAGACATTCTGCGTGCAGAAGGCCCTTACGGCAGCTTCTACCTGCGTGAAGACAGCGACAAGCCCATGGTGCTGCTGGCATCAGGAACAGGCTTTGCGCCTATCAAGGCGCTGATCGAGCACATGCAGCACCGCGGCATCGCCCGCCCCGCCACGCTGTTCTGGGGTGGCCGTCGTCCGTCCGACCTGTACATGGCCGACTGGATCGAAGCCCGCTTGGCCGAAATGCCCAACCTGAAATATGTGCCAGTGATTTCGAACGCCGAAGCCGATGACCAATGGACGGGCCGCACCGGCTTTGTGCATCAGGCGGTGCTGCAGGACTTCCCTGACCTGTCGGGTTACCAGGTCTATGCTTGCGGCGCACCCATCGTGGTGGACTCGGCCAAGCGCGACTATGTGGCGCAAGGCGGTTTGCCTGAGGATGAGTTTTATGCCGACTCGTTCACATCTGAGGCGGACAAGGCCAAAGCCTGATCGCTGGCCTTCAAAGCTCCGACCTGAAAACCAAAAGGAC
>JBIKKE010000124.1:0-7708 GCA_044360575.1 Limnohabitans sp. | reverse complement strand
GCGCGCACGGCCCCTATTTCACCCGCAACATCCTCATCCTGACCGACTCGTCGGGCCACACGGGCCTCGGCGAAGTGCCCGGCGGCGAAAAAATCCGCCAGACCCTGGAAGACGCCCGCCCCTTGGTGGAAGGCCAGCCGATTGGCAACTACAACCGCGTGCTGAACGCCATGCGTCAACAGTTTGCCGACCGCGACAGCGGTGGCAGGGGCAACCAGACGTTTGACCTGCGCACGACCATCCATGCCGTCACCGCCGTCGAAAGCGCCCTGCTGGATTTGCTGGGCCAGCAGCTGAACGTGCCCGTGTGTGCCCTGCTGGGCCAAGGCCAGCAGCGCACGCGCGTGCAAATGCTGGGCTATCTGTTTTATGTGGGTGACCGCAACCAAACAGACCTCGCGTACAAGAGCGAGCCCGACCAGGCCGACGACTGGCTGCGCCTGCGCCACGAAAAAGCCATGACCGCCGAGGCCGTGGTGCGCCTGGCCGAAGCGGCGCAGGCCCGTTACGGCTTTCAGGACTTCAAACTCAAGGGTGGCGTGTTGCGTGGTGAAGAAGAAGTCGAAGCCATCGTGGCTTTGCATGAACGCTTTCCCAAGGCGCGCATCACCCTCGACCCCAACGGCGGCTGGTTGCTCAAAGACGCCATTCGTCTTTTGCGCGACCACCGCAGCACTATGGCCTATGCCGAAGACCCCTGCGGAGCCGAAGGCGTGTTCTCGGGCCGCGAGGTCATGGCTGAATTCCGACGCGCCACGGGCTTGCTGACGGCAACCAACATGGTGGCCACCGACTGGCGAGAGATGGCCCACAGCATCCAACTGCAATCGGTGGACATTCCGCTGGCCGACCCGCATTTCTGGACGCTGCAAGGCTCGGTGCGCGTGGCGCAGTTGTGCCAGATGTACGACTTGACCTGGGGCTCGCACTCCAACAACCATTTCGACATTTCTCTGGCGATGTTCACCCAGTGCGCCGCTGCTGCGCCAGGAAAAGTCACGGCCATCGACACACACTGGATCTGGCAAGACGGCCAGTTCCTCACCCAAGACCCGCTGCAAATCAAAGACGGCTATGTGGATGTGCCCACAAAACCCGGCTTGGGCATTGCGGTGGACATGGATGCGGTGATGAAAGCCAACCAGCTTTACCAACAACACGGCCTGGGCGCACGCGACGACGCCATCGCCATGCAGTACCTGATCCCCGGCTGGAAGTTCAACCACAAGATGCCCTGCATGGTGCGCTGAGATCAAGGCCACCCCACCCACTTACCCCCAATGAGGAAAACACCATGGACATGCCCGTCAACCACTTCAAACACGCCATCCAATCTGGTCAAAAACAAATCGGCCTGTGGTCGCACCTGTGCAGCAACATCAGCACCGAGATCCTGGCGCACTGCGGCTTTGACTGGCTGCTGCTGGACATGGAGCATTCGCCCAACGACTTGACCGAGATCGTGGCGCAACTGCAGGCCATGAAGGGCAGCCCCACCACGCCAATAGTGCGTCCGCCATGGAACGACATGGTGACCTTCAAGCGCCTGCTCGATGTGGGCGTGCAAACCCTTTTGGTGCCCTATATCCAGACCGAAGAAGAAGCCCTGCAGGCTGTGTCCTACACCCGCTACCCGCCGCACGGTGTGCGTGGCTATGCCGGTGCGCCCCGCGCCAGCCACTACGGCCGCGTCAAAGGCTATGCCCAGCACAGCAGCGAAGAAATTTGCGTGTTGCTGCAGGTCGAAACCGTGCTGGGCCTGCAAAACATCGAAGCCATTGCCAATGTCGATGGGGTAGATGGCGTGTTCATCGGCCCCGGCGATTTGTCGGCAGCGCTCGGCCACCTGGGCAACCCCAAGCACCCCGATGTGCTGAAAGTCATTGACGAGTCGATTGCCCGCATCAAGGCCTGCGGAAAAGCGGCAGGCATCCTCACTGGCGACGAAGCCTTGGCCAAACACTATGTGGACCAAGGCTGCCTGTTTGTGGCTGTGGGCGCCGACCAAAACGTGCTGCGCGACAGCGCCACGGCACTGGCCGGTCGTTTCAAAGCCTGAACGGATCGCTTGCCATGCTGCCCACACCCGCATCGCCCCTGCGTTTTTCTCGCCTGCTGCTGACGGGTGCCGCTGGTTACTTAGGGCGCGAACTGCGCCCGCGCCTCAAAGCCTATTGCGATGTGCTGCGGTTGAGCGACCGCAATGACCTCGGTAACGCCGCCGAAGGCGAAGAGGTTCAGATCACCTTGCTCGAAAACAAGGACCAGGTCACAACGCTGCTACAAGGCGTGAGCGCTGTGGTGCATCTGGGCGGCGTTTCTACCGAACAAGCTTGGGACACCATTTTGGCGGGCAACATCTCGGGCATGGTCAACTTGTACGAGGCCGCCCGGCTGCAAGGCGTCAAGCGAATCGTGTTTGCCAGTTCCAACCATGTCACTGGTTTTTACAGGCAAGACGAAGTGGTCAATACCCGCATGCCGCCCAAACCCGATGGATTTTATGGCCTGTCCAAAGCCTTTGGCGAAGATGTCGCGCAGATGTATTGGGACCGCTGGGGCATCGAGACGGTGAGCATCCGCATCGGCTCTTCTACCCCCGAGCCCAAAGACCGGCGCATGCTGGCCACTTGGCTGAGCTTTGATGATTTAGAGCGCCTGGTGGTGTCAGCGCTCACAGCGCCCATCGTGGGCCACAGCATCATCTATGGCATGTCGGACAACCAGACCACCTGGTGGGACAACACCCATGCCCGACACATTGGCTACCGACCTCTAGACTCCTCTGACGCGTTCCGTCCTGCCGTCGAATCACGCCAGCAAACCATCGATAAGAACGATTCAGCCGCGATTTACCAAGGCGGGGCGTTCGTCAAGGCAACGCCACACGGTTAAGCACACGCCCCCAAGCCTGCTTTGGGGTACGTTTACACAGCAGCCCACAAGAAATTTCAAAGGGGCTGTCTCAAGTTTCACAGCGACCGGCAAGGCCTGCGGCTACGATGGGCGACTTTCAAAAATCGCTCTACCCCCAGCAGGAGACAACCCATGCCCGTGATCACTACCATCGAAGACCTGCGCGTTTTGGCCGAAAAACGCGTGCCGCGCATGTTTTATGACTATGCCGACAGCGGCTCCTGGACCGAGGGCACTTACCGCGCCAACGAAGACGATTTCCAGAAGATCAAGCTGCGCCAGCGCGTGGCCGTCAACATGGAAAACCGCAGCACCGCCACCAAAATGGTCGGCATCGACACCAAAATGCCCGTGTGCATCGCCCCCGTGGGCCTGACAGGCATGCAGCACGCCGACGGCGAAATGCACGCCGCCATGGCCGCCAAAAAATTCGGCATCCCCTTCACGCTGTCCACCATGAGCATATGCTCGATAGAAGACATCGCGGCCCACACGCAAGCACCGTTTTGGTTTCAGCTGTACATGATGCGCGACCGCGAGGCCATGGCCCGCATGATCGACCGCTGCAAAGCCGCCAACGTGAGCGCCATGGTGCTCACACTCGACCTGCAGGTGATCGGCCAGCGCCACAAAGACCTGAAAAACGGCCTGACTGCGCCTCCCCGCCCCACCATTGCCAACATCATCAACCTGATGACCAAGCCCCGCTGGTGCCTGGGCATGGCCGGTACCAAGCGCCACACCTTTGGCAACCTGGTCGGCCACGTCAAAGCCGTGAGCAACATGAAGTCGCTCGCCTCGTGGACCAACGAGCAGTTTGACCCGACCCTGAATTGGGAAGACATCGCTTGGGTCAAAAAACAATGGGGTGGCAAGCTGATCTTGAAGGGCATCATGGACGTGGAAGACGCCAAACTGGCCGTGGCCAGCGGTGCTGACGCGATTGTGGTCAGCAACCACGGCGGTCGCCAGCTCGACGGCGCACCCAGCAGCATCGAAGCCCTGCCGGCCATCGTGGCTGCTGTGGGCAGCCAAATCGAAGTCTGGATGGACGGCGGCATTCGTTCTGGCCAAGACGTGCTCAAGGCCTGGGCGCTGGGCGCCAAAGGCACCATGATCGGCCGCGCCATGGCCTATGGCTTGGGCGCCATGGGCGAAGCGGGCGTGACCAAGGCCTTGCAAATCATCCACAAAGAGCTGGACATCACCATGGCCTTTTGCGGCCATACCGACATCCAGAATGTCAACACCAACATCTTGCTGCCGGGCACCTTTCCGAAGGCCTGAATAAGGGCTTCAGGGCCTTCCACCCACGCTATGCTTGCTGGGTGACCACCGCCCCTATTGCTCACCCCGTGCGCCGCATTGCCCACCTCGACATGGACGCTTTTTACGCGTCCTGCGAGTTGCTGCGCTACCCGCAGCTCAAGGGCTTGCCGGTGGTCATTGGCGGTGGCAGACGCAAAGAAGACGACCTGCTGGGCAAGCTCCAAGCGGCCTACCCCGATGGCGAGTGGACCGAAGACACCTTTGCCGAACGGCTGGACCGCATCCCGGTGGATTTTTTTCCGCGCATCGAGGGCTACACCGGGCGCGGCGTGATCACCACCGCCACCTATGCGGCGCGGCAGTTCGGCATCGGCTCGGCCATGGGCCTGATGAAAGCCGCCAAGCTGTGCCCGCAAGCCATCTTGCTGCCGGTGGACTTTGACCGCTATCGGTACTTTTCGCGCACCTTCAAAAGCATCATCACCGACATCGCCCCCGTCATGCAGGACCGGGGCGTGGACGAGGTCTACATCGACTTCACCGACGTGCCCGGCGGCCAGCGCGAAGGCGGGCGCGTGCTGGCGCGCTTGATCCAGAAAAGCATTTTTGAAGCCACGGGCCTGACCTGCTCGGTGGGCGTGGCGCCCAACAAACTCATCGCCAAAATGGCCAGCGAGTTCAACAAACCCAACGGTATCTCGGTCGTGCATGAGGCCGACCTGCAGACCCACATCTGGCCACTCGCTTGCCGCAAGATCAACGGCGTAGGCCCCAAGGCCGATGAAAAGCTCAAAGGCTTTGGCATCCACACCATCGGCGACCTGGCCGCACGCGAACCACATTGGTTAATTGAAAATTTTGGCAAAAGCTACGGCGCTTGGCTGCACGAAGCCGCTTGGGGCCGAGACGACCGGCCGCTAGAGACCGAGAGCGAACCCGTCAGCATGAGCCGCGAAACCACCTTCGAGCGCGACCTGCACGCCGTGCGAGACCGTGCCGAGCTGGGCGCGGTCTTCACCCGCCTGTGTGAGCAAGTGGCCACCGATTTACAGCGCAAAGGCTACGAAGGCAAAACCATCGGCATCAAGCTGCGGTACGACAACTTTCAGGCCGTCACGCGCGACCAGACCCTGACCGAATACACCGCCGATGCCAAACACATCCGGCTGATCGCCGGCCAGTGCCTCAAACGCGTGGACCTGTCACGCCGGCTGCGCCTGCTGGGGGTGCGGGTGGGCTCCTTGGTCAAAGCCGGGACAGCACAGCCCTCCATCGCCGCTTACAGTGAAACACCCGATCAAGAACCTCCTCAAGTGAATGACCATGGACAAACTCAGCTGCTTTTTCCTCTCGACTGAAAACCACATCGCCCACCTGGTGCTCAACCGCCCCGAGGCGATGAACACCATGCACCCGACCTTTTGGCGCGAGTTGCATGAGGTGCTGACCGACATCCATAAGGCAGGCACCGCACGGGCGCTGGTCATCTCTAGTACCGGCAAACACTTCAGCGCTGGCATGGACTTGCAGACCTTTGGCAGCGCCATTCATATGGACGACAGCAGCGCCGAAGGCCGCTCTGCGGTGTACGACCTGCTGACCGACATGCAGCACACCTTCACCTTGTTTGAAGAACTGCGCATCCCGGTGATCGCGGCCATCCACGGCGGTTGCATTGGCAGTGGTTTGGACATGGTCACCGCCTGCTGCATGCGCTATGCCTCGGCCGATGCTTTCTTTTGCATCCAGGAAATCAACATCGGCTTGGTGGCCGACGTGGGCACACTGCAGCGCCTGCCCAAGCTGCTGCCCATGGCCTTGGTCAAAGAACTGGCCTACACCGGCCGCCGCATGAGCGCCGACAAGGCGCTGACACACGGCCTGGTGAACGAGGTGCTGCCCACCCACGAAGCCACTGTGGCCGCCGCCCTGCAAGCCGCCAAAGAAATCGCCAGCAAACCCCCTGTGGCCATCTGGGGCACCAAGCAAGTGCTGCACTACGCCCGCGACCACAGCACCGAAGACAGCCTGCGCCACATGGGCTGGCTGCAAGGCGCGATCTGGAGCAACGCCAACGTGCGCGAAGCCATCAGCGCGTTCCAACAAAAGCGCGAGGCCAGCTTCGCGCCGCTGCCCCCGCTCAAGGGGTTTCGGGAATTTGGTTGAAGGCTGAGCCAAGCCCCGGGCAAAAAATTGGATTACACAGGGGCAAACGGGTTAAACACCTCAAACCCCAGCGCCTGAAAGTCCGCCGCATTCCGGGTGGCCACGGTCAATCCATGCACCTTGGCGGTTGCGGCAATCATGGCGTCTTCATAAAGCGTGTCTGACTTGCGGTGCATCAACTTTGCCCAAGCCGTGAAGGCTGCGGCGTCCATGGGCAAGACGTTGTACGCGCCCGCCACCAAGGCCAGCCAGTCTTCAATTTGCTGAGCCTTTTCGGGGTCTTGCTCTCGGGTCAGCTCGATGCCCGCTTGGATTTCGCCCAAGGTGACAGCAGACACAAAAAGCTGAGCGTCATCCAGCGATTCCAGCCAAGCCACAACGCCCCCATGCGGGCGCGGCTTGCGCAACTCAGACACCACATTGGTGTCCAGCAGATACCGCTGCGTCACAGCATCGGCTCCACAGGTCGACGTTTGGCTTGACCGCGTGGCGGCACGATCAAGTCGGTGCGGGCTTGATCAGAGAGCAAAAGTTGCTTGAGCGAGGGGCGCGCTGCCGACTGCATCCGCCGCCACTCCTGCACGGGCACCAGCACGGCGGCTTCGGCACCGCGCCGGGTGACCATTTGCGGGCCTTCAACCAAGCACGCATCTAAAAACTCACTGAACCGCGCTTTCGCGTCTTGTACTGGCCATGTGTGCATATCAACCCCTTCAAACTGGTCATCCATCTAGTCAGATATCGAGTTTGATCGTGATTGGCATGTTTGTCAAACCGAAGGCCTGATGACGACATGACAGCTGTCAGAGACCCTTTAGTTACCCATCAGGCACTACCCCAGCCAAGAATCCGAATACTTTCAGTTACGATCCAAGCTCACTTTGTGAGTACCAAATGGGTCTTAACTGGAACGAAATCAAATCCAGGGCATTGCTTTTCAGCAAGACCTGGGCCGACGCCTGCAATGAAGACAGCCAGGCCAAGCCCTTTTGGATCGACTTCTTTGAAATCTTTGGCATCACCAACAAACGCGTTGCCACCTTCGAGCTGAACGTCAAAAAGCTTGGCGGTGCGCAGGGCTTTGTGGATTTGTTTTGGCCCCGCGTGCTGTTGGTGGAGCACAAGTCACGCGGCAAAAGCCTCGACGACGCGGTGGACCAAGCCATTGGCTACCTGCACAACCTGGCCGAGCGCGACCTGCCCCAGCTGGTGGTGGTCTGCGACTTTGCCCGCTTTCGCGTGCGCATCTTGGCCACGGGCGAAACGGTCGAATTTGAACTGCAGCACCTGCACAAACACGTCAAGCTCTTTGGCCTGCTGGCGGGCTACAAGGTGCAAGACATCCAGGCCGAAGACC
>JBIKKE010000013.1:0-24449 GCA_044360575.1 Limnohabitans sp. | reverse complement strand
CTACGGCGAGGACCTGCCCTTCTGGATGAAGGTGAAGAAAAGTGATGGCACCGATGCGACGCAGCTCATCGTGCCTTACACGCTGGATTGCAACGACATGCGCTTTGCGCTGCCCCAAGGCTATTCGCACGCCGACCCGTTCTTTCAGTACATGAAAGACAGCTTTGACGCGCTTTACGCCGAAGGTGACCCGAGCGGCGACAACGCCCCCAAGATGATGAGCATTGGCATGCACTGCCGCCTGCTGGGGCGGCCTGGCCGCATCACTGCGCTGCAACGCTTTTTGGACCACATTCAGTCGCACGACAAGGTCTGGGTGGCGCGGCGCATCGACATTGCACGGCATTGGAAAGCCACGCACCCTTATGCCGAGTGAACGCGTTGCTCGCCTTGTAGGAGCGCACCCCGTGCGCGATGGCTCGAGGACCACCGACACCCCTATCGCCCACAGGGTGGGCTCCTACAAAAACACAACGGCCTATTCAAACCTTCACGGAAATACCCATGCCCTTGACACTTGAACAACTCAACAGCGCATCTCAAGCAGAAGCCGCGCAGATGCTCGACGGCCTGTACGAGCATTCGCCCTGGATTGCCGAACAAGCGCTGAACGAACGCCCCTTCACCTCGCTGGCGCACCTCAAGCACGCCATGTGCGAAGTGTTGGCGCACGCCGGGCGCGACGCGCAGCTGGGCCTGATCCGCGCCCACCCCGAGCTGGCGGGCAAAGCCATGGTCAGCAAAACGCTGACGGCCGAATCCACCAACGAACAGTCCAAGGCGGGCTTGACCGACTGCACGCCCGAAGAGTTCGCCAAGATTCAAAAACTCAACGCAGACTACAACGCCAAGTTCGGCTGGCCCTTCATCCTGGCGGTGCGCGGCCCGCGTGGCTTGGGCTTGAACAAAAAACAGATCATTGAGGCCTTTGAGCGCCGACTGTTCGGCCATCCCGACATGGAGTTGGCTGAGTGCCTGCGCAATATCCACCGCATCGTTGAGATCCGACTGAACGACAAATTTGGCATGGAGCCCACGCTGGGCCACCAAGTCTGGGACTGGCAGGAAAAGCTGGCCCAGCACAGTGACCCCGGCTTTGCAGAAAAGGGCCAACTCACTGTCACGTACCTCACCGATGCCCACCGCGCCTGCGCCCAGCGCATCACGCAAAACATGCGCGACTGCGGTTTTGACGAGGTGTACACCGACGCCGTGGGCAACGTGGTGGGCCGCTACCACCCCGCCACCACAGGCGGTAAATACCTGATGACCGGCAGCCACTACGACACCGTGCGCAACGGCGGCAAGTACGACGGTCGCTTGGGCATCTTTGTGCCCATGGCCTGTGTGCAGCAGCTGCACCAGCAGGGCAAGCGGTTGCCCTTTGGCATCGAGGTCGTGGCCTTTGCCGAAGAAGAAGGCCAGCGTTACAAGGCCACCTTCCTCGGTTCAGGTGCGCTCATTGGCCAGTTCAACCCCGCCTGGCTGGACCAGCAAGATGCTGACGGCATAACCATGCGCGCGGCCATGCAGCATGCGGGTCTGTGCATCGACGACATCCCCAAAATCCAGCGCGACCCGTCTCAGTACCTCGGCTTTATCGAAGTGCACATCGAGCAAGGTCCGGTGCTCAACGAAGTCAACATCCCTTTGGGCGTGGTCACCTCCATCAACGGTGGCGTGCGCTACCAGTGCGAGATGCTCGGCACAGCCAGCCACGCGGGCACCACCCCCATGGACCGCCGCCGCGACGCGGCCTGCGCCGTGGCCGAACTCGCGCTCTACATGGAGCAACGCGCGACCCAAGACGGCGACAGCGTTGCCACCATTGGCCAGCTGCAAGTGCCCAACGGCTCGATCAACGTGGTGCCAGGCCGCTGCCTGTTCAGCCTGGACATGCGCGCCCCCACCGACGCGCAACGTGATGCGCTGGTGGCCAACGTCATGGCGCAACTCGACCAAATTGCCGAGCGCCGTGGTGTGCGTGTGAAAGCCGAGCTGACCATGAGCGCCGCCGCCGCACCCAGTGCGCCCGAATGGCAAGCGCGCTGGGAGCGTGCCGTCAGCGCCCTGGGCGTGCCGCTGTTCAAACTGCCCAGCGGCGCAGGCCACGACGCCATGAAACTGCACGAAGTCATGCCGCAAGCCATGCTGTTTGTGCGCGGTGAAAACGGGGGCATCAGCCACAACCCACGCGAATCGACCACGAGCGACGACATGCAACTGTGCGTCGACGCCTTCACCCATGTTTTGAACCAACTCTCTCAGGAATTGTCATGAGCACCCCCATCGTCAATATCGAAAACCCATACCAACAACTCGACGCCTGGATCGACGCGCACTTTGACGAGCAGGTCAAGTTCATGCAGGCCCTGGTGCAGGTGCCCACCGACACCCCACCCGGCAACAACGCGCCCCACGCTGAGCGCACCGCCGAGCTGCTGCAGCCCATGGGCTTTGTCGCCGAAAAGCACACCGTGCCCTCAGCCGAGGTGAAAGCCTACGGCCTCGAATCCGTTACCAACCTGATCGTGCGCAGAAAATACGGCGAAGGCAAAACCATTGCCCTGAACGCCCACGGCGACGTGGTGCCCCCCGGCGAAGGCTGGACACACCCGCCCTATGGCGGCGAAATCCACAATGGTGCCATGTACGGCCGCGCCACTGCGGTGAGCAAGTGCGACTTTTCGACCTTCACCTTTGCCACGCGCGCACTCGAATCGCTCAATGCCCCATTGAAAGGCGGCGTGGAACTGCACTTCACCTACGACGAAGAGTTTGGCGGCGAAATGGGTCCCGGCTGGTTATTGGCCAAGGGCCTGACCAAGCCCGATTTGATGATCGCGGCAGGTTTTAGCTACCAGGTGGTGACCGCGCACAACGGCTGCCTGCAAATGGAAGTCACGGTGCAAGGCGAGATGTCGCACGCGGCCATTCCCGACAGCGGCACCGACGCGCTGCAAGGTGCGGTGCACATCTTGAATGCCCTGCTCGCCCTCAATACGCAATACCTCAAGGTCACGTCCAAGGTCGAGGGCATCAGCCACCCTTACTTGAACGTGGGCCTGATCGAAGGCGGCACCAACACCAACGTGGTGCCCGGCAAGGTCAGCTTCAAGCTCGACCGCCGCATGATCCCCGAAGAGAACCCCGCAGAAGTCGAAGCCAGCATCCGCCAGACCATTGCCGACGCGGCGGCAAGCTTCAAGCCCCCACGCGGTGGCCATGTGCTGAAAGTGGATGTGCGCCGCATGCTGCTGGCCAACGCCATGAAACCCCTGCCCGGCAACAAGCCGCTGGTGGAAGCGATTCAGAAACACGGCGGTCAGGTCTTTGGTGAAGCCATCCCCGCCATCGGAACACCGCTCTACACCGACGTGCGCCTGTATGTCGAGCGGGGCATCCCCGGCGTGATCTACGGCGCAGGCCCGCGCACCGTGCTCGAATCCAACGCCAAACGCGCCGACGAGCATGTGCAGCTGGAAGACCTGCGCCGGGCCACCAAGGTGGTGGCGCGGACGCTGCTGGATTTGCTGAGCTGACAGATCTCACACCAGCCCCAAGCAGGCCCTCAAGGGCTGCTTGGGGCTGCTTCGTTCAGTTCAGCCCTCAGTACACCGGCTGATGCTGCTTCAAGCTGGCGATCACTTCAGCCGTCAGCACAAAGCCCGCGCCATACTTCACGGCCAGTTCCGCGCAGCGCTTGGCAAACGCATCCACGCCTTGGCCATAGATGAACTGCAACGCGCCGCCAGTCAAGGACGGAAAGCCAATCCCGAAGATCGAGCCGATGTTGCCGTCGTGCACCGAGGTCAGCACGCCTTCTTGCAGGCAACGGGCGGTCTCCACGGCTTGGCGGTACAGCAGGCGGTCTTTGATGTCTTGCTGGCTATAGGCCACGCCGGCTTTTTCAAAGCGGGTTTTGAGTTCAGGCCACAGCACTTTCTTTTGACCAGCGGGGTAGTCGTAAAAACCACCGCCTGCGGCGCGGCCGGGGCGCTTGAGTTCTTTGACCATGCGCTCGACCAACAGTTCGCCGGGCGTGGCGGTGTGGGTTTTGCCTTCTTTGGCAAAGTCTTCGCGGGTTTGGTCCAGCACATGCACCGACAGCGACAACGCCGTTTCGTCCAGCACAGCCAGCGGGCCCACCGGCATGCCCACTTGCATGGCCAGGTTTTCGATCACGGGGGCAGGGATGCCCTCGCCCAGCATGGCCGCGCCTTCCATCACAAAGGTGCCAAAGGTGCGGCTGGTGTAAAAGCCGCGCGAGTCGTTCACCACAATCGGCAGCTTGCCCAGCGCCTGCACGTAATCATACGCACGGGCGATGGTTTCGTCGTCGGTCTGCGCGCCGCGAATGATCTCCACCAGCTGCATCTTGTCGACGGGGCTAAAAAAATGGATGCCGACAAACTTGCTTGGATTGGCGCTGGCTGTGGCCAGGCCGCTGATGGGCAAGGTGGAGGTGTTGCTGGCAAAGAAGCCGCCCTCGGCCAACATGGGCTCGGCCTCTTGCGTGACGCGGGCCTTGAGTTCGCGGTTTTCAAACACGGCCTCGATGATCAGGTCGCAGCCCTTGAGGTCTGCGGCGCTGGCCGTGGGCTGGATCAATGACAACAAGGCTGCTTGTTTCTCCACCGCCATGCGGCCTTTGTCCACGCGCTGTTGCGTGAGCTTGTGGCTGTAGGCCTTGCCTTTTTCAGCGGCTTCAACGCTCACGTCTTTGAGCACGGTAGCGATGCCACGGCTGGCTTGTGAATACGCAATGCCCGAGCCCATCATGCCCGCGCCCAAAATGCCCACCTTTTGGGGCTTGTAGCGCGGCGCAGCCTTGGGGCGGCTTTGGCCACCCTTGATGCTGTTCATGTTGAAGAAGAAGGTGTTGATCATGTTGCGCGCCACCTGGCTGGTCATCAGACCTGCGAGATAACGGCTTTCGATGCGCATGGCGGTGTCAAAGTCCACCATCGCGCCTTCGACCATGGCGGCCAGCGCCGCTTCGGGGGCGGGGTAGAGGCCGCGTGTTTTTTGCTTGAGCACGGCCGGGGCCACGCTCAGCATGCCCGCGATCTTGGGGTTGCTCGGCGTGCCGCCGGGCATTTTGTAATCCTTGCGGTCCCACAGGTGCTGGGCCGCTTCGGGCAGGCCTTGGCTTGCTGCGATGTGCGCCAAAGCACGGGGGCGCAGCTGGTCGTCGCTGGCTACAAGTTCATGCACCAAGCCCAACCTTTGTGCTTCTTCGGGGCCAAAGAGTTTGCTTTCCAATACATAGGGCTGCGCGGCCAGCAGGCCCAGTTGGCGCGTCATCTTGGTGATGCCGCCAGCGCCAGGAATCAGGCCCAGCGTGACTTCGGGCAGACCGAATAGTGTTTTGGGGTTGGCCGTGGCGATGCGGTGGTGGCCGATCAAAGCAACCTCCCAGCCGCCGCCCAGCGCCGCGCCGTTGAGGCAGCTGACCACGGGAACGCCCAAGGTCTCGATGGTGCGGAAGTTTTTTTTCATGCCTTCGATGTCGGCAAAAACACGCGGGCCATCAGAGACTTGTGAGCGCATCACGGCTTTGAGGTCGGCTCCCGCAAAAAACGTGGACTTGGCCGAGGCCAGAATGATGCCCTGGATGTGGACTTTGTCTTGCACGACTTGCGCGGCCGCCTGGGCCAAGTCGACCTGCCATTGCAAGCACATGGTGTTGACTGGCGAGCCCTGTTCGTCAAAGGTGATGGTGGCGATGCCGTCCGCCAGATCGTAGCGCAGTGTTTTCAAAATGATGTTGCTCATGGTGCTCTTTCCCCTATCAAACGCGTTCAACGATGGTGGCAATGCCCATGCCGCCGCCCACACACAAAGTGGCCAATCCGTAGCGCAACTTGCGGCGGTGCAACTCGTCAATCAAGATGCCCAAAATCATCGCGCCCGTGGCCCCCAACGGATGGCCCATGGCGATCGCGCCGCCGTTCACATTCACCTTGTCGTGCGGCACGCCCATCTCTTGCATGAACTTCATGGGCACGGCGGCAAAGGCTTCGTTCACCTCAAACAAATCAATCTGGTCGATCGTGAGACCCGCTTTGGCCAAGGCCTTGCGCGCAGCTGGCATGGGCCCTGTGAGCATGATGGTCGGGTCAGCGCCCGACAAGGCCACCGACACGATCCGCGCACGCGGCGTGAGGCCGTGGGTTTTGCCCGCAGCTTCAGAGCCGATCAGCACAGCCGCTGCACCATCCACGATGCCAGACGAGTTGCCCGCGTGGTGCACATGGTGGATGCGCTCGACCTGCGGGTAACGCTGCAAGGCCACGGCGTCAAAACCCATCGCGCCCAGTTGCTCAAACGAGGCTTTGAGGCCGCCCAGTGTTTCCACCGTGGTGCCCGGCTTGATGAATTCATCTTTCGCCAAGATGACCTGGCCGAGCTTGTCTTTGACCGCCACCACAGAGCCATCGAAATAGCCCGCAGCACGCGCGGCCGTGGCGCGCTTTTGGGACTCGACCGCAAAGGCATCGACATCGTGGCGGCTGAAGCCGCTCATGGTGGCGATCAGGTCGGCACCAATGCCTTGCGGCACAAACAGCGTGGCGCTGTTGGTTTCGGGGTCTTGCGCCCAAGCGCCGCCGTCCGCACCAATCGGCACGCGGCTCATGCTTTCAACGCCGCCAGCGACGACCAGGTCTTCCCAGCCGCTGCGCACCTTCATGGCGGCGGTGTTGACGGCCTCTAAACCCGAGGCGCAAAAACGGTTGAGCTGCACGCCAGAGCAGCGCCAGTCCCAGCCTGCGGCCAGCGCCGCCACCTTGGGGATGACCGAGCCCTGTTCGCCAATGGGCGAGACCACGCCCATGACCACGTCGTCCACCGCAGCGGTATCGAACTGGTTGCGGCTTTGCAGCTCGCGCAACACGCCCGACAGCAAGCTGATCGGCTTGACTTCGTGCAGGCTGCCGTCTTTTTTGCCTTTGCCACGCGGTGTGCGTATGGCGTCATAAACAAATGCTTCGCTCATGCTGTCTCCTGGGGGTCATCAGGGGGTTTGCCCTGTGTTGCGGGGGTTTTCAAACAGTATAGACTTTTACCAAGCAAACGCTTTGTATAAATCTTCCATCTTCAGTCCAACAGGTGACACTCATGATCGAACGCACCCTTTTTACCGCCGACCACGAAGCCTTCCGCGACAGCTTTCGCCGCTTCATGGACAAGGAAATCGCTCCCCACCACGACGCCTGGGAAGAGCAAGGCTATGTGGACCGCGCCGTCTGGAGCAAAGCCGGTGAAAACGGCTTTTTGTGCATGACCCTGCCCGAGGCCTATGGCGGCTCTCAGGCTGACAAGCTGTATTCGGTGGTGCAGATGGAAGAGTTGTCTCGCGCAGGCTTCACCGGCATCGGCTACGGCCTGCACAGCGAGATCGTGGCGCCTTACCTGCTGCACTACGGCACCGAAGCGCAAAAGCAAAAATACCTGCCCAAGCTGGCCAGCGGCGAGATGGTGGGTGCGATCGCCATGAGCGAACCGGCAGCGGGCTCGGACCTGCAAGGCGTGAAAACCACCGCCATGCTGCAAGCTGATGGAACTTACCTGATCAACGGCAGCAAGACCTTCATCACCAACGGCTGGCATGCCGACCTGGTGATCCTCGTTGCCAAGACCGACCCGGCCGCTGGCGCCAAAGGCACCAGCTTGTTCTTGATCGAGCGTGGCACGCCTGGCTTTGAAAAAGGCAAGCGCTTGAAGAAGCTGGGCCTGAAAGCACAAGACACCTCCGAGCTGTTCTTTGACAATGTCAAGGTCAGCGCCGACCAGCTGCTGGGCGGCGCGGCCATGCAGGGCAAGGGCTTTATTTGCCTGATGGAGCAACTGCCTTGGGAGCGCCTGCAAATTGCCATTGGCGGCATTGCGGCGGCGCAAGCGGCCATCGACTGGACGGTGCAGTACGTGAAAGACCGCAAGGTGTTTGGCCAAGCCGTAGGCAACTACCAAAACACCCGCTACACACTGGCCGAGTTGCAAACCGAGGTGCAGGTGGCGCGCGTGTTTGTGGACAAGTGCAGCGAACTGTTGCTGCAAGACAAGCTCGACACCGCCACGGCCAGCATGGCCAAGTACTGGTGCTCAGACCTGCAATGCAAGGTGATGGACGAGTGTGTGCAGCTGCACGGCGGCTACGGCTACATGTGGGAATACCCCATCACCCGCGCCTATGCCGATGCCCGCGTGCAGCGCATCTACGGCGGCACCAACGAGATCATGAAAGAAGTGATCTCGCGCAGCATGGGTTTGACGGGGCGTTGAGGATATGAGCGAACTGGCAGAGCCCAAACGCACTCGCGGTCGCCCCCGGAAAACCGAGGACGAGCGCGACGACGGCAACCGCCGTCAGGCGCTCATCTCGGCGGCGGCGCAGCTGTTTCACCGCAAGGGATATGACGCCACCAGCACCCGCGAAATCGCAGCGCTGGTGGGCATGCAGCCGGGCTCGCCGTTTTATCACTTCGGCAACAAACAAGACCTGTTGCTGGCGGTGATGGTGGAAGGCATGAAGCAAGCAAGCCAGCGGCAAGAAGAAGCCCGCGCAGGTCTAGCCCGAGACCTGTCCCCACGCGAAAAGCTGCGTGCCCTGATCCGCAACCAGTTCGATGTGCTGCTGGGGCCTGACAGCGATTTCATCCCGGTGATGCTCTACGAATGGCGGTCACTCAACGCTGAGCAGCGACAGACCATCACGCAAATCAAAGACGACTACGAAGCCGCATGGACGCCCGTGTTGCAAGCGCTGCATGCCAGTGGCCAGTTGCAGGCCCCGGTGCAGCTGGCACGCTTGATGATTTTTGGCGCGCTCAACTGGGCGGTGCAGTGGTACCAAGCGCCAACTCAAACACCTGTCAAACGTTCGGCCAAAGCAGCAACCCAAACAACCCCCAAAAGTCCCGCACGCGCATCGCTGGACGATTTGACCGATGCCGCATTGGCCTTGTTTTTGAGAAACCCCACATGACAACACAAACGCCCTACCGTTCGGTCTTTGCCCCCGGCCTGCTCACGGGGCAAGTCATTCTGGTCACCGGCGGCGGCTCGGGCATTGGCCGCTGCACCGCACACGAGTTGGCCAGCCTGGGCGCGCATATGGTGCTGGTGGGCCGCAATCCCGACAAGCTGAGCACCACCGCCCAAGAAATCACGGGTGACGGCGGGCAAGCCAGCTGGCACAGCTGCGACATCCGGCGCGAGGACGACGTCAAAGCCCTAGTGGCGCAGGTGGTGCAGCAACACGGCCGCATCCACGGCCTGGTCAACAACGCGGGCGGTCAATACATCTCGCCTTTGGCCCACACCAGCGCCAAAGGCTGGCAGGCGGTGATCGACACCAACCTCACGGGCGGATTTTTGGTGGCACGCGAGTGCTTCAACCAGAGCATGCAAGCGCACGGCGGCGCGGTGGTCAACATCGTGGCCGACATGTGGGGCTCCATGCCGGGCATGGGCCACAGCGGCGCAGCGCGGGCGGGCATGGTCAGCTTCACAGAAACCGCAGCGCTCGAATGGGCCGCTCAGGGCGTGCGTGTGAACGCCGTGGCCCCGGGCTACATCGCCAGCAGCGGCATGGACCATTACCCGCCCGAGGCGGGCCCGATGTTGCGCGAGATGCGCAACACGGTGCCGCAAGGCCGCTTTGGCACCGAAGCCGAAACGTCCGCCGCCATTGTGTTTTTGCTCTCGCCCGCCGCCAGCTTTGTGAGCGGCACGGTGCTGCGCGTGGACGGTGCCCGCCCGCAAATGCGCATGGGCTGGCAGCAAACCGTAGCCAAGCCCGATGTGCAAGAACGCGATGCCGTCAAACCCTTTGACGGCTTTCACCGCGCCGTGACCCCCAAGGTATTCCAATGAATTTCGAATCGACCTGGAACCCGCACAGCCCCGTGGCCCAGCAGCGGCGCGAGGCCGCGCTGGCCCGTCTGGCGCAGTGGCATGCCCTGCAAGACCGCGCAGTGCTTGCCTCGGCCCAATCCAAACCGGTGTTCGACAAACGCGGGCAGTTGCTGCCGCGTGAACGCGTGGCCTTGCTGCTGGACCCCGGAGCGCCTTTCTTGCCGCTGTGTGCACTGGCGGGCTTCATGCAAGACACACCCGACCCAGCCAAGTCGGTGCCCGGCGGCGGCATGATCGCGGGCATTGGCTTCATCAGTGGCGTGCGCTGCATGGTGGTGGCGAGTGATTCGGGCATCGAGGCCGGGGCGATACAGGCGCGGGGCCTGGAAAAGATCTTGCGCGTGCAAGAGCTGGCCTTGGAAAACAAACTGCCTTTTGTGCACTTGGTCGAAAGCGCCGGGGCCAACCTGATGCAGTACAAGGTCGAGGGCTTTGTGCTGGGGGGCAGCTTGTTCCGAAACCTGGCGCGCCTGTCGGCGGCGGGCCTGCCGGTGCTCACCGTGCAGCACGGCTCGGGCACCGCAGGCGGGGCCTACATGCCGGGGCTAAGTGACACTGTGATCATGGTGCGCGGCCGGTCGCGGGCTTTTCTGGCCGGGCCGCCTTTGCTCAAAGCTGCCACCGGCGAAGTGGCCACCGAAGAAGAACTGGGCGGGGCCGAGATGCACACCAGCGTGTCGGGCTTGGGCGAATACCTGTGCGAAGACGACCGCCACGCGCTGGGCACGGCCCGCGATGTGGTGGCGCGTTGGGACTGGGCTGCGCACAAAGCACCGCGTGAGGCCAAGCCCCCGCGCCTCGACGCCGAAGAGCTGCTAGGCCTGATGCCCGCCCACCACCGCGAACCCGTCGACATGCGCGAGGTCATTCTGCGACTGGTGGACGACTCGGACTTTCTGGAGTTCAAACCGCTTTTCGGCTCGGCCACGGTGTGCGCGCAAGCACGCATCGGCGGGCATGCGGTGGGCATCATCAGCAACAACGGGCCGATTGATGTGGCCGGGGCCAACAAGGCCACGCACTTCATCCAGTGGATGTGCCAACTGGGCCACCCCATTGTGTATTTGCAAAACACCACCGGCTACATGGTGGGCATAGACAGCGAACAAGGCGGCATGATCAAGCACGGCTCCAAGATGATCCAGGCCGTGACCAGCGCCACCGTGCCGCAGATCACCATCCAGTGCGGGGCATCGTTTGGCGCGGGCAATTACGGCATGTGCGGGCGTGGCTACTCACCGCGCTTTTTGTTCAGCTGGCCGGGGGCCAAAACAGCGGTGATGGGCGGCGAGCAAGCCGCCCGCACCATGCAGATCGTGGCCGAAGCCGGCATGGCCCGCAAAGGCATCACACCCGACCCCGACAAGATGCAGGCCCAGTTCGACAAGATCGTGGCCCTGTTTGAAGCGCAGGCCGATGCCTTCTACACCAGCGGCTTGGTGCTGGACGACGGCGTGATCGACCCACGCGACACCCGCAGCGTGCTGAGCTTTTGCCTGGACACCTGCTTGGAAGCTACCGCCCGCCAACCCCGCGCCATGAGCTTTGGCGTGGCCCGCATGTAAAAAAATCAACCCCACGGAGACACACCATGCAATACACCCACGAGCACCGCGAGATCCAGAACACGCTCAAGCGATTCATCGAAGCCGAGATCAACCCCCATGTGGACGAGTGGGAGGCGGCTGAGATTTTTCCGGCGCATGAGGTCTTCAAGAAGATGGGCAACTTGGGCCTGCTGGGCCTGACCAAGCCCGAGGCCTTTGGCGGTGCAGGACTGGACTATTCCTACAGCATGGGCATGGCCGAGGCGCTGGGCCACATCGATTGCGGCGGCATTCCCATGGCCATTGGTGTGCAGACCGACATGGCCACACCCGCCTTGGCGCGTTTTGGCAGCGACGAATTGCGTGCGCAATTTTTGGCCCCGGCGATTTCGGGCGACATGGTGGGTTGCATCGGTGTGAGCGAACCCGCTGCAGGCAGCGATGTGGCCGGCATTAAAAGTTACGCCCGCAAGGACGGCGACGACTACGTGATCAGCGGCCAGAAGATGTGGATCACCAACAGCTTGCAAGCCGACTGGATGTGCATGCTGGTCAACACCGGCGAGGGGCCGATCCACAAAAACAAGAGCCTGGTCATGGTGCCCATGCGCGAAAACGGCAAGCTGTTGCCCGGTATCGAGGTGGGTAAGAAGATCAAAAAGATCGGCATGAACAGCAGCGACACCGGCCTGATTTATTTCGACGAAGTGCGCGTGCCGCAGCGCTACCGCATCGGGGCCGAGGGCCAGGGCTTCATCTACCAAATGCAGCAGTTTCAGGAAGAGCGCCTGTGGTGCGCCGCCAGCACGCTGCAGTCGCTGACCAACTGCGTTCAGTGGACGGTGGACTGGGCGCAAGAGCGAAAGCTTTTTGGATCGACTCTTGCCGACCAGCAGTGGGTGCAATTCAAATTGGCTGAACTCAAGGCCGACATTGAATGCCTGCGCGCTCTGACCTACCAGGCCTGCGAACACTACATCGCCGGCGAAGACGTGACCGAGTGGGCCACCATGGCGAAGCTCAAAGCAGGCCGTTTGAACCGCACTGTGCCCGACACCTGCCTGCAGTTCTGGGGCGGCATGGGCTTCACTTGGGAAAACAAGGTCTCGCGCATGTACCGCGATGGGCGTCTGGCCTCGATTGGCGGCGGTGCCGACGAGGTCATGCTGGGCATCCTGTCCAAGATGATGGGCATTGCCAAGCGGCCGCAAGCATGAGCGCTTTGTTGATCGAACGCCAGGGCACGGTCGAAACCTGGACGATGAACGACCCGGCCACACGCAACGCCCTGAGCGACGCTGTGGTGGACGGCTTGCTGCAAGCCTGTGGGCGTGCGGCGCAAGACCCTAATCTGCGCATCGTGGTGCTGACCGGTGCGGGTGGGGCCTTTTGCGCGGGCGGCAGTTTGGGCAGCTTTGCCAGCCTGATTGGTCAGCCTTTGCAGACGGGTGAAACCGATCCGCTGCTGGCCATGAACCGTGGCTTTGGCGACCTGCTGCACGCTCTCTTTGCCCTGCCCCAGTTGCTGGTGTGCCGGGTGGATGGCGCGGCCATGGGCGGCGGTTTTGGCCTGGTGTGCTGCGCCGACCATGTGGTGGCCACAGAGCGATCGGTGCTGGGCACGCCCGAAGTCACCTTGGGCCTGCCACCGGCGCAGATCGCGCCGTTTGTTTGGCAACGCCTGGGCGAGAGCGCAGCACGCCAGTGCCTGCTGCAGGGCCTAAGCTACACCGCTGCGCAAGCGCTGCAAGTGGGGTTGGTGAACGAAGTGATCGAACAGGACAGCAATGCAGCCTGGCAACAAACACTGACGCGCCTCATGCGCGCCGCGCCCGGCGCGGTGGCCAGCACCAAGCAATTGCTGCGGCAGCTGCGCGGCCCGATGCCTGATTTGCGGGATGCGGCGGCACAAGCTTTTGCCCAAGGCCTGCGCAGCGCCGAAGCCGCGCAAGGCCTGGCCGCGTTTGCACGCAAACAGCCTGCGCCTTGGACACTTTCTGGCAAGGACTCCGCATGACCACCAGCTTGTCCACCACTGTGCCGAATAAGGTCACCCGCCTGCTGATCGCGAACCGGGGCGAGATCGTCCGCCGCGTGATCCGCACCGCCCGCCACATGGGCATTCAGACGGTGGCCGTTTATTCAGACGCCGACCGCGACGCGCTGCATGTGCACGAAGCCGACACTGCCGTCGCATTGGGCGGCACCTTGTCTATAGATTCGTATTTGCGCATCGACAAACTGCTCCAAGCGGCTCGTGCCACTGGGGCCGATGCGGTGCACCCGGGTTATGGTTTTTTGAGCGAGAACGCCGAGTTTGCGCAAGCGGTGATCAACGCGGGCCTGACCTGGGTGGGGCCGCCGCCTGCAGCCATCCGGGCGCTGGGCAGCAAATCGGCGGCCAAAGCGCTGGCCCTGAAACACGGTGTGCCCTGCCTGCCGGGCTACTTTAGCGCGGACCAGAGCGACGCCACCTTCACCGCTCATGCGGAGCAGCTGGGCTTGCCGCTGATGGTGAAAGCCGTGGCCGGGGGTGGCGGGCGCGGCATGCGCCTGGTGACCGACATGGCGCAACTGCTGCCTGCGCTGCAGGGCGCTCGCTCTGAAGCACTGGCGGGGTTTGGCAACGGCGACTTGTTGTTGGAGCGCGCCTTGCTGCGCCCCCGCCACATTGAGGTGCAGATCATGGCCGACCAGCATGGCCACTGCATCCACCTGGGTGAGCGCGATTGTTCGGTGCAACGCCGCCATCAAAAGATCATCGAAGAATCGCCCAGCCCCGCCGTGACGCCTGCGCTGCGCGAGCAACTGGGGCAAGCGGCCATCGCACTCGCGCAATCGGCGGGCTATGTGGGCGCAGGCACGGTGGAGTTTTTGCTGGATGAAGCCCATAGCGACAAGCCTTTCTATTTGATGGAGATGAACACCCGCTTGCAGGTGGAACACCCGGTGACAGAAATGCTCACGGGTCTTGACTTGGTGGAATTGCAACTGCGCATCGCACGCGGTGAGCCGCTGCCGCTGGCGCAAGCCGATGTGCTGCTGCAAGGCCATGCCATCGAAGTGCGACTGTGTGCCGAAGACGAACACTTCACGCCGCAGACTGGCACGGTGCAGGCCTTTGCAGCGCCCGAGGGTTTGCGCTTTGACCATGCGCTGCATGTGGGTGCGGTGGTCTCGCCGCACTACGATTCGATGCTGGGTAAGCTGATCGCCCACGCGCCCACACGCAGCGAAGCGATTGACAAGCTGTGCGCAGGCCTCAACCAGACCACGGTGCTGGGCTTGCCCACCAACCGGGCGTTTTTGGTCGCTTGTTTGCAACACCCCATGTTTGCAGCAGGCGATGCTCTGATTCCGTTTTTGACCGAACAAGCCGATGCGGTCCGCCAACGGATACAAGCCACGGGCGATGCACGCACCGTGGCCGTGCTGACTGTGCTCTACGCACACCAAGCGCCTGCCGCCGCGATGCCCAACCCGTTCATGCGGCCCGTGCGCATGGGCCTGGGCAATGAGGTCTTGTCGCTGAGCATGCAGGAGCTGGGACAAGGGCAAGTGCGCATCCAAATGGGCGACACCACGCACGAGGCACGCATACAACACTGTGCCGATCTGCTGCACATCACGGTGGACGGCCGCCTTTGGCAAGCTCGCGCTATGGCCTGCACGGGGGCCGTCCAGCGCTGGCATGTGCAACTGCAAGGCCCCGAATGCGTGGAGTTGTGGCTCAGCGACCAAAGCCACAGCGCGCCCAGCACAGGGGCCAGCGCCCAAGCGGCGCAGTCGTTGCGCGCCCCCTTCAACGGCAAGCTGATCGCGTTGCATGTGAAAGAAGGCCAATCGGTCAAGCAAGGCGCTACCGTGCTGGTCATCGAGTCGATGAAGCTCGAACACATTTTGTGCGCCCCACGCGATGCGGTGGTGCACTGCCTCTCGGCCAGCGTGGGCCAGCAAGTGGGCCCCGGCCAGGTGCTGGTGCAATGGAAGGACGCCGCATGAACACCGCCGATGTCAACGCTGATTTAACAGCCGACTTCACAAATGAAGACCTGCATAACCTGCAAGTCACCGTGGAGCGTTTTGCCAAACAAGCCATTGCCCCGCATGTGCCCGCTTGGGAAGAAGCCGGTCAATTCGAACGGTCGCTTTACACCCAGGCCGCGGAGCTTGGGCTACTGGGTCTGGGCTACCCCGAACACCTGGGCGGCACGCCTGCACCCTGGCGTGCGCGCAACATGTTGTCGCAAACCCTAGCGCGTTATAGCGGCAGCGGTGGCGTCATGGCCAGCCTGTTTTCACACAACATCGGCTTGCCGCCTGTGATGGCGCATGGCAGCGCCGAGTTGCAAGCCGAAGTGGTGCCGTCTGTGTTGCGCGGCGAGCGCATCGCAGCGCTGGCCATCACCGAGCCCGGTGGCGGCTCTGACGTAGCCAGTTTGCGCACCACCGCCCGCGCCGATGGGGCCGACTATGTGATCGACGGCGAAAAAGTCTTTATCACTTCTGGCCTGCGCGCCGACTGGATCACGCTGGCCGTGCGCACCGACCCGGCCAGCAAGGGGGCGAGCGGCATCTCGATGGTGGTGGTGCCCGGTAACACGCCGGGCATCACGCGCACGCGCCTGCACAAGATGGGCTGGCACAGCTCGGACACCGCGCAGCTGCGCTTTGATGGCGTGCGGGTGCCCCAGCGTTACCGCTTGGGCGAAGAAGGCGCGGGCTTCAAAATGATCATGGGCAACTTCAACGGCGAGCGCCTGGCCATGTCGGCCATGGCGCTGGGCTTTGCCCAGGCTTGCTTTGACGAAGCCCTGAACTGGGCACGCCAGCGCCAGACCTTTGGCGCGGCTTTGATTGAACGCCAAGTGATTCGCCACAAGTTAATGGACATGCAAATGCGCATCTCATCGACACAAGCTTGGGTCGATGCCGTGACGCAACAGGCCGATGCAGGCAAGACCGGTGCCGAGTGGGTGGCACAGGTGTGCCTGCTGAAAAACCACGCCACCCAAACCATGCAGTTTTGCGCCGATGCTGCCGTGCAGCTGCTGGGCGGCATGGGTTACATGCGCGGCACCGTGAGCGAGCGGGTTTACCGCGAAGTCAAGGTGATGATGATTGGCGGCGGGGCCGAAGAGATCATGAAAGAGTTGGCGGCCAAACAACTGGGGATTTGAGACCCGAGCCGGGCCACGGTCCGTGGCTTAGCGGTTCAGGCCGGTCGGGGCTGGCCAGGTGGCAACTCGGCGCGCATCGCAAAAGCCATTTGCACCATGCCCGCCAACAGCCCCACCAGCACGCCCACTTGCACGGCCCGGTTGTACGAGCCCATGGCATCGAACACCAAACCGCCACCCAAGGCACCCAAGAAACTGCCCAGCTGGTGGCTCATGAAGGCGATCCCGCCCAGCATGGCTTGCCAACGCAGGCCAAAGGTTTCGCCGATGTAGCCGGTGACCAGAGGCGCCACACCCAGCCACAAAAATCCCATGATGGCGGCGAACACCAGCGTGTTCTCCGGCGTTGGCACCGACAGGAAGTACCAAGCCAGACCGAATGAGCGCAGCACATAAATGCCGCCCAACAGGAGCAGCTTGTTGTAACGCCCACCCGCCCACCCGAAAAACAAGCTGCCCAAGACGTTGAAGCCTCCAATCATGCCCAGCGCTTGAGCACTCAGCATCGGGTCCATGCCGCACAAATCGAGGTAAGACGGCAAATGTGTGGTCAAAAACACCAGCTGCATGCCGCAGACAAAATAGGCCAGCGTCATCACCGCAAAAGGCGGGTGTTTCAAGGCAAACCGGGCCATGTCGGGGGCATTGTCTTTTTCCCCCACGGGGGAAGGCGGCACCGGCAAAGCATCTACCCGGCCCGCATACCAGGCGGCGGGCAAGATGATCAGGGCCATGACGACAAAACCGCCCACGCCCACGCGCCAACCGTGCGCCTGCGACAACAACTGCCCGATGGGCGCCGCCATCAAGGCACCCAAAGAGCCCGCGGCGGACACGATGCCCAGGACCGTGCTGCGCAAGGCAGGCGACACAGGCCGCGAGGCCACCGCCATGGCAATGGCCGATCCGTTGCAGGCCATGGCCGCGCCGATGGCCACCCCAGCGCCCAGGATCACCCCCAGCAGGCCTTGCGCCAGGCACAGCAAAGTCATGCCCAGGATGTAAAGCACCGCACCCGTCATCATGAGGGGCCGGTACCCGATGCGCACAGCCAACGCCCCGGCAAAGGGCTGCAAAAATCCCCATGCCAGGTTTTGCACCGCAATGGCCAATGTGAACTCGGACACTGAAATGCCGATGTCCTGGGTCAAGGCCGGCATGAACACGCCCAGGCTTTGCCGCAAGCCCATGCTGACCGACAACATCAGCGCAGCGCCGATCAGAATGGGCAAGCCCGGGCGCAGTGCGGTCAAGAGGTTCATGGTGTGCTTCGGTTGTGCTTGAGCACAATCTAACCGCACAAGCTCAACACCACTGGCCTATTCGGGACAGGCCACCTGCAACACTCTGCACACTAGGGTTTTTTCTAACAACGGCTCATCTTTTGTTGGCCTCATCACTCATAAAAAATCAGATAATCAAGATTAGATACTCTCGCAAATACTAAGCATGAAATCGCCTTTTAACTACAAACACTTGTATTACTTTTGGGTTGTCGCCAAAGAAGGTGGCATCACGCGCGCGGCTGACAAGCTCGACATGGCGGTGCAAACCGTGAGCGCGCAAGTACGGGAATTGGAAAAATCGCTCGGTTATGCCTTGCTCAAGCCAGCGGGGCGAGGGCTGGTTTTGACCGATGCAGGTCTGGCCGCCATGCAACAGGCCGATCAAATTTTTCAGCTGGGCGAAGATCTGCCCGCCAAAGTGCGCGACGCCGTCAGCTCACCCACCGTGCGCCTGGCTGCTGGCATCTCGGATGGTTTGCCCAAACTGGTGGTGCGCCAGCTGATGCAGCCGGTCATGGGCGAGCCGCACCTGCGTTTGCTATGCCATGAAGGCGAATTCGACGATTTGCTCGGTGACCTGGCGCTGCACCGTTTGGATGTGGTGCTATCGGACCGTCCTGCTCCCACCAATGCCAACCTCAAGCTCTACAACCACGCCTTGGGCTCATCGGCCGTGTCTTGGTACGGGAGCGCATCGCTGGTGAAAGCAGCGCGCAAAACATTCCCCGCCAGTCTGGCCGAAGTGCCCGTGCTGCTGCCCACTGAACACACCGCCGTGCGCACACGCCTGGACCACTGGTTTGAGCACCACGGCATTCGCCCGCGCATCGTCGGCGAGTTTGAGGACAGCGCCTTGCTGAAGACATTTGGAGAGAGCGGCATGGGGGTGTTCCCGGCCGCAGAATGCATGCACGACGAATTGCTGGCGCATTACGCGGTTCAAAAACTTGGAGCATGCGAAGGGGTGAAGGAAAACTTCTATGCCATTGGCACCGAAAAGAAGGTGCAACACCCGCTGGTTCAACGTTTGCTGTTGGCCAGCACACTCAGCCCCCATTGATGTTTGGACTTGTCGTACTGGCCATCCCCGGGTGAATCTCCGATGATGGCCCGAGTTCCTTATGAATTGGACGACGATGAGGAAGAAGAACGCACGCTCAGCAGCATGGTGATGGTCAAAATCGCAACCACCACGCCCAAAGAGATGCCCACCGGGATTTTGAAGACGTCGATCAGGCACATCTTGGTGCCAATGAAGACCAGAATGACCGCTAAACCGTAGTTCAGCAAGTGGAACTTGCTGGCCACAGCTGCCAGCAAGAAGTACATGGCGCGCAGACCCAAAATGGCGAACACGTTGCTGGTCAACACGATGAAGGGGTCAGACGTGATGGCGAAGATGGCGGGTATGGAGTCCACCGCAAAGATCACGTCGGTCAGGGCAATCAAGCATATGACCATGAACAAGGGTGTCGCGATTTTCTGGCCGTTTTCGATGGTCCAGAATTTTTCACCGTCGTAGTTTTTGCTGACGGGCAAAAGTCTGCGCAACAACTTGAGCGCAGGGTTGTCGTCCAGCGAAGGCTCTTGCCCAGCTGCCCACCACATCTTGACGCCGGTGAGGATCAAGAAAGCACCGAACACGTACAAGATCCAATGGAACTGCTGGAGCAACCAGCCACCCACCAAGATCATGATGGTGCGCAGCACGATGGCCCCGATGATGCCGATCATGAGCACCCGCTTTTGAAATGCCGAAGGCACGGCGAAATACGTGAAGATCAGCAAGAAGACAAATATATTGTCAACAGCCAATGATTTTTCAATCAGGTAGCCGGTCAGGAATTCCAGCGACTTGGTGTTGGCCAATTCGACCGAACCTGTGGTGTCCTTGATGGCCCACCAAAACAGGCCGTTGAACAAAAAGCTCAGGGCAATCCAGATCAGCGACCAATTGAGCGCTTCTTTGACGTCGATGTCGTGTGCGCCTTGCTTTTTAAGCACGACAAAATCCACAAAAAGCGACGCCAACACAATGGCCACAAACGTCACCCACAGCCACATGGGAGCCACGGTTTCCATAAACACCTTTCAGTTTGTTGTGATGACCCGTCCACATCACTGCTTCAGCAAAAAATCTTTGCGGGCCATGCAAGGGCTGAAGTCTAGGTCAGAAACTGAAATAAATGTCTGAATAAAAGTGGTTTTTACTTCGTAAAAAAGGGAATATAGGGCTGCTTTTTTTGATGCCCAACCAATAGCACAAAATGTTCTAAATGTTGGCACGTCGCTTCTTGCAACAACCATAAAAAAACCGCCAAAACCCATTCGGGTTTTGGCGGTTTGCAATCCGCTGACGCAAGTTTTTTATTTCTTGTCTGAGAAGTAGCCGGTTGTGACCTTCCAGCGGCCATCGGTGATTTGCGACATGCGCGAGGCGTTGCTGCCCAAACGCTTGGTGGCGGTGAAGGTCATCTCGCCGGTGCCAAAAATATCGGGCGGGATCACCATGGTGTCCATGGCCTTGATGATGCTCTCTGTGGTCACATTGGCACCGGACTTTTCAACCGCGCGCAAAAACGAGTCGATGGCGTTGTAGCCGTAGACCGAGAACACGGTCGGGTCTTCGTTGTACTTGGTCTTGTACTTGTTGGCCCAGAAACGGATCGGCTGAGCGGCCTCATCCAGATAAGGGTGCTGGGTCGACATGGTGGAATAAAAACCATTCATGGCAGGGCCACCCAATTTGTGGATCAGGTCGGTGTAAGACGCGCTCGACCCCAGGAAGGTCGGGTTGAAGCCCAGGCGGCGTGCTGTGGCGATGCCGCCAATGGTCTCGCGGATGATGGTGCCCATGACCACGAAGTCGCACTTGGACGAGGCCAGCTTTTGCATTTGCGATGCAAAGTCGGTGGCGCCGCGTTTGTAGGTGGTGACTTCGGCAAACTGCATGCCCATGCTTTTCAGGCCTTCTTCTGCACCACGGAACACTTCCAGACCAAATTCATCGTCCTGGTGCATGGCGCAGATTTGCTTGGCGTTCTTTTCCTTCACCAGGATCGGCACACCCAGACGCATCTGGTCGTAGTAAGTGGCGGCAAAAGAGTACTTGAGCTTGTGGAAGGGCTCGTACATTTCTCGCGCGGCGGTAACAGGGAAGAAGTTGATCACGTTCTTCTGGAACTGCACCGGCATGGCAGCCATGTTTTGCGCCGTGCCAATGTGGCCGATCATGGCGAAGATCTTGTCCTGGTTGACCAGCTTTTGCGCGGCCAGCACGGCGCGGCGTGGGTCATAGGCCGAGTCTTCGACCAGCAGCTTGAACTTGCGGCCATTGATGCCGCCTTGCTCGTTGGCTTCGTCCACGCGCAGCATCATGCCCAAGCGCACTTGCTTGCCAAAGCCGGCCAGCGGGCCGGACAAGTCCTGGATCGAGCCCAGCGTGATTTCGGTTTTGGACACGCCTTGCGATTTTTGGGCCATGGCCGCGCCAGCGGTCAGGACCATCGCAGCGGCGACGAGGCTGAGTTTGATTTTCATGTTGCAGGTCTCCAGTGGTGTAAAGAGGTGATGAGGAAAGGGAAAGGACTCAACGGTACATCGCCTCGATTTGGGGCGTGTATTTTTTCTCGACCAATTTCCGCTTGAGCTTCATGGTCGGAGTCAGTTCTTCGTCTTCGGCGCTCAGCTGGGTATCGAGCAACCAGAATTTCTTGATCTGCTCAACGCGGGCAAATTTTTTGTTGACCCGGTCCACTTCGGCCTGGATCAGGTTTTGCACTTCAGCACTGTGCGTGAGGCTGGCGTAGTTGGAGAAAGGCACATCGTTGTCCTGTGCGTATTTCTCGACGTTCTCTTGATCGATCATGATGATCACTGTCAGGTAAGGCCGCTTGTCGCCGATGACGACCGCGTCCGTAACATAGGGCGAGAATTTCAATTCGTTTTCCAACTCGCTGGGGGTGATGTTTTTGCCACCAGCCGTGATGATGATGTCTTTCATCCGGTCCGTGATGCGGAAAAACCCTTCCTCGTCCACCACACCCACGTCACCCGTGTGCAACCAGCCATCGGCATCGATGGTCTCGGCGGTTTTTTCGGGCAAGTTGAGGTAACCCATGAACACGTTGGGGCCGCGCACCAAAATTTCGCTGGTCACGGGGTCCAGACGCATTTCGTTGTACTCGGCAGCCGGGCCAATGGAGCCGGGCTTGATGCGGTCGGCTGGCACGCCTGTGGCCGCACCGCAGGTCTCGGTCATGCCCCAGACCTCCAGCATGGGCAAGCCCAGCGCCAAATACCAACGCACCAAATCAGGGGAAATAGGGGCCGCACCGGTGACCAAAAAGCGCGCGCGGTGGATACCGATCATCTTGCGCACGTTGTTCAGCGCCAGCAGACGGGCCACATGAAAGCGCAGCTTCAAACTCGCGGGCACCGGCTTTTTAGCCAGCACCAAATCGGCCACCTGTTGGCCCACGCCAATGGCCCAGCCATATGCGGCTTGCTGCAGCCCTCCAGCTTCTTTGAGCGCAATCATCACGCCTGAGTAAAACTTCTCCCACACGCGGGGCACGGCCGTGAACACGGTGGGCGCGATTTCACGCACGTTTTCGGGCACGGTTTCGGGGTTCTCGACAAAGTTGAGTTTAGCCCCGGTGTACATCGAGAAATACTCACCGCCCATGCGCTCGGCAATGTGGCACAAGGGCAAGAAGCACATGCACTCGTCGCGCTCGTCGCGGGCGATCAGCGTGTTGTAGCCGCGCACGGTGAAGACCAGGCCGTGGTGGCTGTGCATGCCGCCTTTGGGTTTGCCGGTGGTGCCCGAGGTGTAGACCAAAATGGCCAGCTCTTCGGGCTTGCAAGCGGCGCTGCGCTGCGCGAGCAAATCGGGGTGTTGCTGGGCGTGTTCGCGGCCCAGCGCTTGCAATTGTTTAAGGCTGATGACCTGCGGATCATGGAAGTCACGCAGACCCTCCATGTCGAACACCACGATTTTTTGCAACAAGGGCAAGGTGTCACGCACGGCCAAGGCCTTGTCGAGCTGCTCGTCGTCTTCGACAAACAGCACGCGGGTGCCCGAGTCTTCGCACAGGTAATGCACTTGCTCGGCCGCGTCGGTCGGGTAGATGCCGTTGGACACGCCACCGGCGCTGAGGGTGGCCAGGTCGCACAGAACCCACTCGATATTGGTGTTGGCCAGTATGGAAGCGGTGTGTCGCGCCTCAAAACCCAGCGCCATCAGACCGTGGCCAATCTCGCGCACGGCCTCGGCAGTCTTGTCCCAAGTCCAACTGCGCCAGATGCCCAGTTCTTTTTGGCGCATCCAGACATTGGGGCCGCGTGCGGCGACTGCGTTCCAAAAGATGGCGGGAATGGTCTCGCCCGCCATGATAACATTTTTTTGCGGCGCAATGCCGGAGGTGTCCCAGAGTTGGCTCATGATTTATCTCCAGGTTTTCTTCTTTTTCCAACGGCGGTCGGCGCGCACGCCTTCTTCTTTGAGCCCTAAGTAGAACTCCTTGATGTCCTCTTTTTCACGCAAGCGGGCGCAGGTGTCTTCCATCACGATGCGGCCGTTTTCCAGCACATAACCGAAGTCCGAGGCGTTGAGCGCCATGTTGGCGTTTTGCTCGACCAGCAAGATGGTGGTGCCGCGTTCGCGGTTGATGCGCACCACGATCTCGAAGATTTCCTTGGTCAGTTTGGGACTCAGGCCTAAGCTGGGTTCGTCCAGCAAGATCAAGTCGGGGTTGGCCATCAGCGCCCGGCTGATCGCCAGCATTTGCTGTTGGCCACCGGACAGCAAACCCGCGTCTTGCGCAGCCCGCTCGCGCAAGATGGGGAAGTAGTTGTACACGGCTTCCATGTCGCGCGCTACGCCATCGCGGTCCTTGCGAGTGTAGGCGCCCATGAGCAAGTTGTCGCGAATCGACAGCAGCGGGAACACTTCGCGCCCCTCAGGCACATGCATCAGGCCGCTTTGCACAATAAAAGCAGGGTCTTGCGCGGTGATGCTCTGGCCCTTGAACTCGATCGAGCCCTTGCGCGGGTCGATGATGCCGCTGATGGTTTTCAAGATGGTGGTCTTGCCCGCGCCATTGGAGCCGAGCACAGTGGCAATCTCGCCTTGGCGCACCTGCAGGCTTACGCCGCGAATCGCCTTGATCGGGCCGTAGGCACTCTCGACGTTGAGCAGCCTGAGCATCACGTTGTCATCGGCTGCCTCGGGCATGGTGTTCTGGATCTGGGTGGCTGCGCTCATGCGGCACCTCCGGGCACGTAATTTTCGCGACGCAAAGCAGACACGTCGTCCACCGAGCCCAGATAGGCCTCGATGACGCCCGGGTCGCTTTGCACCTGGCTGGGCGTTCCGGTGGCGATTTCTTCTCCTTGGCTCATGGCCAGCACGCGGTCCGACACTTTGGAGACCAAACTCATGTCGTGCTCCACCATGAGAACAGTGATGCCCAGCTCGTTTTTGATGTCCGAGATCCAGAACGCCATGTCTT
>JBIKKE010000123.1:0-7758 GCA_044360575.1 Limnohabitans sp. | reverse complement strand
GGCGCGGTAAGCCGCCCAGTTTTTGGCGGCAGGGCTGCTGGGGGGTAAAACCAAGCGCTCGACCGAAGGCAGTCGTCGGGCTTGGCCCAAATATTTCTTCACCCATTGCGGGTCGAGTTGCATGCGTTCTGCTGCTGCGGTTGACCAGTCCATGGCCGCACTTGACTCACTGAAAAACATGGCACCAGCGGCAGGGAGGGCGGCCTTGGCCGCATTTGATTTTTGTCCTGACGATTTCTGAGCAGTCTTTTTTGTTTTGGATGGTTTTGCGCTGCTTTTTGTAGCGTTGCCAGTCGGTTTTGCGGGAGGGCTTGCGTTGGCTTTTGGACGGTTGGGCTGGACGGCCTTGGGCGGGGTTGGGGTCTCAGTTTGGGACCATGTGGTGTTTGGGCAGAACGCGGTCAAAAGCAGAGAAACAGCCCAAAAAAGCCAGTGTTTTGAGGCGAAATTTGGCGAGATGGTGAAGAAAGGTGGGTGCATGGGGTGTTCAGTTTAAACGCCGAGCTGCCACACTCTTAATCGGAGTTGCCATTGAACTGCGTGATAAGCTGGATCTCGTCAAAACAAGACCATCCAACAAAATCATCAGCCTCTAGGCTGGGGCCACTCAGGAAGACGAGACCATGGGCGCGACAGGTTATTTCACCCACCCAGCTTGCTGGAAGCATGAGATGGGCGCGGGCCACCCAGAGTGCCCGGAACGTTTGGGAGCGATCGAGGACAGGCTGTTGATCAGTGGTGTGGACATGGCCCTGCAAAGACGCGAGGCCAGTCCTGCGGCCTTGGCCGACATTGAGCTGGCCCATGGTCGCATGCATGTGGCTGCGCTGCGTGGTTTAGGCGACATGTTGCGCGAGGACATGGCCGCTGGCGGGCCCACCCATACCAGTTTGGATCCGGACACCATGATCAATGCACACACTTGGGATGCCGCCTTGGTGTCGGCAGGTGCGGCCATCGACGCCACCGATGCTGTGTTGGCGGGCGAACTTGAAAACGCTTTTTGCGCCGTGCGTCCACCCGGACATCACGCATGCCGTGACAAGGCCATGGGTTTTTGTTTTTTCAACAACGTAGCGATTGCGGCCAAGTACGCGCTGGAGCGCCATGGTTTGAAGCGCGTGGCGATCGTTGACTTTGACGTGCACCACGGCAACGGCACCGAAGACATCGTGGCAGGTGACGACCGCATCTTGATGGTGAGTTTTTTCCAGCATCCGTTCTACCCCGAAGGCGGATCGACCTCAAGCGCAGCCAACTTGGTCAATTTGCCGGTACCGGCTTACACCAAGGGCATGGACATCCGCGAGTTGGTCGACATGATGTGGCTTCCTCGCCTGGAAGCCCACAAGCCTGAGTTGATCTTCATCAGCGCAGGTTTTGACGCCCACCGCGAAGACGATCTGGGCCAAATGGGCTTGGTCGAGCAAGATTACGCGTGGATCACCCAGCGCATCAAAGATGTGGCGTTGCGTCATGCCCAAGGCCGTATCGTCAGTTGCCTGGAAGGCGGCTACAACTTGAGCGCATTAGGGCGCAGTGTCGAGGCCCATTTGCGTGTTTTAGCCGACATTTGAAGGCGACTTCATTTGTGAATTCGGTTGTCGGTCGCCGAGTTTCGGCACAATCAGAACCATGACCGAATTGACCTCACCCCAAACCCCAGATTTGCTGCTGCACGAGCACGATGCGCGTGGCGTGCACCGGCTGACCTTGAACAGTCCCTCGAGCTTCAACACCTTGAGTGAAGCCATGCTGGCCGCCCTTCAGCAAGCATTCAATGCGATCGCGCAAGATGAGCAGGCGCGGGTGGTGGTTTTGGGTGCTGCGGGCAAGGCTTTTTGCGCCGGGCACAACCTGAAAGAAATGCGCGCCCACCCTGAGCTGGCTTACTACCAGCAACTCTTTGCCCAATGCAGTCGCATGATGATGGCCATTCAAAAGCTGCCGGTGCCCGTGATCGCTCGGGTACAAGGCTTGGCCACAGCGGCTGGTTGTCAGTTGGTGGCGCAATGCGATTTGGCGGTGTCGGTAGACAGTGCCACATTTGGTGTGAATGGCATCGATGTGGGCCTGTTTTGTGCCACGCCCAGTGTGCCGCTGGTGCGCAACATGCACGCCAAGCAAGCGATGGAAATGCTGTTGACCGGTGGCTTCATCAGCGCTCCTGAGGCCCAGGCCCGTGGCTTGATCAACCGCGTGTGTTCTGCAGATCAACTGGATGCACAGGTGGAAGAGCTGGTCAATGCCATTTTGTCCAAACCCCGCGAGGCGGTTCGGGTGGGCAAGGCATTGTTTTACCAGCAGCGCGAGATGGGCATTGAGGCGGCTTACCAATTGGCGGGCCAAACCATGGCCTGCAACATGGTGCACGACGTGGCGCAAGAGGGCGTGCAGGCCTTCATCGACAAGAGGGCGCCCTCATGGCGGTAGTTCACCCCATGGCCTGGGTAGAGGCTGTTTACCGACCAGAATCTTTGATGGCTTTACTGGCTTTTGCAGTTTGTTTGTTGATGGCTTGGTTGATGACCTGGGGCGTACGCCGGGTGTTCCATGCACAGGAGTTGGCCATTTTGTTGGGCCGAAGGCTGGTCGATGGGGTGCTGTTCCCCGTGCTGCTGTTGGTCTTGACCTTTGTGGCGCGCACTGTGTTGACGCAGCAACAACCGGCTCCCTTGTTTGCCATCTTGCTGCCGGTGTGTATTTCTCTGGCGGTGATCCGTTTGGGCGTCAAGGTGTTGCAGGTGGCTTTTACCCAGGCGCCTTTTGTACGGGTGTTGGAGCGCACCATCTCTTGGTTGGCGTGGGGCACGGTGGTGTTGTGGGTGACCGGTGTGCTGCCCTTGGTGCTGCACGAGTTGGACCAGATCAGCTGGAAAGTGGGCGGCAGCATGTTATCGGTGCGCACCCTCATTGAAGGCGCACTCACGGCGGGCGCTGTTTTGATCGTGGCCCTGTGGGTGTCGGCGGCCATCGAAGCGCGTTTGCTCAAATCGGCCACAGGCAGCGATTTGTCATTGCGCAAGGTCATCAGCAATACGGTGCGTGCTTTGCTTTTGTTTGTGGGTTTGTTGCTGGCCCTGTCGTCGGTGGGCATTGACCTCACTGCGCTGTCGGTGCTGGGCGGCGCGGTGGGTGTGGGCATTGGTTTTGGCTTGCAAAAGCTGGCCTCCAACTACGTCAGTGGTTTCGTGATCTTGGCCGAGCGCAGCATGCGCATCGGTGACATGGTCCTGGTGGATGGTTTTGAGGGACGCATTGTCGACATCAAGGCGCGTTACACCGTGATTCGTGCCTTGAATGGCCGAGAGTCGATCGTGCCCAACGAGTTCTTGATCATCAACCGTGTAGAAAACTTCACCCTGATGGATCCCAAGCTGTCCCAGACGACCCTTGTTTCGGTCGCTTATGACAGCGATGTGGACTTGGTTCGGCGGCTCTTGATCGAGGCTTGCGAGAGCCAAGAGCGCGTGCTCAAAGACCCGGCGCCAAATGCTTTTTTAAGCCAATTTGGCGCGGATGGTCTGGAGTTCACTGTGAGCTATTGGATCGGCGACCCGGAAAACGGCCAACTGGCCCTGCGCTCGACCATCAACATGTTGATTTTGGCGGCACTGCGCGAGCACAAGATTCAGATCCCGTACCCGCAGCGGGTCATGCACATGGTCAGTCCATCATCGACGGCAGCCACAGACTGATGGCCGGGAAGGCGAGCAAGATGCCCAGGGTGATGATCAAAACCAGCACCATGGGCCAAACGCCTTTGAAGATGTTGGACAAGCCCACGTGTGGCAGCAAGGTGTTGAGCACGAACAGGTTCATGCCCACCGGGGGCGAAATCAGTCCGATTTGAATCACCATCACGATCAGCACGCCAAACCACACCGGGTCAAAACCCAGTTGCACCACGATGGGGAAAAACAAGGGGATGGTCAGTAAGACCATGGTGAGTTCTTCCATTACGGTACCCAGCAGCACGTAGATGAACATCATGGCGGCCACGATCATGATGGGCGACAGGCCCAAGCCAGTGATCCAGTCCTTTAGCTCAAACGGCAGGCTGGTGTAGTTGACGAAGTTGGCAAAGATGGTGGCAGCGATCAGCAAGGTGAACAGCATGGCCGTGGTGCGGGCCGATTCGATCAGCACCTGCAGCAGGACCTTCCAGCTCAAGGCTTTGCGCGCCAAGGCGAACAAAAATGCGCCCATGGCGCCCATGCCAGCACCTTCTGTGGCGGTGAAAAAGCCACCATAAATGCCGCCCAAAACCAGCACCACCAAAAGCAAGACGCCCCAAATTCCGCGCACGGCCTTGAACCGTTCAGCCCAGCTGAACTTTTCACCGGCAGGCGCATGCTCCGGGTCGTGCCAAGTCATCAGTACCACGGCCAGCATCAACAAGATTGCCGTCAAAATGCCGGGCAAAACGCCAGCGGCAAATAGCTTGCCAATGTGGGTTTCGGTGATGATCCCGTAGATGACCAGGATGGTGGAAGGCGGGATCATGATGCCCAAGGTGCCGCCAGCTGCGATCACGCCGGTGGACATGGCATCGCTGTAGCCCATTTTTTTCATCGAGGGGTAGGCTACCTTGCTCATGGTGGCGGCTGTGGCAATGGACGAACCGCAAATGGCGCCAAAACCTGCACAGGCGGCGATGGTGGCGTGCGCCATGCCGCCTTTGCGGTGGCCAATGAAGGTGTAGGCCGCGTGAAAGAGTTCATGCGCCAAGCCGGCGCGGGCGACAAAGTTGCCCATCAAAATGAACAACGGAATGACCGACAAGGTGTAAGCAAAGCCGGTTTCGTGCACCACTTGGGCAGCACTGGCCATGGCGGGCATCCAGCCGCGGGTCAGGCCAATCCCCACAATGCCCACCAAGCCCATGGAAAAAGCCAGGGGCATACGCAGCAGGGCCAACACAAAGATGGCCAAAAATCCAAGCAAGGCTTCGGTCACAGGGTGCCTCCTTCCGATGACTCGTCGGACGACAGAGATGGCCAAAAAGCTTTCGCCAAATGCACCAGACCAGTCAGACCGCACAACACCCCCATGCCCTGAATGAACGGGGCTTTGGCGATTTTGAGTTGGGCCGTGGTCTCGCCCGTGGTTGCGATGTCGGCGCCTGTTTTCCACATCAGGTAAGCCAAGCCAAACAACAGTGCGGCGCAGGTCAGGTGGATCAGGCTTTGTTGGATTTTTTGCAGCCAGCGTGGCAACAGGGTATCCAAAGAGTCAAACACCACGTGTTCGCCCTTGAGAGAGACCAAAGGCAAAGCACCAAAAATCACCACCACCATGAGCAGTTCGGTCAGCTCCAATGAGCCGGGAATGGAGTGAGACAAAATCTTGCGACCGCTCACGTCAAAAAATGTGAGCACCATGATGCCCAGCAAGGCCAGACCCGCAAGCGTGCCGCACACGGCTTCAAAGAGTTTTTTCACTGTCATTCCCATGCAAAAAACGGTACCTGCAGCGAGGCAGGTACCGTTTTAGAGAGACACCTTCAGCGCCTGGCTGAAGGGTCTGCATCTTATTTTTGATTCTGCAGTTTAGCGACTTCAGCCCGGAACTCGGCCAACATGCGCGAAGGGTCCTTCACGCCTTTGGCCTTGGCGGCTTGTGCCCAATCGCGTTCGAGTTTGCTCACGCGGATGGTCACGCCGCTGATGAAGGCGGCATCTGCTTTGATGAGCTTGACGCCGTTTTTCTGCATGTTGCCCAAGGCAATGTCGTCCACGCGGTCCCAAGATTTGCCAAAACGGCTGGCTACCGCGTCGCCCGACAACTCGTCGACGGCTTTTTTGTCCTCAGCCGACAAGCTGTTGTACTTGGCCGGGTTCATCATGAACACAAAGCTCGTGTTGTAGAGGCCGCCGGGGAAGGTGGTGGCGTGCTTGATGACTTTGTCGATCTTGAATGAGTCAGTGGATTCCGCAGGGAACAATGTGCCGTCCATCACGCCAGTGGACAAGAGTTCATATGACTCGGGTGCTGGCTTGAGGGTCACGTTCATGTCCAGGTTTTTGGCGATCTCATTGACCATACCGCCACCGACGCGGAACTTCATGCCGGCCAGGTCTTCCACACGGGTGATAGGCCTTTTGGTGTTGAACACAATGCCTGGTCCGTGTGTGAAGTAACCCAAAACTTTGACGCCTTGGTGTTCGGCTGCAAATTCGGGGTACTTGCTGGCCACGCGGTTAAAAGCCACGGACAGAGGCTCTGCGCGGTCACCCATGAATGGGAATTCCACCATCTGGGTCAAGACAAAGCGGCCGGGGGTGTAACCGTGGACGGTGAAAGAAACGTCAGCCAAGCCGTTGCGAATGGCGTCATAGGTGCCCACTGGCGGGGTCACTGCGCGGGGCAGGATGTTGCAGCGGACACGGTTCGATGTTCTGGCCGTCAGGGCGTCACACCACTCTTTTTGGGCAACCGAGAGGCCATGTGTTGGCGGCACCCAGCTGGAAACGGTCAAAACGGTTTGTGCTTGTGCCATGCCTGTCAAGCTGGTCAGGGCCACTGCTGCCAAGGAAATCAGGGTTTTTTTCATCAGAGAGCTCCATTGAATTGGTTACAAAACATAATCTAATCCCAAGAAGATCAGAATAAAACCCATGTTAACCCTGAGTTACCGACCGATTGGTCGGTGAATTCCCGGGGGTGCTGATAAAAAACTCCTTTTTTACGGCGTTTAAAATCCGAACGACCGTGCTTTTTTGTTGATAATGAGCAGCTTGAAAACTGGTTTTGAGGCACAATTGACGTTTACGTCAACGTTAATCGTTTCTTTCAAGGCGTCAGCTTCGATGCCATAGGTTTTGATCTTTCAATGGAGTTGATTTCATGAAAATTCTGGTTCCAGTCAAGCGGGTGGTGGACTACAACGTTAAGGTGCGCGTCAAATCCGATGGTTCGGGTGTTGACATTGCCAACGTCAAGATGAGCATGAACCCCTTTGACGAAATCGCCGTCGAAGAAGCCGTGCGCTTGAAAGAAAAAGGTTTTGCAACCGAAGTCATCGCCGTGTCTTGCGGTGTGACCCAGTGCCAAGAAACCCTGCGCACTGCCATGGCCATCGGTGCTGATCGCGGCATTTTGGTCGAGACGCCAGCCGACTTGGACCTGCAACCTTTGGCGGTGGCCAAGCTGCTCAAGGCCTTGGTGGACAAAGAGCAACCCGGTCTGATCATTTTGGGCAAGCAAGCCATTGACGACGACTGCAACCAGACCGGCCAGATGCTGGCGGCGTTGGCCGATTTGCCCCAAGCCACATTTGCATCCAAGGTTGAGATCGTGGACGGCAAAGCCCAAGTCACCCGCGAGATCGATGGTGGCCTGGAAGTTTTGTCGGTCAGTCTGCCTGCGGTGGTGACCACCGATCTGCGCCTCAATGAGCCGCGTTATGTGACGCTGCCCAACATCATGAAAGCCAAGAAAAAGCAGCTGGACATTTTCAAGCCCGAAGATTTGGGTGTGGATATCACCCCCCGCATCAAGACCCTCAAAGTGGCTGAGCCTGCCAAGCGCAGCGCCGGCATCAAGGTGCCCGATGTGGCCACTTTGGTGGATAAATTGAAAAATGTTGCAAAGGTAATCTGACCATGACCGCTCTCGTTATTGCCGAACACGACAACGCCTCGATCAAGGGCGCGACTTTGAACACCGTCACCGCTGCTGCTGCTTGCGGCGGCGATGTGCATGTGCTGGTGGCAGGCCACAACGCTGCTGCAGCTGCAGCTGCTGCAGCACAAA
>JBIKKE010000012.1:0-24681 GCA_044360575.1 Limnohabitans sp. | reverse complement strand
GTTTTTATGGAGTTTTTCATCATCTCCATGCTCAACGGTCTCAGTTACGGACTGTTGCTCTTTATGCTCAGCTCCGGCCTGACGCTGATTTTCAGCATGATGGGTGTGCTCAATTTTGCACACGCCAGCTTTTACATGCTCGGGGCCTATTTTGGCTACACCTTGTCAGGTTGGATTGGTTTTTGGCCAGCCCTGATATTGGCACCCTTGTTGGTGGGTGCCTGTGGCGCTGTCTTTGAACGGGCTACCTTGCGCAAGGTCCATCCATTTGGCCATGTTCCTGAGTTGCTGGTGACCTTCGGTCTGTCCTATGTTGTCCTGGAATTGGTCCAATTGGTCTGGGGGCGAACCGCCGTGGACTTTCCTCCGCCCGAAATTTTGCGCAGTTCAGCGTTCACCTTGATCAACCATTCTGTTGATGGTCTCAGTTTTGTTTGGGGTGCGGCTCCGGCTGAGGCTTGTACAGCGGCCGATGCCACTGTGCGCTTGATTTGCTCACCTTTCCCGGCCACGCGTGGCTTCATGATGTTGGTGGCTGTTTTGATGCTGTTGTCCTTGTGGCTGTTGCTGACACGCACCCGCATTGGTCTGGTGATTCAGGCCGCTTTGACACACCCCGAAATGGTCGAATCCTTGGGCCATAACGTGCCCCGGGTATTCATGTTGGTTTTTGGGGCGGGCACTGGTTTGGCCGGCCTGGCGGGTGTCATTGGTGGCAGCACTTTTGTGACCGAGCCTGCCATGGCGGCCACTGTCGGATCGGTGATCTTTGTGGTGGTGGTCGTGGGCGGCATGGGCTCTTTGTCTGGCGCTTTCTTGGCCTCGGTTTTGATTGGCGTGATCCAGACCTTTGCTGTGGCCATCGATTACTCTTTCCTCACTTTGGCCAAGGACATGGGCTGGGCTTTGTCGGCCGCCACGCAAGAGAACTCTTTTGCAAAACTCACTATTTCACAGGTCGCACCGATCTTGCCCTACTTGTTCTTGGTTCTGATCCTGATCTTCCGGCCCAAGGGCCTCTTGGGCACGCGCGAAGGTTAAGCCATGGCAGCTGTTTACAAATTCAAACCGTACAACGTTGGGCGTTGGGTCATCTGGAGCTCTTTCGCCTTGGTGTTGGTGTTCGCGCCTTTGGTGTTCACCAGCAACTTGTCGACCACCATGTTGGCGCAAATGGGCATTGCCATCATTGCCTGCCTTTCGTACAACATGCTCTTGGGTCAGGGCGGCATGCTCAGCTTTGGCCATGCGGTTTACACCGGGCTGGGCTCTTACATGGCAATCCATGCCTTGAATGCCGTGACCGGTGGCAAATTGCACATTCCCGTGAGCTTGCTGCCGATTGTAGGTGGACTGGCCGGCATGGGTTTTGCCATCCTGCTCGGCTGGGTGACCACGCGCAAATCCGGCACCCCCTTTGCCATGATCACCTTGGGTGTGGCCGAGTTGGTGTTTGCCATGTCGCTCATGTTCTCTGAGTTCTTTGGCGGGGAGGCGGGTGTCTCTGGAAACCGCGTGACGGGAGAGCCCTTCTTCGGCATCACCTATGCCCAACAAATTCAGGTCTATTACCTGATCGCGATCTACACCTTTGTGTGTGTGGCGCTCATGTATGCCTTTACCCAAACTCCATTGGGTCGCATCCTGAATGCGGTGCGCGACAACCCTGAGCGCGTCGAGTTCATAGGCTACAACACCCAGCGTGTGCGTTACTCGGCCTTCATCATTTCTGGCTTTTTTGCCGGCATTGCAGGAGGCTTAGGTGCTCTTAACTTTGAAATCGTGACGGCCGAAGTTGTTGGTGCGGCCCGTTCGGGCGCCTATTTGCTGTTCACATTTTTAGGTGGCGCGACATTCTTCTTTGGCCCCATTATCGGGGGCATTCTGATGATCATCGCTTTTGTGTTGCTGTCCGAGTTGACCAAAGCCTGGTTGCTTTATCTGGGATTGATATTTTTGTTCATGGTGATGTACGCACCCGGCGGCATTGCCAGTTTGATCATGATGAATTTGCGTGTCGCCAAGTTTGGCAAGTTGCGCCAACTCTGGACCACCTACTTGGCTTTGGGCGTGACAGCCATCGTGATGCTCGCAGGCGCGGGCGCCATGATTGAAATGGTCTACCACTTGCAACTCAACTCAGCCTTGGGTGACACGGTGAAATTCATGGGCGCGAGCCTGAATGCGCGAGGCCTTGACAGCTGGTTTGGTTCAGCATTTGTCATGCTGACGGGTCTTGGTTTGTTCGAGTTGACGCGTCGCCAATTTGCCCGTGACTGGAGTGAGATCCAGACAGAAATCGAAAAAGAAATCAAGCGAAGGGAAACTGCGGTATGAGTTACGCCCTAGAACTGAAAGACGTTCGCAAGAGCTTTGGCAAAACCGAAATCATCCGTGGCGTTGATCTGGCGGTTGAGGCTGGTGAGCGGATTGCGGTGATTGGCCCGAATGGTGCAGGTAAATCTACGTTGTTCAATTTGATCAGCGGTCGATTTGGACCGACCAGTGGCGATATTTTGCTCAATGGCCAGCGCATCCAAAACAAGACGCCCTATGAGATTAACCGGATGGGTTTGTCGCGCAGCTTTCAGATCACCAACATCTTCCCCAAGTTGAGTGTGTTTGAAAATTTGCGTTGTGCTGTGCTTTGGAGCTTGGGCTACAAGTACACGTTCATCAAGTTTTTGTCTGGATTGAAAGATGCCAATGAGCGCACTGACCAGCTGCTGGACATGATCCACTTGGACAAAAAGCGCGATGTCTTGGCGATGAACCTGACCTATGCCGAGCAACGTGCGCTGGAAATCGGCGTGACGATCGCAGGTGGCGCCGATGTCATTTTGTTGGACGAACCGACTGCGGGCATGAGCAAAAGCGAAACCTCACGTTTCATTCAACTCATCAAAGAAGTGACTGTGGGCAAAACCTTGCTCACAGTGGAACACGATATGGGCGTTGTCTTTGGCTTGGCCGACAAGATTGCGGTGGTGGTGTACGGCGAGGTGATTGCCTTTGACACTCCCGAATTGGTCCGTGCCAACCCCAAAGTCCAAGAGGCCTATTTGGGCTCACCAGTTGCAGACGACCAAGCAGGAGGCCACTGATGCTCAAGATTGAAAATCTGCACGCTTATTACGGCAAAAGCCATGTTTTGCATGGCGTGAACTTCGATGTGGCACCGGGTGAGATCGTGGCCCTTTTGGGACGTAACGGTTCTGGGCGATCCACCACGGCCAAAGCCATCATGGGTTTGGTGGAGTGCCAAGGTCGAATTGACTGGAAAGGTCAAGCGATTCAAGGCAAAAAGGCTTTTGAGATCGCTCACCAAGGTTTGGGTTATGTGCCTGAAAACCGCGAGATCTTCCCCAAACTCACCGTTCACCAGAATTTGCAACTCGGTCAAAAGCGCAGTGGCAAAAATGGTCGCTGGTCATTTGAAGACATGTTCAACATGTTCCCGCGGCTGCAGGAGCGTGAGCACACCGAAGCAGGCGTGCTGTCTGGAGGCGAGCAACAGATGCTGACTTTGTGCCGGACATTGATGGGCGATCCCGATCTGATCATCATCGACGAACCCACAGAAGGTCTGGCACCCAAAATCGTTGCGCTTGTGGGTGAGTTTCTGCAAAGCCTTAAAACCCGTGGTGTGTCGGTGCTGCTGATTGAACAAAAACTGACCATCGCCATGAACATTTCTGACAGGGCATTGGTCATGGGTCACGGCTGCATTGTGTTTGATGGCACACCCGATGAACTGAGGGCCAACAGCTACATCCGCAAGGAATGGCTGGAGGTGTGATCACGTCAGGTGAGGGGGGTCTCAGGGGCGACAAAAAATTTTTGGTTGCCCTTTTTTTTGCCTACAATGCCAATAAACGAACGGTCGTTCTTTTTTCATTTTCTATCTAAGGAACTCCAGCATGACAGCTGAATACAAAGTCCACGGTGATGTCGCGGTCATCACACTGATGAATCCGCCCGTCAACGGTTTGGGGCTGTCCACTCGCGTGGGCATCACCGATAACCTGGAAAAAGCCAACAATGACCCGGCCGTCAAGGCCATCGTCATCACCGGAGCTGGGAAGGCCTTTTCGGGCGGTGCCGACATTCGTGAATTTGGCTCTCCCAAGGCACTTCAAGAACCCAACTTGCTGAGTGTGATCCGCGCTTGCGAAAATTCAGCCAAACCTGTTGTTGCTGCCATGCATTCGGTGGTGATGGGGGGCGGTCTTGAGCTGGCACTGGGCTGCCACTACCGTATTGCAGCACCCGGCACATCCATTGCCTTGCCCGAAGTCAAATTGGGCTTGATCCCTGGCGCAGGCGGCACACAGCGTTTGCCACGCGTCATCGGTGTCGAACCAGCCCTCAACATGATCGTCAGCGGCGAAGCCATCAAGAGCGAGATGCTCGCCATGTTGCCTGGGCAAAAGCTGTTCGATGCCATGGCCCAATCTGCAGAATCTTTGGCCGAAGAAGCTTTGGCCATGGCCAAAAAAGTGGCGGCTGCCCATGCCGATGGTGCGCCATTGCCTTTGGTGCGCAACTTGCCCTGCAAGCACCCACAAGGCGACGCGTATTTTCAGTTTGCCCGCAACATGGTCAAAGGCATGGCCAAAAACATGCCTGCGCCTGCCAAATGCGTGGATGCAGTCGAAGCGGCTACCAAGAAAAAGTTCGAAGATGGTTTGGTCTTTGAGCGCGAAATCTTCATCAACCTGATGTGGACGCCCGAATGCCGCGCATTGCGCCACATTTTCATGGCCGACCGTGCGGCCAGCAAAATCCCCGATGTGCCCGAAGATACCCCCAAGCGCGACATCAAGAGCATCGCCGTGATCGGTGCCGGAACCATGGGCGGCGGCATCTCGATGAACTTCCTCAATGCAGGCATTCCCGTCAAGATGTTGGAGATGAAGCAAGAGGCCTTGGACAGAGGCGTGGCCACCATCCGTAAAAACTACGAAGCACAAGTCAAAAAAGGCAAGCTCAAACAGGAAAAGTACGACGAGCGCATGGCGCTGTTGTCCACCACGCTCAGCTATGACGACATCGGTCAGGCCGATTTGGTGATCGAAGCCGTGTTTGAAGAAATGGGCGTGAAAGAAGCCGTTTTCAAAGAGCTGGACCGTGTGATGAAGCCCGGCGCGATTTTGGCGTCGAACACCTCCACTTTGGACGTGAACCAGATCGCATCCTTCACCAAGCGTCCGCAAGATGTGGTGGGCATGCACTTCTTCAGCCCCGCCAACGTGATGAAGCTGCTGGAAGTCGTTCGTGGCGAAAAGACGGGCAAAGACGTTTTGGCCACCGTGATGGCCATCGGCAAAAAGATCAAGAAGACCTCGGTGGTCTCGGGGGTTTGCGATGGCTTCATCGGCAACCGCATGATCGAGCAGTACAGCCGTCAAGCCGGCTTCCTGATCGAAGAAGGTTGCACCCCAGCCCAAGTCGACAAAGCGGTCGAGAAGTTTGGTTTTGCCATGGGTCCTTTCCGCATGGGCGATCTGGCAGGCAACGATATTGGCTGGGCCATCCGCAAGCGCCGTTACACCGAAAAGCCCAACCTCAAGTACAGCAAAACCGCTGACTTGTTGTGCGAAATGGGCCGCTATGGTCAAAAGACTGGCGCGGGTTGGTACGACTACCAGACGGGCAAACGCGATGCGATCGCCAGCACCGTCGTGGTCGAGATGATCGAAAAACACCGGGCTGACCTGGGCATCACGCCCCGCAATATTTCAGACGAAGAAATTGTTCAACGCCTGGTGTATTCACTGGTCAATGAAGCAGCGCACATCCTGGAGGAGGGCATTGCCAGCAAGGCCAGCGACATCGACATGGTGTACCTGACTGGTTATGGTTTCCCAATTTGGCGCGGTGGCCCCATGAACTACGCCGACACCATTGGCTTGTTCAATGTGGCCGAAGCCATGAAGCGCTTTGCCAAGAACCCTCATGACGACGCCCAGTTTTGGCAACCCGCACCTTTGTTGGCGCGCTTGGTGGCCGAAGGCAAGACATTCAACTGATTTTTTAATTTTCGGGGAAGCGGTTTTGGCCATTTCCCCACATGAAAGGTTTTCATCATGACGAATGCTGTCATCGTATCCACTGCACGTACTCCTTTGGCCAAGAGCTGGAAGGGGGCCTTCAACATGACCCATGGCGCCACTTTGGGTGGGCATGCCGTACAACACGCCGTGGCCCGCGCAGGCATTGATGCCGCTGAGGTTGAAGACGTCATCATGGGTTGCGCAAGCCCCGAGGGCGCTACGGGTGCGAACATCGCACGCCAAATCGCCCTCAAGGCCGGTTTGCCCATTTCGGTATCGGGCATGACCGTGAACCGCTTTTGCTCCTCGGGCCTGCAAACCATCGCTTTGGCTGCGCAGCGCATCATTGCTGGCGAAGGCCAGGTGTATGTCGCGGGTGGCGTCGAAAGCATCTCTTGCGTCCAGCAAGAAATGAACTTGCACATGATGCAAGATTTGGCTTTGGCCAAAATGAAGCCCGAGATTTACTGGAACATGCTGCAAACCGCTGAGCAAGTGGCCAAACGCTACAAAATCAGCCGCGACGTCATGGATGCTTACGGCGCAGCCAGCCAGCAAAAGGCTTGTGCTGCACAAGCTGCTGGCTTCTTCAGTGACGAAATCGCACCGATCACCGTGACTGCCGGTGTGGTGGACAAGGTCATGGGTTTGACCACCAAGCAAGTCACGGTGAGTGTTGATGAAGGACTGCGCGAAGGCACCATTGTCGAAGCCATCAGTGGCCTGCGCTCAGCACTGCCTGGTGGCCTGGTCACAGCGGGCAATGCCAGCCAGTTTTCAGACGGTGCAGGCGCTTGCGTGCTGATGGACGAAAAGCTGGCAGAACAGCGTGGCCTCAAACCCCTGGGCCGCTTCTTGGGTTTTGCCGTGGCCGGTTGCGAGCCTGATGAAATGGGCATTGGCCCGGTGTATGCCGTGCCCAAAGCCTTGGCGCGTTTGGGCCTCACCGTGAATGACATTGACCTGTGGGAACTGAACGAAGCCTTTGCGGTGCAGGTCTTGTACTGCCGAGACAAATTGGGTATTCCCGCGGACCGTTTGAACGTCAACGGCGGCGCCATCGCAGTGGGTCACCCTTACGGCGTATCGGGCCAACGCCTGACAGGCCACGCCCTGATCGAAGGCAAGCGACGTGGTGCCAAGCGCGTGGCGGTGACCATGTGCATTGGCGGCGGCATGGGCGCCTGCGGCATTTTTGAAGTGCTGTGAGTGTGATCGGCATCGGCTGTCACCTGGATGGCTGATCCGAACTGGGGCAGGAGGCATGATGCTTCTTGCCCTTTTTCATTTGGAAGAGACAAACTGACATGAGCTTGCGTCCTACCGTTGATTTTTTGTTGCACGACTGGCTGAGAGTCGAGAGCTTGCAGACCCGCGAGCGCTTTGCCGACCATTCGCGCGAAACTTTTGACGCCGTATTGGATACCTGTGAACGCATCGCGCGCGAAAAATACGCCCCTTTCAACCGCTTGGTGGACACGCAAGAACCACACTTTGATGGCGAAAAAGTCATTCTCCCGCAAGCCACACACGAGGCTTATAAGGCCTACGCCGAGTCTGGGATGCTGAGCGCCGCGCAAGACTACGAGGTGGGCGGCATGCAGTTGCCTTATACCGTCGAGGCTGCAGCCAACGCCTTTTTTGCCATGGCCTCGGTGAGCATCGGCTCGGGCATGCTCACCAGTGGCAACGCCAACTTGCTCATGGTGCACGGCACCGATCTGCAAAAGCAGGTGTTTGCTGCCAACGAATTTTCAGGGCGCTTTTCGGGCACCATGTGCCTGTCAGAGCCACAAGCAGGCTCATCGCTCAGCGATGTGACGACCCGCGCCACACCCGATGGTGAAGGTTTTGAGACCGACCCGCTTGGAGCACGTTACCGCCTCAAGGGCAACAAGATGTGGATCTCATCCGGCGAGCATGAACTCTCCGAGAACATCATCCATTTGGTGCTGGCCAAAATTCCCGACAGCTCAGGCCAACTGTTGCCGGGTGTTAAAGGCATCTCTTTGTTCATCGTGCCCAAAAAGCTGGTGGGCGTGGATGGCCAGTTGACGGGTGAGCGCAACGACGTGGCACTGGCAGGCTTGAACCACAAATGTGGTTGGCGTGGCACGACCAATACGCTGCTCAATTTTGGCGAAGGCAAGTACCCGGTGCGCGATGAAGCGGGCGCCGTGGGCTATCTGGTCGGCAAGCCCGGTGAAGGCCTGCGTTGCATGTTCCACATGATGAACGAGGCCCGCATCGGCGTGGGTATGGCGGCCACCATGTTGGGCATGGCCGGTTTTTACGCCAGCCTGGATTACGCCAAAAACCGCCCGCAGGGCCGGCCCACCGGGGCAGGGGGCAAGGACCCGAGCCGCCCACAGGTACGCATCATTGAGCACGCCGACATCAAACGCATGCTTTTGGCACAAAAAGCCTACAGCGAAGGTGCCCTGGCTCTGGCTTTGTATTGCGCCCGTTTGGTGGATGAGCAGCACACCGGTCAAGCGGATGACGCCGATGTGGCGCGTTTGCTGCTCGAAGTGCTGACGCCCATCGTCAAGAGTTTCCCCAGCGAATGGTGCCTGGAGGCCAACAGCCTGGCCATCCAAATCCACGGCGGCTACGGCTACACGCGCGACTTTCCGGTCGAGCAATACTGGCGCGACAACCGCCTGAACATGATCCACGAGGGCACGCATGGTATTCAGGCCATGGACTTGCTCGGACGGAAGGTGGTGATGGAAAACGGACGGGGTCTGTCGCTTCTTTCCGAACGCATGCTGGCGACAGCGACTCAAGCTGAAAGCGCCTGGGCACCTGAATCTGCGGCTTTGCGAGATGCCTTGAAGCAGGTAGGCCAAGCCACCCAGCAAGCTTGGGATGGCGCAGAACCTGCCCAAGCCCTGGCCAATGCCGTGCCTTACTTGCAGGCATTTGGCCACACGGTGATCGCTTGGATATGGCTGGATGTGGTCAGCCATTTGGGCGATAACACCAGTCCGGCAGCGCAGGGACGCCGCGCCGCTTGTCGCTATTTCTTCCGTTATGAGTTGCCCAAAATTGGGGCTTGGCTGAACGTGGTGCGCAGTCGCGATGCAACTTGTGCCGATTTACCTGAGGATGCATTTTGATGATTCGACACATCGTGATGTGGAATTTGAAAGACCACGCCGAAGGCGCCGACAAGGGCAGTAATTTGCAAAAAGCCAAGGCCCTGCTGTTGTCGTGCGCCACGGTGGTGCCAGGCATTCGGGCCTTTGAAGTGGCCACTGCCACACCGGGCATGGACTGCACGAATGACTTGGTGTTGCACATGCTGCTTGATGACGCGCTGGTGCTAGCGGCTTACCAAAATCACCCGCAACATTTGGCCATCAAGCCTTTCATGAAGGCGGTGGTGCAAGAACGCCGTTGCATGGACTTTGAAATCTGAACTTGCCTCAACCCCTTCACTTCAAGAACTCAAGGATTTATCTGATGACTCGCACCATTCAACAACTGTTTGACTTGACCGGTCAGGTCGCTTTGGTCACTGGCGGCTCGCGCGGTTTGGGCTTGCAAATGGCCCACGCGCTGGGTGAAGCGGGTGCCAAAATCATGCTCAGTTCGCGCAAAGCCGATGACTTGGAACAAGCCGCAGCGCAGTTGCAGGCAGCAGGTATCGACGCCCGCTGGATCGCCGCTGATTGCGGCAAAGAAGAGGACATCCGCCGCTTGGCTGCCGAAACGATTGAGCGCATGGGCCCCATTGACATTTTGGTCAACAACGCCGGTGCAACTTGGGGCGCCCCGGCCGAAGACCACCCGGTTGGAGCGTGGGACAAAGTCATGAACCTGAACGTGCGCGGTTACTTCATCCTTTCACAAGAGGTAGCCAAGCGCTGCATGATCCCACGCGGCAAGGGTCGCATCCTCAACGTGGCCTCGATTGCCGGTTTAGCAGGCAACCCTTCTGAGATGAAAACCATTGCTTACAACACGTCCAAAGGTGCTGTGGTGAACTTCACCCGCGCATTGGCCGGTGAGTGGGGCGAGCATGGCATCACTGTCAACGCCATCTGCCCTGGCTTTTTCCCAAGCAAGATGACCCATGGTCTGCTCGAAAAATTGGGTGCCGAGAAGATGGCGCAAGGCGCACCTTTGCGCCGTTTGGGCGACGACGAAGACCTCAAGGGTTTGGCCGTTTTGTTCGCATCAGACGCAGGCAAGCACATCACCGGCCAGTGGCTGGCTGTGGATGGTGGTGTGAGTGCCATCATTGGTGGTTAATTTGAGGCCAACATCAGCATGAGCATTCCCTTTGGTGCGACCATCCCCTTTGTGGACCATTTGGGTTTCACGCTAGAAAAGTTTGAGGGTGGTCAGTCCGTGCTGCACTTTGCACCCCGACCGGAGCACCTCAATTCCTTTGATGTCACCCACGGTGGCGCCATCATGGCGCTGCTGGATGTGGTCATGGCCACCGCGGCACGCAGTGTTGAAGTCAGCATGGGTGTGGTCACCATCGAGATGAAAACCAGTTTCATGCGGCCAGCAAAAGTAGCATCCGGTCAGAAGTTGACCGGACAGGGTCTATTGCTGCATCGCACGCGCAGCATGGCTTTCACAGAGGGCCGAATTTACGACACTGAAGGGCAGTTGTGTGCCCATGCCACTGGCACTTTCAAATACATGGCTCGCCGCAATACCGGGCCAACTGGCAGTTTGCCAACCGATTGATTGTTTGCTTTTTTCACACTGGAGAATATCCCCATGCCCTTGAACCACCGCATCGTCCTCGATAACCGCCCGCAAGGCGAAGCCACTGCGCAAAACTTCAAAATGATTGAGGTGCCATTGCCTGAACTCAAAGACGGAGAGGTATTGGTCTGTCACCATTACATGAGCTTGGACCCTTACATGCGTGGTCGCATGAATGAGAGCAAGAGCTACGCTCAACCTCAAGCTTTGGGCGAAGTCATGATTGGCGGCACCGTGGGTGAAGTCGTGGACAGCCGTCACCCCAAATTCAAGGCAGGTGACTCTGTGGTGGGTATGGGCGGCTGGCAAGAGTTCAGCGTGGTCGATGCCAATGTGCTGGGTGCACTTCGCAAAGTTGATACGACCCACGTGCCCTTGTCACACTACCTGGGTGCTGTTGGCATGCCGGGCGTGACGGCTTGGTATGGCTTGGTCAAAATCATTGCGCCCAAAGCAGGCGAAACCGTCACGGTCAGTGCAGCCAGTGGGGCGGTGGGCAGTGCCTATGGCGCTTTGGCCAAAGCCCGCGGTTGCCGTGTGGTTGGCATTGCGGGTGGCAAAGACAAGTGCGATTACGTGGTCAATGAGTTGGGCTTTGATGCCTGCATCGACTACAAAGAACACAAGGACTACATCAGCCTGTCCAAGGCGTTGCGCGAAGCCTGTCCCAACGGCATCGACGGCCACTTTGAGAACGTGGGTGGCATGGTGCTGGACGCTGTGATGCTGCGCACCAACGCATTCGCGCGCATTGCCGTGTGCGGCATGATCGCGGGCTACGATGGCGCACCCTTGCCCATGGCCAACCCGGCCTTGATTTTGGTCAACCGCATGAAGATCGAAGGCTTCATTGTGAGCGAGCACATGGAAATTTGGCCTGAGGCTTTGCAAGAACTGGGCACCATGGTGGGCACGGGAAAGCTGCGTCCACGCGAATCGGTTGCTCAAGGCCTTGCAGCTGCACCAGAAGCATTTCTGGGTTTGCTCAAAGGCAAAAACTTTGGCAAGCAACTCGTCAAGCTCATTTAAGGCTTGAGCCATGACCGCGCTGATCCTGCATCACTACCCCACATCACCGTTTGCCGAGAAAATCCGACTGATTTTGGGTTTCAAGAATTTGGCTTGGCAAAGTGTGTTCATACCGATGGTCATGCCCAAGCCAGATTTGACGGCGTTAACGGGCGGCTACCGTAAAACACCGGTGCTGCAAATCGGCGCTGACATGTATTGCGACACGGCCTTGATCTGCGACGTGTTGGAGCGCTTGGCGCCTACGCCCACCTTGTACCCAGATGGTTCGAAGGGCGCAGCTCGCTTGGTGGCGCAGTGGGCCGACAGCGCGCTATTCACAGCGTCGATGGCCTACAACTTCCAGCCAGCCGGTGTGGCTCAGGTTTTTGCGGGTGCACCTGCCGAAGGAATACAAGCCTTCGTGGCCGACCGCACCGCCATGCGAGGTGGTGCAGCCCGCATGGCGTCTGCAGATGCCACCGGCACTTACAAAAACTATTTGTCCAGTTTGGACAACATGCTTGAAGGTCACAACTTTTTGTTGGGTGACCAAGCTTCTCTAGCCGATTTTTCGGCTTACCACCCGCTATGGTTCACGCAAGAACGCACACCTGCATTGGCTGGCATTTTGAATGCCTCACCCAATGTGCAGAAGTGGATGGATCGCATGAAAGCGATTGGGCACGGCGAGTCCACCAAATTGACGTCTGAGTTAGCTTTGCAAGTGGCTTATGCTGCCACGCCAGCAGCCATCACGGACGCCAGTTTCACAGACGAACACGGCATTGCCCTCGGTACCCAGGTTTTGATTGCTGCCGACACTTTCGGCCTTGAGCCCACCGAAGGTGAGCTTGTGGCTGCCACACCCACGGCTTACACCTTGCGCCGCAGCGATGAGCGGGCAGGGGTGGTCCATGTTCATTTCCCGCGCGTCGGGTTCACTCTCAAAAAGGCTCAGCCATGATCGACAATTTCCAAGGTAAAACCGCCGTTCTCACCGGTGCGGGGTCTGGTTTCGGACTTGAATGTGCACGCATTGGCGCCAAGCTCGGCATGAACTTGGTGATGGTGGACGTGCAGCAAGACGCTCTTGACAAAGCGGCCGCCGAAATGACCGCCCAAGGCGTGCAGGTGCTGGCCCGCAAGGTCGATGTGTCCAACGCTCAGGCCATGGAGCAACTGGCTGCCGACGTTAACGCTCGCTTTGGCGCACCTCACTTCGTGTTCAACAATGCAGGCGTAGGGGCTGGTGGCTTGGTCTGGGAAAACTCGGTGGCCGACTGGGAATGGGTGCTGGGCGTTAACTTGTGGGGTGTGGTGCATGGCGTGCGCTTGTTCACCCCCATGATGTTGGATGCCGCCAAGGCAGACCCAGACTACCAAGGTCACATCGTGAACACCGCCAGCATGGCCGGTTTGCTGACGCCTCCCAACATGGGCATTTACAACGTGAGCAAACACGCGGTGGTGTCTTTGACTGAAACCCTTTACCAAGATTTGCAACTGGTCTCAGACCAGGTCAGTGCCAGCGTGTTGTGCCCCTACTTCGTGCCAACGGGCATTAGCCAAAGTCATCGCAACCGACCTGCAGACCTGGCAGCCGACAAGCCCACCGCCAGCCAACTGATTGGCCAAGCGCAGAGCGACAAAGCGGTTGGTAGTGGCAAAGTTTCGGCTGCCGATGTGGCCCAAAAGGTATTTGACGCTGTGGCCTTGGGTCAGTTTTACATCTACAGCCACCCGCAAGCATTGGGCAACGTGCAAAGTCGTATGGAAGCGATTGTGCAGGGCATCAACCCTCCCGACCCTTTTGAGGCCCGACCGGATGTGGGTGAAGGTTTGCGCAAGGCACTGCGCTCGGCTTGACTCTGCGCGGCACAGGGATTCATCACGGCGGGATCCCGCGGTTCACGACGGCTAATTTTGAACATTTGCATGTGGCAAACTCGAAGTTTTCGCACAATCTGTGAACCGCGACATGCATAAAATTTTGGCCCAATTGGCCGCTGAAATCCGAATTCGCCCCGATCAGGTCAAGACAGCAGTAGAGTTGTTGGACAGCGGCGCAACGGTTCCCTTTATCGCCCGTTATCGAAAAGAAGTGACCGACGGCCTCGACGACATCCAGTTGCGTGAACTCGAATCACGCTTGGGCTATTTGCGTGAGTTGGAAGACCGCCGAGCCGCGGTGATCAAAAGCATCACCGAACAGGGCAAGATGACGCCTGAGTTGCTGTCGGCCATTGACGCCGCGCCCACCAAGCAGGAGTTGGAAGATCTTTACCTGCCCTACAAACCCAAGCGCCGCACCAAGGGCATGATTGCCCGTGAGGCTGGGCTTGAGCCACTGGCCAACAAACTGTTTGCCGATCCAAGTCTTGACCCGCACGCCGAGGCGCAGGGCTTTGTGTTGGCGGCAGGCGCGATTGAAGGGGCTGATTTCACCACCACAGCCGCCGTACTCGACGGTGTGCGTGACTTGCTCAGTGAGCGCTGGGCTGAAGATGCGTCTTTGGTGCAGACCCTGCGCGAGTGGTTGTGGAACGAAGGCCTTTTTAAAAGCAAACTGGCCGACGGCAAGGACGAGAACAACGCTGACGTGGCCAAGTTTCGCGATTACTTTGACTACGACGAGCCGATTGGCCGAGTGCCTTCGCACCGGGCTTTGGCGGTGTTTCGCGGTCGTGCACTCGAAATGCTCGACGCCAAGCTGGTGTTGCCCGTCGAGCCTGAGCCCGGCAAACCCAGCATTGCCGAAGGCAAGATCGCCGTGCACCTGGGTTGGCGTCATTCGGCCCGAGCTTCAGACGACCTGATTCGCAAATGTGTGGCCTGGACTTGGCGTGTGAAGTTGAGCTTGTCCACCGAGCGCGACTTGTTCACTCGCTTGCGCGAAGAGGCCGAAAAAGTCGCCATCAAGGTGTTTGCCGATAACCTGCGCGACTTGCTGTTGGCTGCGCCCGCTGGCCCGCGCGTGGTCATGGGCCTTGACCCGGGCATCCGCACCGGCGTGAAAGTGGCCGTGGTGGACGCCACGGGTAAGCTGGTCGATACCTCTACGGTTTACCCGCACGAACCGCGCAAGGACTGGGAGGGCTCGCTCTTCACACTGGCCAAGCTGTGCGAAAAACACAAGGTCAACCTGATCGCCATTGGTAATGGTACTGCCAGCCGTGAAACCGACAAACTGGCCGGTGACCTGATCAAACAACTGGCCCGCCTGCGAGATGGCATTGGGGATGGTGCGGAGATCCAAAAAGTGGTGGTCAGCGAGGCGGGCGCTTCCGTGTACTCGGCTAGTGAATTTGCCTCTCAAGAGATGCCCGATGTGGACGTGAGCCTGCGCGGCGCGGCATCCATTGCCCGTCGCTTGCAAGACCCGCTGTCAGAGTTGGTCAAGATCGACCCCAAAGCGATTGGCGTGGGTCAATACCAGCACGATGTGAACCAAAGCGAGCTGGCCAAGACGTTGGACACGGTGGTCGAAGACTGCGTGAACTCGGTTGGCGTGGACCTGAACACTGCCAGCGTGCCCTTGCTCACCCGCGTATCGGGCTTGTCAGGCAGCGTGGCCAAGGCCGTGGTGCGCTGGCGTGATGCCAATGGGATGTTCAAGACCCGACAAGATTTGCTCAAAGTCACAGGTCTCGGCGCCAAAACCTTCGAGCAAAGCGCGGGTTTTTTGCGCATCCGTGGCGGTGACAATCCGCTCGACATGACCGGCGTTCACCCCGAAACATACCCTGTGGTGGAACAGATCATCGTCAAGACGGCCAAACCCATTCAGGAGATCATGGGCCGCAGCGATGTGCTCAAAAGCCTGAAACCCGAGCTGTTTGCCAACGACAAGTTCGGCGCGATCACCATCCAGGATATCTTGGGTGAACTGGAAAAACCCGGCCGCGACCCGCGACCCGACTTCAAAGTGGCCCGCCTGGCCGATGGCGTCGAAGACATCAAGGACTTGAAAGAGGGCATGACCTTGGAAGGTACCGTGAGCAATGTGGCCCAGTTCGGCGCGTTCATCGATCTGGGCGTGCACCAAGATGGCTTGGTGCATGTGAGCCAATTGGCCAACAAGTTCGTGAGCGATGCCCGTGAAGTGGTCAAGACCGGCGACATCGTCAAGGTGAAGGTGTTGGAGGTCGATGTGGCCCGCAAGCGCATCAGCCTGACCATGAAGCTGGACGCAGCCCCTGCCCGCCGCGATGGACCGAGGGACAACAAGTTTGAAGGGACAGGGCGGGACAACCGCCAGCGCGGCGGTGGGGGTTACACCTCGCCCCCGGCAGCCGGAGCTGCGGCAGGTTCAGGCTCGGCCATGGCCAGCGCCTTTGCCAAGCTGCAGGGCCTCAAAAAGTAAAAACCATGCAAGCGCTCCACCTCCATGCTGGCCCCAAAGCGCTCGCCCACATCCGCGAACACGGCCTGCGGCCCGAACACATTGGCGTGATCCCAGGTGCGGCTGGCGGCCCCAAGGGTTTGATCCTCGGCCCACTGGACCGCTTCATTTTTGGTGAATGGCTGGCGCAAAGCCAGCAGCCTGTGGATTTGGTGGGTGCCTCCATTGGCGCATGGCGCATGGCCACGGCTTGTTTGAAAAATCCCGTCGCTGCGTTTGAACGGCTCGAGCACGATTACATCCACCAGCACTACGAACCACTGCCAGGCCAAAAGCGCGTCAGCGCCGAGCAGGTCAGCGATGCGTTTGGCCACAGCCTGCAAGCGTTTTATGGCGGACGCATTGGCGAGGTTCTGAGCCACCCGCGCTTTCGATTGCACATCGTGACCTCACGAGGGCGGCACATTTTGCAACGCGAACACCCCCTGGCCACCCCATTGGGCTACGCCGGTGCCTACCTCAGCAACGCAATCAGCCGAAGAGCTTTGAGTGCCTGGCTCGAGCGCGTGGTTTTTTCTGGACAGGCTGCTCCTTTGCCATTTGACGCGAGAGACTTTCGCACCCGGACGGTGAGTCTGGAGGAGGGCAACTTCATGCCAGCCCTTCAAGCCAGTTGCTCCATTCCATTTGCCCTGAAAGCCGTGCACGACATACCCGGCGCACCTCAAGGGGCATATTGGGATGGCGGCATTACCGACTACCACTTGCACCTCAACTGGAACGCGCAAAAGCCCGAGCATGGTCAGGAACGCGCCATTGTTCTGTATCCGCATTTTCAGAAAAATGTGGTGCCCGGCTGGCTCGACAAAGCACTCAAGTGGCGGCATGGCTCGACCGCCTTTTTAGACAATACCGTGGTTCTGGCCCCCAACCCCGAGTGGGTCAAAACACTGCCTAACGGTAAATTGCCTGACCGTCACGATTTTGTGCATTACGACCGCGATTTGGCTGGAAGGGTGAAAGTGTGGTCTGCAGCAACAAGCGCCAGTCAGCAATTGGCCGATGAATTCCATGCCTGGTTGCAGCAGCCCGATCTCTCTTTGGTTCAAGCTCTTTAAGGATTTCTCATGACCCAAGCCTACGTCGTCGGTCAAATGACTGTGAAAAACCAAGAGAAATGGGCCGAATACCGATCGCAGGTTTTAGCGACATTGCTGCCTTTTGATGGAGAACTGGTCTTTCGGGGTGAGCAGGTCAAAGCCTTTTCGGGTGTTTGCCCACATCCTGACATCGTGGTTATTCGTTTCCCCACTTTGCAAGCGGCAGAGGGCTGGCATGGCTCTGCGGCCTACCAAAAGTTGATTCCATTGCGCCAACAAGCAGCCGATGTCGTTTTGGTCATTTATGCCGCATAACCTTGTTGGCAAAGCGGATAATCACGGCATGCTGAAAGAACCCCTTTTCCTCACTGCTGCGCTCTATAAATTTTTCGATCTGCCTGATTTCGTCGCCCTGCAAGCGCCTCTACAAGCCTGCTGCGAAGCGAACGATGTCAAAGGCACTTTGCTCTTGGCACAAGAAGGCATCAACGGCACGATTGCCGGACCTGAAGCCGGCATTCACGCGGTTTTGTCTTTTTTGCGAGCCGATCCGCGCTTGACCAGCCTGGCCCACAAAGAGTCCTGGAGCCCAAAGCCGCCTTTCACCCGCATGAAGGTCAAGCTCAAAAAAGAGATCGTGACTTTGCGCGTGCCCGAGTTGGACCCCAACAAAACGGTGGGCCAGTACGTCAAACCCGCCGACTGGAACGCCTTGCTGGCAGACCCGGAGGTGCTGGTGATCGACACGCGCAACGATTACGAAGTCGCGATTGGCACTTTCAAGGGGGCAGTGAACCCCAACCTCAAGAACTTTGTTCAGTTGCCCGCATGGCTTGATGCTCAGCCTCATTTGCAAGGAGAAGCCGCCAAAAAGACCAAAGTGGCCATGTTTTGCACCGGCGGTATCCGATGCGAAAAATCCACTGCGTTGATGAAGATGCGCGGCTTTGACGAGGTTTACCACCTCGAAGGCGGCATCCTCAAGTACCTGGAAGAGATCCCGCCTGAGCAAAGCACTTGGGAAGGCGAGTGTTTTGTGTTTGACGAACGCGTGAGCGTGGGCCATGGTCTGGGCTTGGGCAGCCATGATTTGTGCCGATCCTGCCGCTGGCCATTGAGCGCGGAGGACAAGCTGTCGCCACACTATGTCTTGGGCGTGAGCTGTGTCCACTGCCATGACCAACGTACGCCTGAACAAAAAGAAAAACTGGCCGAACGCCAGCGCCAAGTCGAGCTAGCCGAGGCCCGTGGCGAGATCCATGTGGGTGCCAAGATGCCCGACCATCCGATAGGGTGAGACTGCAGGGGTGTGACTGCAGCGGTATCACAGGCTTGTATGCAACATGTCCCTGTATTCATCGGCCGTGGCGATGCGTGGGTTGGTTTTGTGGCAATGGTCGGCCAGTGCTCCGGTAATCACGGCATCAAACTGGCCTTCGGTCACACCCATGGCACCCAAACCTGTTGGCAACCCCAAACGAGCGCACATGTCCTTGATGGCGTCAGGAATGTCCGAGCCGCTTTGAAGTCCCATGGCGTGGGCCATTCGGTTCAGGCGGTTTTCTTTTTGTACCGACTCGGCCGCTGCATTGAACATGACCACCGCGGGCAAAAACATGGCGTTCAAAGTACCGTGGTGCAGACGTGGGTTGACGCCGCCCAAGCTGTGACTGAGCGAATGCACGCAGCCCAAACCTTTCTGGAAAGCCATGGCGCCTTGCATGCTGGCGCTCATCATGTTCAGGCGTGCCTCACGGTCCTGGCCATGGGCTGTCGCCCGCTCGATGTGCGCCCACCCACGGGTCAGACCATCGAGCGCAATGCCATCAGCAGGTGGGTTGAATGAGGCTGCCATGAAGGTTTCCATGCAGTGCGCCACTGCATCCATGCCCGTGGCGGCAGTCAAGATGGGCGGCAGACCCAAGGTGAGCTCTGGGTCGCAAATGGCGGCTTTCGGCACGATGAACCAAGAATGAAAGCCCACTTTTCGGCCGTCGTCCAAGATCAAAATAGCGCCCCGGGCGACTTCGCTGCCGGTGCCGCTGGTGGTGGGCACCGCGATGATGGGGGCCACTCGATCAGTGATTTTGAGCGAACCACCCTCGATGGTGGCGTAGGTTTTGAGGGGACCTTCGTGGCTCACGGCAATGGACACACCCTTGGCGCAGTCAATCGCCGAACCACCGCCTACTGCGATCAGGCCGTCGCAGCCGTGTTGTTTGTACATGGCCGCAGCGGCACGAACGGCTGCTTCGTTGGGGTTGGATGGCGTCTGATCAAAAACAGTGACCAGCAAGCCCGGCAGGGCATCGAGAGCCTTTTGCAAAACGCCCGCCGCCTTGACGCCCGCGTCGGTGACGATCAGGGGTTTGTGGATACCCACGCGTTCACACTCGGTCTGAAGAAGTTTGACCGCACCAAAGTCGATCTGGATTTGGGTAACGTAGTTGATGAAAGACATGTGAAAACTCCAATCAGAGGGCTTGGTTCAGAATTGACAGAACACCGGGCCAAGGCGTTGTACGATCAATCTCCATTTTGATGCATGAATGAATTTGGGTCTTGCCGGAACTGTCACCCTTGTTTGCTTTTTGCCCTGATGACCAGCGCTGCTGACTCAAACCTAAACACTGACCCTGAACCCATGAGCAGCCACCACGCCAACCCGCAAGCCTTGCTGAACGACGCTACCCGCAGTTTGATTGAGCGGGTTCACCGAGCAGGTCGCCCACCCATGGCAGCAATGACGCCTGAACAGGCGCGTGAGTTTTACAACATTGGCGGCCCCATGCTTGACCTGCAGCCTGCGCCAAAAGTGGACCGAGTTGAAGACTTTCACGTACCTGCTCGAGATGGTTACGCGATGCCCGTCCGTTTGTATGCGCCACAGAGTACCAAGCCTTTGCCCACACTGTTGTACATCCACGGCGGTGGTTTCACCGTTGGCAGCCTCACAACCCACGATGTTTTATGCCGCCAATTGTCTCGCCAAGGGCACTGCGCGGTGGTTTCGCTCGATTACCGACTGGCGCCCGAATACCGCTTTCCGACGGCTGTGAACGACAGCTGGGACGCCCTGAATTGGTTGCATCTAAATGGTCAAACACATGGTTTAGACACCTCGCGCTTGGCTGTAGGCGGCGACAGTGCGGGCGGCACGTTGGCTGCCGTGTGCGCTTTGATGGCCCGTGATGCGGGCATTCCTCTGTGCCTGCAGTTGCTGTTTTACCCCGGTACCGTTGCCAGGCAAAGCACGGCTTCGCACCACACTTTTGCTGCAGGCTTCATGCTCGATAAGCAAACAGTCGATTGGTTTTTTGACCATTACATTGACGATGCTGACCGGGACGATTGGCGCTTTGCCCCCATGAATGCCCACGATCACGCAGGCTTGGCCCCCGCATGGATAGGTCTTGCCGAATGCGATCCGTTGGTGGACGAGGGTGTGCAATATGCCGACACGCTGCGCATGGCGGGTGTGCCAGTGGATCTGGAGATTTACAAAGGCGTTGTCCATGGCTTTATCACCATGGGGCGCGCCATTCCCGACGCACTGCAAGCGCATGCCGATGCGGGCCGGGCTCTAAAACACGCTTTTGAAAGTTGAACCCATGAAACGCCAAGACTTCCGTTTTTCTCATCGTATGCGCGTGCGTTGGGTCGAAGTGGACATGCAAAAGATCGTCTTCAACGGTCACTACCTGATGTACTTTGACACCGCTGTGACCGATTACTGGCGACAGTTGGCCATGCCGTATGCCGAAACCATGCATCAACTGGGCGGAGACTTGTTTGTCAAAAAGGCCAGCGTCGAGTACCACGCCAGTGCCGAGATGGACGATTTTCTTGAAGTCTGTATGCGTTGCGACCGCATCGGCAACTCGTCAATGACCTTTGCCGGTGCAATTTTTCGAGGTGATGAATTGCTGATCACCAGTGAACTGGTCTATGTTTACGCCGATCCGGTAGCCAAAAAGAGCCAGCCTATCCCGGCCACCTTGCGCGACATGCTGGAAGGTTTCGAGCGAGGAGAGGACATGGTGCAGCTGCATGTGGGGTCGTGGCACGACTTCCAGACACAGGCCAGCCCACTGCGTACCGAAGTATTTGTTCATGAGCAGAAGGTCCCAGCAGAATTGGAGTCGGATGAGGCGGACGCCACGGCCTTGCATGCCGTGGCACTGAACCGCATGGGTTTTTGCCTCGCTACGGGCCGCCTGATTCAACACGCGCCCGGTGTGGCCAGAATTGGGCGCATGGCTGTCAAAAAGCAGATGCGCGGCAGCGCATTGGGCCGGCGCGTTTTACACGCTCTGATTGACGCTGCTCGGCACCGCGGCGATACCCAAGTGATCCTGCATGCCCAGTGCAGCGCAGAAACTTTTTACAAACGATCAGGCTTTGTGCCGCATGGCGCGGTTTTTGAAGAGGCAGGCATTGCCCACATCGAGATGGTGCTCACGCTTTAAGACCCCCGTTAGGGCTGCTTAATAGCACTATCAAACACAGGTTTTTCTACGCGTCACACCCCCACCAATAAAGGGGGCCTGTACATCGTTGGACAGCTTGAAAAGCGTTCAGATGTCGTCAAGCAAGGGGTAGGGCAGCGGCAGAAAGTCCAGTGCTTGGCTGTCAGTTTTGTCCACGTGCCAACCTGTTTGCATGCTTTCCAGTGTGCCACTCACCAGCGCGTCAAAGCCTTCTCCATTCGGCCGAGCAGCGCTCAACACCACGGTGGCACAGGCTTGTTCAGCGTCCTCGGGGGTGAATACCTCTTGCCCTGCAGACAAAAGCACAGGGCTATGAACCAGCGCCAAACGCCTTTTGAGTGTGCCGCGAAATTGGCTGCGTGCGACCACTTCCTGACCTGGGTAGCAGCCTTTTTTGAAATTGACGCCACCCACCGATTCGTAATTGAGCATTTGCGGCACGAAGGCTTCGAACACGGGTTGGTTGACCAAGGTCACGCCGCTCATCACTTCGGCCCATTGCCAAACCTCGGTAGGCAGGTCGTCACCAGCAGGGAGCGTGTGGCCCGCCGGGGCGATCCACAAAGCCCGGGGAATTGGGGAGTCGCTCAGCACTGCGGGATAGAGCGCCACCGTATGCGCCCCACCTTGGACCATGGTCTGCCATGGCGCGGCACCGCCCGCCACAGTCAGGGCATTCTTGCCAAGCAAGCCGCGCAGTTGCCACAAGCTGGTGGCATCGCTCATTTTGACTTTGGCGCGCAGCACAAACATGGACAAGCGCTTGAGCGTCTGGGCCAGTAAATCCTGGCTTAAGACCAGCAAGACGGTGTCAGGTGCGGTTTTAATGACGATGAAGCTGGCTTGCATCCGCCCTTTTGCAGAACAAAAAGCCGCCAAGCGCGACTGGCCAACGGGCAAAAGCAGCACGTCGTTGCTCAGTTGGTTGTGCAGAAAGTTCGACGCGTCCTCGCCCTGGGCTTGGATAACGCCCAAAGTGGGCAGCGAACTGACGCCCTGTAGAGCTGACTGGTCGATACTGGATTTGACAGGCAAGTTCATGGGTAGACCGGGTAATGAGGTGATTCAGTCTGAATTATCATCGCCAGAAAGTTTTCAACATATGAACAAGGACTCTGCTGTGATCAAAGGCTGGATGCGTTGGTTGATCAGCCTGATGGTCTTGGGCATGGCGGGTGTCATTGCCGTGAATGCCTGGCTTCATGCACCCATCGATACGCGGCAAGCCACTTTGGACTTGTCGATCGAGCCGGGTACATCAGCCCAAGGCATTGCCCAAGCGGTGCAAGATGCCGGCGCGCAGACTTCGGCCACCCTGTTGTTCGCTTGGTTTCGTTTGTCAGGGCAGTCGCGCCTCATGCGCGCAGGCAGCTATGAAATTCCACCAGGCACTTCCCCCAAGCGCTTGCTCAACATGCTGGTGCGGGGCGAAGAAAGCCTGCGCAGCGTGACATTGGTGGAGGGCTGGAATTGGCGACAAGTGCGCCAAGCCCTTTCAAAGTCTGAAAACCTCAAGCCCGACAGCCGTAATCTGAGTGATGAGGCCTTGATGGCCCAATTAGGACGTCCCGGCGTACCCCCTGAGGGGCGCTTTTATCCTGACACCTATTCATACGCCAAAGGCACAAGCGATCTGACCGTTTTGAAGAGGGCGATGAACGCCATGGACAAGCAGGTTCAACAAGCTTGGCAGTCTCGTCACCCCATTTCAGCGCTCAGGTCGCCTGATGAAGTCTTGATTTTGGCAAGCATCGTCGAAAAAGAAACCGGCAAAGCACAAGATCGGCCTGAGATATCGGGGGTTTTCAACAACCGCTTGCGCATCGGCATGCGCCTGCAAACCGACCCGACTGTCATCTACGGACTCGGCGAAGCCTTTGACGGCAATTTGCGCCGGGTCCACCTGACGACAGACAACCCTTGGAACACCTATACGCGTGCGGGACTGCCCCCCACCCCGATTGCGATGCCAGGCAAAGCATCTTTGATGGCCGCTGTGCAGCCCGCTAAAACCCAAGCCATCTATTTTGTGGCCAAAGGTGATGGCACGAGCCATTTCAGCACCACGCTGGACGAGCACAACCGGGCTGTCAACCGATACCAACGCGGCCGATGACAGGCCTTCGGCCTCCTCGGCGGCATCGGCGACATCGGCGACAATCAAGGATTGAATTCACACCCCTATGAGCAACGGCATATTCATCAGTTTTGAGGGCATCGACGGCGCGGGCAAATCCACCCATATTGCCCGTGTCGCCGATTTGTTCCGCCAAGCGGGCAGGGCGGTGGTGTTGACCCGTGAGCCTGGTGGCACACACCTTTCAGAAAAGCTGCGCGAGTTGGTTTTGCACGAGCCCATGGACCCTCTGACCGAAGCCCTGTTGATGTTTGCAGCCCGCCGCGAGCACTTGGTGCAAGTGATTGAGCCCGCATTGGCCCGAGGTGAGGTGGTCTTGTCAGACCGTTTCACCGATGCCACCTTTGCGTACCAAGGCGGTGGCCGGGGTTTCGATTGGCAGGTGCTGACCCAATTGGAGAGCATGGTTCAGGCCTTGCCCAACAGCAGTTTGAGGCAACCTGAACTGACGATTTGGTTTGATTTGGACCCGGTCATCGCCGCCGAACGCCTGGCCTCTGCCCGTGTACCTGACAAATTTGAATCTCAACCCGCTGATTTTTTTTCCGCTGTTCGAGACGGTTATGCCCGCCGCCAAGCAGAAATGCCCAGCCGCTTTGCACGCATTGATGCTGCGCAGAGCATGGAGTCTGTGAGCGCAGATGTTTCTCGTACCGTGAACGATTGGCTGAAGCGGACTGCTGCATGAGCGCCGACAAGAATGCTTCGTTGCACGCCCCTTGGATCGCTCGGCAGGCCAGCGATTTACTGTCTCAACGCGGCCACGCTTGGTTGCTACAAGGACCCTCTGGTCTGGGCCAATACGAGTTGGCTC
>JBIKKE010000121.1:0-7895 GCA_044360575.1 Limnohabitans sp. | reverse complement strand
TCTGCCGGTGCCAGGCCAAGACCCCGAACACGCGCACGCGCCTTGGTACGCCAAGTCGGTCGACTCGACCTACCTGACTGGCAAGCGCGTCTACATTTTTGGCGACGCCACCCATGTGGTGGCCGCTGCCCGCATCGCCAGCCAAGAGATGGGTTTTGAGGTGGTGGGTCTGGGCAGCTACAGCCGCGAATTTGCCCGCGAAGTGCGCGACTGCGCCAAGCGCCACGGCGTCGAGGCCTTGATCACCGACGATTACCTGGAAGTCGAAGACCAGATCAACGCACTGCAACCTGAGTTGATTTTGGGCACGCAAATGGAGCGCCACATCGCCAAGCGCCAGGGCATTCCCTGCGCGGTGATTTCGGCCCCGGTGCATGTGCAGGACTTCCCGGCCCGCTACGCGCCGCAAATGGGCTTTGAAGGCGCCAACGTGCTGTTCGACACCTGGGTACACCCGCTGATGATGGGCCTGGAAGAACACCTGATCGGCATGTTCCGCGAAGACTTCGAATTCCACGCCGGTGCAGCCCCTTCGCATTTGGGCAGCACGCGGCCTGCGGCTGAGCTGAGCCATGTACCAGTTGTTGCGACCGCTGCAGCAACTGTTGCTGCGGCAGCGTCGACCCCTGCATCCGCAACTGTGGCGACACCCGCAGCGGCAACTGCCACAGCCAGCGCACCCACACTTAACAGCGACAGCGTGCGCACCGTCGCTGCCCCCGCCCAAGCCGCTTCAAACCAGGCCACCTGGAGCCCCGAAGCCGAAAAGGAGCTGGGCAAAATCCCGTTCTTTGTGCGTGGCAAAGCACGCCGCAACACCGAGCGATTTGCCCAAGACCTGGGCGTGGCGACCATCACCGTGGAGACGCTCTACGATGCCAAAGCCCATTTCAGCCGGTAAGTCCAGCAACACCCAGACACCGCGCATGAGCGTGGTGTTGCTGACCATGGACAGTCACCTGGCCAGCGCTGCCGAGAGTGCGGCCGAACGCTTGGCCCACGACCTGCCGGGCCTGCACCTGCAAACCCACAGTGCCTCGGCTTGGCGCGACAGCGAGACCGCCCTGGCCAACTGCCTGGCTGCCGTGGCGCAAGCCGACATCGTCATCGTCACCATGCTCTTCATGGAAGACCACTTCATGCCCGTGATCGACGCGCTGCAAGCGCGCCGCGAGCATTGCGACGCCATGGTCTGCATCATGTCCGCGCCGCAGGTCACGCAACTCACCCGCATGGGCAAGTTGGTGATGGGACGCGAGTCAACGGGACTAATGGCTTTGCTGAAAAAGCTGCGCCCCAGCGCCAAAAACAAAGACACGGGTTCTGAGACCGGCGCGCCCTCGAGCGCCGGAGCCAAGCAAATGGCCATGCTGCGCCGCCTGCCCAAATTGCTGCGTTTCATTCCTGGCACCGCGCAAGACCTGCGCCTGTTCTTCTTGACCATGCGCTACTGGTTGGCCGGGTCCGAGCACAACATCGAGCACCTGGTCAAAACCCTGGTTCACCGCTATGCCCAAGGCCCCCGCGAACCCCTGCGTGCTTTGGCCCAGCCGGAAGACCCGATCGAATACCCCGAAGTGGGCCTGTACCACCCGCAAATGAAAACCCGCATCAGCGAACAGCTGAGCGACCTGCCAGGTCACGGCCGCAAAGACCAGCCTGCCGTGGGCTTGTTGCTGCTGCGCTCGTATTTGCTGGCGGGCAACACCGCGCATTACGACGCCGTCATCCACTCGCTGCAAGCGCGCGGCCTGCGCGTCATCCCCGCCTTTGCCAGTGGCCTCGATGCCCGTCCGGCGATGGACCGTTTCTTCAAGAACGGCGGCGAATCCAAGATCCAGTCGCTGGTCTCGCTCACCGGTTTCTCCTTGGTCGGCGGCCCCGCTTACAACGACGCCAGCGCGGCCGAAGTGGCCCTGAGCGAACTCGATGTGCCCTACATCGCAGCGCACCCACTCGAATTCCAGTCCATCGAGCAATGGGGCGGCTCCACACGCGGCCTACTGCCCGTTGAGAACACCATCATGGTGGCCATCCCCGAACTCGACGGCTCCATCTTGCCCATGGTTTACGGAGGCCGTCCTGGCCCTGCCGGTCAAACCTGCACCGGCTGCGACAAGCGCTGCACCTTCCCCAGCGGCCCGCGCAGCCAAGACATGTTCACCTGCACCGAGCGCACCGAGATGCTGACCGCACGCGTCGAGCGTCTGGTGCGCCTGCGCGACAAACCCCGCGCCGATCGCAAGCTGGCCATCGTGTTGTTCAACTTCCCGCCCAACGCGGGCAGCGTGGGCACGGCCGCGTATTTGTCGGTGTTCCAGTCGCTGTTCAACACCTTGCAGCGCTTGTCGCTTGAAGGCTACCGCGTCGAGCTGCCTGAGAGCGTGGACGACCTGCGCAACCGTTTGCTGCACGGCAACGCCAGCCAGTACGGCACCCAGGCCAATGTGCTGCACGCCATCGACACCGGCCACCATGTGCAAAACGAACGCTGGTTGAACGAGATCGAAGCGCAGTGGGGCCCTGCCCCCGGCAAGCACCTGACCAACGGCCAGTCCATCTTTGTGCTCGGCGCAGACTTTGGCCAAGTGGTGGTCACGGTGCAGCCAGGCTTTGGCTACGAAGGCGACCCGATGCGCCTGTTGTTTGAAACCGGCTGCGCTCCCACCCACGCCTTCAGCGCGTTTTACCGCTACCTGCGCGACGACTACGCGGCCGATGCGGTGCTGCACTTTGGCACACACGGCGCACTTGAATTCATGCCCGGCAAACAAACCGGCTTGTCGGCCCAGTGCTGGCCAGACCGCTTGATCGGCGCGCTGCCCAATATTTACCTGTACGCCGCCAACAACCCGTCCGAGGGCGCATTGGCCAAGCGCCGTGGCGCAGCCACGCTGGTGAGCTACCTCACGCCATCGCTCACCCATTCGGGTCTGTACAAAGAGTTGGTCAGCCTGCAGCAGTCGATTGAGCGCTGGCAGCAAATGGGCCCCGATCAAGCCCAAGACCGCGAAAGCCTCACGAGCCTGATCCGCGAGCAAGCGCAAAGCATCGACTTGGCCGTGCCCACCACCCAGGGCGATGCCACCGCCTGGATCGAGCAGTTACAAAACCAATTGCTCGAACTCGAATACGCCCTCATCCCCGAAGGCCTGCACGTCATGGGCCAAGCCCCCACCCGCGAACAACGCTTGGGCACGCTCAAAGTGATGGCCGATGCCATGGGTTTGAACGCTGCACAAAACGCCGCCCTCATGGAAGCGCTGGTGGACGGGGCCAGCGAAGCGCAACTGAACGCACAGTTCAGCACCGATCTGCACGCTGGCGACAAAGCCCAGGCCGAGACACTGCGCCAGCTGGTGCGCAGCAACCGCCTGCTGGGTGAAGACCACGAAATGCAAGGCCTGATGCGCGCTCTGGATGGTCGCTACCTGCAGCCTGCCCCCGGCGGCGACCTGATCCGCAACGCCAACGTGCTGCCCACAGGCCGCAACCTGCACGGCCTGGACCCCTTTCGCATGCCGTCTGCCTTTGCGGTGCGCGACGGCCAGCGCCAAGCCGAGAAACTTTTGGCCCGCTACCAACAAGACCATCAGACTCTGCCCGAGACCGTGGCCATGGTGCTGTGGGGCACCGACAACCTCAAGACCGAAGGCAGCCCGATGGCGCAAGCCTTGGCCTTGATGGGCGCCGCGCCACGCTTTGACAGCTACGGCCGTTTGGCCGGTGCACAACTGATTCCCTTGGCCGAACTCGGTCGCCCCCGCATCGACGTGGTCATCACCTTGTCGGGCATCTTCCGCGACCTGCTGCCCATGCAGATTCGCCTGCTGGCAGAAGCGTCTTTCCTCGCCGCCAGCGCCGACGAACCCGCTGATCAGAACTTCATCCGCCAACACGCGCTGGCCTTCATGGCCGAGCACCCGGGCAGCGACCTCGAGTGCGCCTCGCTGCGAGTGTTTGGCAACACCGAAGGCGCTTACGGCGCGAATGTGAACCACCTGATCGACAGCAGTTGCTGGGAAAACGAGAACGAATTGGGCGACGCCTTCACCCAGCGCAAAGGCTTTGCCTATGGCCGCGAAGGCCGCCCAGTGCGCAACACCGCCGTGCTGCAAAGCGCGCTGGCCAGCGTCTCTCTGACCTACCAAAACCTCGACTCGGTCGAGCTGGGCGTGACCAGCATCGACACCTACTTCGACACCTTGGGCGGCATCAGCCGCGCCGTGTTGCAGGCCAAGCACCAACGCGATGGCAACGCGGCCGAAGCCCCACCGGTGTTCATTGGCGATCAAACGCAAGGCGACGGCGTGGTGCGCAGCCTGACCGAACAAGTGGCCCTGGAAACCCGCAGCCGCATGCTCAACCCCAAGTGGCATGAAAGCATGTTGCAACACGGCTACGAAGGCGTGCGCCAGATCGAAGCGCACCTGACCAACACCATGGGCTGGTCGGCCACCACAGGGCAAGTCCAGCCCTGGGTGTACCAACAACTGGCCCAGACCTTTGTGCTGGACCCCGCTATGCGCGAGCGCATGGCCCAGCTCAACCCCACCGCATCGGCCAAAGTGGCCAACCGCCTGCTGGAGGCCACCCGCCGCCAGTACTGGCAACCCGACGCCGAAACCATGACAGCTTTGCTGCGGGCCGGCGAAGAACTTGAAGACCGCCTTGAAGGCATACAGGAAGGACTCCCAGCATGATCGAAACCACCAGCATCCCCGTGAACAGCATCCAGAGGGTACGCGGCGCAGATGGCGAAGGCAGTGTGCAGTTCCAGATGGACCCCACCGTCAAGATCGGCACCGCCAAGGTGTTCGCGGTTTACGGCAAGGGCGGCATTGGCAAAAGCACGACGTCGTCGAACCTGTCGGTGGCCTTCAGCAAACTGGGCAAGCGCGTGTTGCAAATTGGCTGCGACCCCAAGCACGACTCGACCTTCACCCTGACCAAAAAGCTCATGCCCACTGTGATCGATGCGCTCGAAACGGTGGACTTTCATGCCGAAGAGCTGCGCCTGGATGACTTCGTGTTCAAGGGCTACAACGGCGTGATGTGCGTCGAAGCCGGCGGCCCGCCCGCAGGCACCGGTTGTGGTGGCTATGTGGTCGGTCAGACCGTCAAGCTGCTCAAAGAACACCACCTGCTAGAAGACACCGACGTGGTGATTTTTGACGTGCTGGGCGACGTGGTGTGCGGTGGTTTTGCCGCACCTCTGCAACACGCCGACCGCGCTTTGATCGTGACGGCCAACGACTTCGATTCGATCTTCGCGATGAACCGCATCGTGCAAGCCATTGGGGCCAAGGCCAAAAACTACAACGTGCGTTTGGGCGGCGTGATCGCCAACCGCAGCGACGCGACCGACCAGATCGACAAATACAACGCGGTCACTGGCCTGAAAACCATGGCGCACTTCCCCATGCTCGACGAGATCCGCAAGAGCCGTTTGCAAAAGTGCACCTTGTTTGAGCTGGAGCCCACGCCTGCCGTCAAGGCTGTGCAAGACGAGTACATGCGCTTGGCCGCTGCCCTGTGGCTGGGGGCCGACCCGCTGCCGTCCATCCCGATGAAAGACCGCGACATTTTTGACCTGCTGGGTTTTGACTGATCCGCACGCCAAAACACGCACCGAAAGCAAGCCATGAACAGCACCACCGCCTACGAACAACGCCGCAGCCAGATCGAGCACTACTTTGACCGCACCGCGGCCGATGCCTGGGCCCGCCTGACCTCGAACGAGCCGGTGGGCCGCATCCGCGCCACAGTGCGCGCCGGGCGTGACACCATGCGCGAGACGCTGCTGTCGTGGCTGCCGCAAGACCTGCGCGGCAAGCGCGTGCTGGACGCCGGTTGCGGCACCGGCGCCCTGGCCCTGCAAGCGGCGCTGCGCGGGGCCGAGGTGGTGGCGATTGATTTGTCGCCTACTCTGGTCAAGTTGGCCGCCGAACGCATGGCCGCCGAGCACCCCACCCTGCCCGGTTCGGTGGAATTTTTGTCGGGTGACATGCTCAGCCCCGATTTGGGCCACTTTGACCATGTGGTCTGCATGGACTCGCTCATCCATTACGACAGCGACCAAATCGCCGAAGCCTTGGCCGGTTTGGCGCAGCGCACACGCGGCTCCATGGTCTTCACATTCGCGCCGCGCACGCCCCTGTTGGCCTTGATGCACAGTGCAGGTCGATTGTTTCCGCGCAGTGACCGTTCGCCCTCGCTTTCACCCGTGGCGCACGCTGACTTGCTGCAACGCATGCAAAACCACATCGATTTGCAAGGCTGGCAAGGCGCGCGCATGCAGCGCGTGGCCAGCGGTTTTTACACCTCGCAAGCCTGGGAGTGGACCCGCTCATGAAGCTGCGCATTCCCATGCCCCGCTGGTTCACGGCCTACGGCACGCGCTTCATGCCGTTTGCCGACGCGGCCTCGCCCGAGCTGCCGATGGCGCGCCTGTTGCGCCTGTCGCTGTTCCAGGTGGTGATAGGCATGGTGACCGCTTTGTTGGTGGGCACGCTCAACCGGGTGATGATTGTCGAGCTGCAAGTGCCCGCCTGGTGGGTGGCGCTGGCTGTGGCCATTCCCATGGTGTTTGCCCCCCTGCGCACTTTGATCGGCTACCGCAGCGACACACACCCCTCGGCGCTGGGCCTGCGCCGCATTCCCTATATGTGGACTGGTACCTTGCTGCTGTTTGGCGGCCTGTCCATCATGCCCTTTGCCTTGTTGCTCTTGTCAGAGCCCGATGCCGCGAACCTGTGGGTGGGCCAGCTGGGCGCATGCCTGGCCTTTGTGCTGGTGGGCACCGGTATCCAGGTCACGCAAACCGCGGGCATGGCCTTGGCACACGATTTGGCCACCGACGACAAGCGCCCCCGCGTGGTGGCCTTGCTCTACAGCATGTTGCTGGTGGGCATGATCCTCAGCAGCGCGGTGTTTGGTTGGTTGCTCGCCGACTTCAGTCCGCAAAAACTCATCCAGCTGGTGCAAGGCTGTGCCGTGGTGGTGGCGGTGATGAACCTGGCCGCCTTGTGGAAACAAGAAGCCCGTGGCGCCAAACGCGGTCGCCGCGAAGCCGGTGGCTTTGCCCACAGCTGGCGCGAACTCATGGCCGAGCCCCAAATGCGTCGCTTTTTGTGGACGCTGGCCCTAGGCACCTTCGCCTTCAACATGCAAGACATCGTGCTGGAGCCTTACGCCGCCGAGATTTTGAAACTCGATGTGGGCATGACCAGCGCATTGACAGCACTCAGTGCCGGTGGCGCTTTGTTGGCGTTCTTGTTGTCAGCACGTTGGCTGGCGGGTGGCATGCATGCCTGCCGCCTGGCCAGCCTGGGTGTGCTGCTGGGCTTGCCCGCATTTGCGATGGTGATTTTTTCGGGTCCGCTCGAGGCAGCCTGGATGTTCCGCATTGGCGTGGGTCTGATCGGTTTCAGCGGCGGTTTGTTTTCTGTGGGCATGTTGGTCACCGCCATGGGCATGGCCCAAGACGGTAGCCCGCTGGGCAAGCTCGGCGGTCTGGTCATCGGCACCTGGGGCGCAGTGCAAGCCACCAGCGCGGGCGCGGCGATGGCACTGGGCGGGGCTTTGCGCGATGGCGTGTCGGTGCTGGCCATGTCGGGCGCTTTGGGCGAGGTGCTGGTCACCCCCATCACCGCTTACAGCTTTGTTTACCACGTGGAAATGTATTTGTTGTTTGTCGTGCTGGTCGCCCTGGGCCCCATGCTGCGTGCCAGCCGTTTGGCTGCACGGGCAGAGGCCCAAAAAACCAACACACCCCCCCAACCCTTTGGCTTGGCACAACTGCCGGGCTGAAGCATTGATTTTTTGAAGGAGAACAGCCATGGAAACAGGCGCAATCACACAGTACATCGATGTGGCCCAAATCGTGTTGTACA
>JBIKKE010000150.1:0-6725 GCA_044360575.1 Limnohabitans sp. | reverse complement strand
CCAAGGCAGCGTCCGGCTTGTAATGCATGGTCAAAAAGATACCAGTCACGATCTGGATCACCAGCACCAACAGCGACAGGGCACCGAACACATACCAAATGTTCAGGTTTTTGGAGGCGTAGTACTCTGACAGGTGTTCTTTGTACAGCTTGGACGCGGGAAAGCGGTTGTCTACCCAGTTGAGCAGCTTTTCGCCTGCAGGTGCGTTCGGAGAGATTTCTTTGAATTGAGCCATGTTGTTCTCCATCAGGCCTTCTTGTCTTCACCAATGAGCAACTTGGTGTCTGACAGGTACATGTGAGGCGGCACTTCGAGGTTATCGGGTGCTGGTTTGTTCTTGAACACGCGACCGGCCAGGTCGAAGGTAGAGCCGTGGCAGGCACACAAGAAGCCGCCATTCCAGTCATCAGGCAGCGATGGCTGGGGGCCTGCGGCAAACTTATCGGATGGAGAGCAACCCAAATGGGTGCAAATGCCGACTGCCACCATGATCTCGGGCTTGATCGAACGGTGCTGGTTTTTCGCGTATTCGGGGGTAGGGTATGCTGTCCGCAAAGAGGTGGGATCAGCCAACTGGCCCTCGATTTTTGCGAGGGATTCAAGCTGCTCGGTCGAGCGCTTCATGATCCACACGGGTTTGCCGCGCCATTCGACCGTGAGCTTTTCGCCAGGGTTCAAGGCGGAAATGTCCACCTCAACGGCTGCACCGGCCGCCTTGGCACGTTCGGAGGGTTGGAAACTGCTGACGAAGGGGGTGGCCACGAAGCCAGCGCCTACGGCACCTGCGCAAGTGGAGGCAATCAGCCAAGTCCGCTTGCTGTTGTCGACTGGGGTGTCACTCATAGGAATCCTCTAGCGGGTCGTTATCAGGGTCAACCCGAGATTGTAGCGGAGTGAAACATCCAAGTGACTTACAAGTGGATAGGCCTCCCCATGAATGGGTCACAATACCTGCACAGATACACCAATGAGGATTTTTATATGTCGTTTATTCAAGAATTCAAAACATTTGCACTCAAAGGCAATGTGGTCGACTTGGCCGTAGGCGTCATTGTCGGCGCTGCATTTGGCAAGATCGTGGATTCCCTCGTTGCCGATGTCATCATGCCCTTGGTCAGCTTGGTCTTTGGTGGCCTGGACTTTGGCAATTACTACTTGGCACTGTCTGGGCAAGCCGCCAACCTGCCTTTGGCTGAAGCCAAAAAACTCGGCGCGGTCTTTGCCTATGGCAACTTTGTCACTGTGGCCTTGAATTTCTTCATATTGGCCTTCATCATTTTCGTGATGGTTCGCCAGATCAACCGACTCAAGGCGCGTCAGCCGGTTGAAGCAGCGCCAGCCAAATCGCCAGAAATCCCGGAAGATGTGATCTTGCTGCGTGAAATCCGCGACAGCCTGAAGCCCAAATCCTGATCACCCGAACCAGCGTGATGGAAACGCACCCAATGGCTGCCGCTCATTGGGCGGCCAAAACCCTTTGCCGGGCCATGCGAATGGCTTGGATCATGCTGATGGCATCGGCTTTTCCTTGGCCTGCCAAGTCCATCGCCGTTCCGTGGTCCGGGCTGGTGCGTATCAAGGGTAAGCCCAAGGTGATGTTCACGCCTTGCTCTACACCCAAGTACTTCACAGGAATCAAGCCTTGGTCGTGGTACATGGCGATCACCACATCAAACTCGCGTTGACCATCGGCTCTTTGGCGTGCCCGCATGAACACCGTGTCGGGGGCAAATGGACCATGCACATCAAGGCCCTCCTCACGCGCCGCTGACACACAGGGCTGCAGGACCTCGATTTCTTCTCGACCAAACAGGCCCCCCTCGCCCGCATGAGGATTGACCCCCGCAACAGCGATGCGCGGCTTTCGACCCAGCAAAGGGGTGAGCGCGCGGTGAGTGATGCGCAGGGTCTCCAGAACTTGATCAATCGTGATGGCATCCAAAGCTTCACGCAACGACATATGGATGCTGACCAGCACAACACTGAGTTCATCATTGGCCAGCATCATGCGAACCGGCATTTGTGCCACCGACATTCCGGCATGCTGGGCCGACTCGGCCTGCAGCAATTCGGTGTGTCCCGGATATTGGTCGTAGGGTGGCCCTGCTGCATGCAAAGCCTCTTTGTGCAATGGCGCTGTGACCACGGCCGAAATTTCGCCACGCAGCGCTGCGCGGGTGGCCCACAACACGGCTTCTCCCGCCAAGCGGCCTGCTCGGGCATCAATCTGCCCCCAAGGCAATTGGGGCGCAACTGGCACCACCTGCAACACCGGCAAACAACGCGGCGGTACAGTCAAGGCTTGGGCGGGGGACTCGATCTCGCAAACCGGAAAACCAGGGGCCTTTTGCACCAAAGCCATGGCACGCCGCATCAGGCCCACGTCGCCCGCCACAAAACAACCCTGCGTCATTTCAGGCGCAGTGCACCACGCCTTGGCAATGATTTCAGGGCCGATGCCACAAGGGTCACCGGGCGTGATGGCAATGGGGCGCTTCAATTCAGGGAAATTCATACAGCACAGTACCCATCAGGCCGGGTTGTCGATCTCGATGAATTGGTGCTCGATGCCCAGCATTTGGGCCACATGGGCCCCCACCGCTGGCGCACCGTAGCGTTCTGACGCATGGTGGCCACAAGCCAGAAAAGCGACGCCCGTTTCTCTCGCCAAATGCGCCTGCGGTTCGGAAATTTCACCGGTTAAAAATGCGTCCACACCCTGCGCAATCGCGGCCTCAAAATAGCTTTGGGCGCCACCCGTGCACCAAGCAACACGTCGCACCGTTTGGTCGGTTCCACCCACACAGGTGACATGCCGCCCCAAAACACCGGCCACATGGTCGGCCAAATGTTGAGCGCAAGACCAAGGCGCCGATGGTGCGCCCACAAAGCCGAGATCTTGCTCACCGAAACGACCAGTGGTTTGAAAGCCCAGCAAACGACCCAGCTGGGCGTTGTTGCCGAGTTCGGCATGCGCATCCAGTGGCAGGTGGTACGCAAAAAGATGGATGCCATGGGCCAGCAACAAGCGCAGCCTCTCTCGCATCCAACCCGTGACGCGCCCGTCTTGCCCACGCCAGAACAAGCCATGGTGCACCAAGATGGCATCGGCATTGGCCGCAAATGCCGCCTCGATCAAAGCCCGGCTCGCGGTCACGCCACTCACCAAAAGTTTGACCTCACGGTCCCCCTCGACCTGCAAGCCGTTGGGGCCGTAGTCGCGGAATTTTTCAGGTTGAAGCAAAGCATCCAAAGCTTGGCCCAGAGTTTTGGCATCGGTCATGGCTGTTGATTGTGGCTCAGGTCGCAAACACCATGGCATCACTCGGTGATTCAACGCCAAAACACGGCCAAGCCACTGAATCAAGGACAATCTGCAATATGAAACGAATTTGGTCTTTATTTTCGCAATGGGTCACCGTTTTGTTGGCCATTTGGTTCGTGGTGGCCACTTTGCAGCCCGAATGGTTGCGTGGCACCCAGGCCTCCATGGCTGGCATGACCTTGTTGCAAGCCCCACCTGCGGCCCATGGCACCAGGCCTGTCGGCAGCTTGAGTGCCCCCGCACAAAAAGCCTCACCCGCAGTGGTGAGCATCAACACCGGCAAAAACAACAACCCCCATGGCCAAGACCCCTGGTTCCGGTTTTTCTATGGCGAGCAAGACGAACAAAACCCCGCAGGTTTGGGCAGTGGCGTCATTGTCAGCCCCGAGGGGCACATCCTGACCAACAACCACGTCATTGAAGACGCTGACGACATCGAAGTGGTGCTCAGTGACGGGCGCAAAGCCATGGCCAAAGTCATTGGCACCGACCCCGACACCGACTTGGCGCTGTTGCAAATCCCGCTGACCAATTTGCCCGTGATCGTCTTGGGCCAGACACTGGACATGCAAGTGGGCGATGTGGTGCTGGCCATTGGCAACCCCTTTGGTGTTGGCCAAACCGTGACCTCGGGCATCGTCAGCGCTTTGGGCCGCAGCCAACTGGGCATCAACACCTTTGAGAACTTCATCCAAACCGACGCGGCCATCAACCCCGGCAACTCAGGCGGTGCTTTGGTCGATGTGAATGGTCACCTGATGGGCATCAACACCGCGATCTATTCCCGATCGGGGGGCAGCATGGGCATTGGCTTTGCAATCCCCATTTCAACCGCCAAGCAAGTGATGCAAGACTTGCTGAAAAACGGCAAGGTCATTCGCGGCTGGATCGGGGTCGAACCGCAAGACCTGTCCCCGGAGCTGGCCGAAAGCTTCAAACTGCCGTTGGTGGGGCAAAACGCGCTGAAGTCGGGCGTGGTGATCTCTGGTGTTTTACAAAACGGCCCTGCCGCCAAGGCTGGCATTCGCCCGGGCGATGTGATCATCCGTGTGGGCACTCAGCCTGTGAACAATGTGTCTGATCTGCTCAACCAAGTCGCCAATCTCACACCGGGGGTACCGGCTGAATTGCTGATCTGGCGCCAACAAGCTCAGTTGTCTTTGCGCCTCACCCCGGCAGAAAGACCTGCGCCCAAACGCCAAGCCCGTTAAAGGCCAGCGCTTGGCAATTAAGCAACTTCGTCGGCTGCTGCGTCAGGCGCTTGGGTGTTCTTGATGAAGATTTGTGCGGCCCAGATGCCCAACTCGTAAAGCAAGCACATGGGAATGGCCAGCGCCAGCTGGGAGACCACATCGGGCGGCGTGACCACGGCCGCAATGACGAATGCCAAGACCACGAAGTAACCCCGAAACTCTTTGAGCTTCTCTACGGTCACCACATTCATGCGGGCCAAGACCACCACAGCCACAGGCACCTCAAAAGCCAAGCCAAATGCCAAGAACATCGACAGCACAAAGCTCAAATAGGCCTCAATGTCAGGCGCAGCAGTGATGCTCTTGGGGGCAAAGCTCTGGATAAAACTGAACACCTGGCCAAACACAAAGAAGTAACAGAAAGCCACCCCGATGAAAAACAGCAAGGTGCTGGACACCACCAAAGGCATGACCAGCTTCTTTTCATGGCTGTAAAGACCGGGCGCGATGAAAGCCCAGAGCTGGTACAAAACCACTGGCAAAGCAATGAGAAAGGCGCTCATCAACAAAATTTTGAGCGGCACCATGAAAGGCGAAATCACCGAAGTCGCAATCAAAGTCGCGCCTTTGGGCAAATGCACCACCAGAGGGGCGGCCAAAATGTCATACAGGTTGCCAGGCCCTGGGTAAATCGCCAAAGCAGCGGCAGCAAGCGCCACGGCCGCCACGGCCCACATCAATCTGTCTCGCAACTCGATCAAATGCGCCACAAAAGGTTGCTCTGAACCTTTGAGTTCGTCGTCGGGCTTGGGAGGGGTTTCAGACATTGGATGGGTCAGTCAAACGGGCGCACAACGAGCGCGCCAGTTTCAATAGGAATTGAGAGGCTTGGGCCGGTAACGGGCCACACGAGCAGCACCCGACAGGGCTTTGGTACGCACCCCAGAACGGGCTTTGTACCACTGGGGCATCGCACCCCGCTTGAGACGCCAGTTCTTCTCGGGACGTTTGTAGTAAGGCGGGGGCGGCTCGATGGCGGGTAAATCACTGTTCAACCCAGCCGTCGTGTCTGCCCAATCTTTTTCAAAATCAGAGGCCGTGGTTTGAACCGACTGCTCCACATCGCGGGCCGCCGTCTCCATGGTCTCTTTCATTTTTTTAAGTTCTTCCAAGTCCATTGACCGGTTGACCTCTGCCTTGACATCCGAGACGTAACGCTGCGCCTTGCCCAAAAGTGCACCCAGCGTGCGGGCGACTTTGGGGAGTTTCTCGGGGCCGATGACGATCAACGCCACCACCCCGATCAGGGCCATTTTCGAAAAACTTAAATCCAGCACAGTGAAACGATCAGTCGGTCAAAAGTTCAAGACTTGGTCTTGGCTTCGACGTCGATGGTGGTTTTTTCGGCCTGAGCGGGTGTGGATGCCGTGACCTGACCTGCAACAACGGGCGTGGCCTCGTCGGCTTTTGGGGCGCCCTCTTTCATGCCGTCCTTGAAACCTTTGACGGCGCCGCCCAGGTCAGAACCCATGTTCTTGAGCTTTTTGGTGCCAAACACCATGATCACGATCAACAGCACGATCAGCCAGTGCCAAATGGAAAAAGTACCCATGAAAATCTCCTAAATTAGTTGATGAATTCTAAGGGCTGATGCCCTCGAAGAAAAAACTGCCTCGATTAAACAAGGATTTGATGACAATCCAAATTCAGCCACGCAACCATGGACGCGGCCCGCCCATGACGTGCATGTGCAGGTGGTGCACCTCTTGGCCACCCTCAGCCCCGTTGTTCACCACGATGCGGAAACCGCCATCGGGGTAAGGGTTACACCCCTCTTGCAAGGCCAGCTTGGGGGCCAGGGTCATCATGTGGCCCATCAGGCCCGCATGTTCAGGGGCCAGGTGCGCCATCGAAGGGATGTGCAGCTTGGGGATGATCAAAAAATGAACGGGCGCCCAGGGGTTGATGTCATGGAAAGAGAAGACGTGCTCGTCTTCGTACACCTTTCGCGAAGGAATCTGGCCCGCAATGATTTTGCAAAAAATACAGTTGGCGTCGGTCATGGCTTGATTGAATTGAGAAAAAGGGGTTCAGTCGGTCACCGGGCGCTGCCCGTTCAGGCGCACCATGCCGAGCACGATGCGGTACAAAAACCAGATGGAAATGGCCACCCAGGCCAGCCAGCCGGGGAAAAACATCAACAACCA
>JBIKKE010000120.1:0-7921 GCA_044360575.1 Limnohabitans sp. | reverse complement strand
CAGTATTTTCTTGAACATGTCAGTTTCTCCAAACCACTTGGTTATCTACGGCGTACAACTTGCAGGTGATGCCACGGCGCGCCTGACAAAAACCCAAGGCGCGACCCACGGCCCAATCGCCCGTGGCAAAGCCTGCACCACCCGGACCTATGGCAAAAGCGCGCGGAGAGGGACTGGCCAGAAAACGGGTGTACAGGTTTTGCCGGGTCTCGACACCCACCGGCACTTTGTCAATCTCATCCACTTGGGCGAAACCACTTGGTTCAGGGACTGGAGGCAAAGCGGGCTGGGTGTACCCTGCCTTGGCCAAAAAAGCATCCACCATGGGCGCCCAGCGGTCCATGTCCATGTTGAACCCCGAGTGACCATCCGAACCTGCGGGTGAGAATTGGTGAAATTCGGCTCGCCCACCACCCTCCAGCCAAGCCCGGTGCCAATCTCGCGGCGCTTGCGCACCCCAGAACAAATCGTTTTCCCAATACAACCAAAGCATGGGCACTTGGGCCTGTGCGGCGCGAGCCTTCCAGAGTTGTCCAATTTGAACGGTCGCACACGAACGACCTGGACGACCCACCGGATCGCCCCCAGTGCCACCTGCAAAATTGATGGCCCCTTGCAAACCTGATGGGTTGCGCCAGGCGGTCGCCACCGAGGTCAAGCCGCCGACCGATTGACCCATGACCCACCAACGTTTGGCATCCACAAAAGGCAGGCTGCGCGCAAACTCAGCCACCGCCAGCACTTGATCCGATGCCGCAAGGCTCATGGGTTCGATGCGGGGCTGGCTGCACCCTCCGTTGGTTTCAGGGTCAAAACCATCGTAGGTTTCGCCATAGCCCACACGGGTGGGCACCATCACCACAAAACCCTTGCCCACAAAAAATCGGGCTTGCTGCTCATACCGAAAACGTGTCGGCTGAGCCATTTTTTCCCGACTGGTGGCTCGGCCGTGGTTGAGAACCACCATCGGAAATGGGCCATCCCCTGCGGGTTTGAACACCGTCACGGGGATCTGTCGCTGCTCGCGACGGCCGTAAAGGTCCTGCACTGAAACCGGTACATGGTGAACGACTTCATGCAGGTCTTTGGCGACCGGCAACTCGGCAGGGGCTTGAGCGTGCGTCCACATCGCCCACCAACAGCAAGCGAACCCGAAGAGGCCCCGAAACAGCTTCATACCCATTCCCTCAAGGGAGCAGCCAGTTGGGTTTGCGCTTTTGCAAGAAGGACTGCACACCCTCCTTGCCTTCGCTGCTGGCGCGGATGTCGGCGATGCCCGCCACCGTCTGCGCCACCAGCGCGTCGTTGATCTCGCGTTCGGCCACGTCTTGCACCAGCTTCTTGCAAGCGCGCACGGCATGAGGGCTGGCGCTCACCAGCGCTTGTGTCAGCTCGGCCACTTTGGCGTCCAGCGCGTCGGCGCTCACCACTTCGTGCACCAGGCCAATGCGGTGCGCCTCAGCAGCGTTGAAACGCTCGGCCGTCAAAAAGTAACGGTGTGCCGCACGCGCACCCATGGCGCGGATCACATACGGGCTGATGGTGGCCGGGATCAGGCCCAGCTTGACTTCGCTCAGGCAATAGTTCGCCGTATCCACGCTCACCGCCATGTCGCAGGCCGCCACCAGACCCATGCCACCGGCGTACACGTCACCCTGCACTCGGGCGATGGTGGGTTTTGGGCATTCATAAATGGCGCGCAGCATGGCGGCCAACTCGCCCGCGTCGGCCAGGTTTTCTTCGCGGGTGTAGTCGGCCATACGGCGCATCCAGTTCAGGTCGGCACCGGCGCAAAAGGCGGGGCCCTCGGCAGCCAGCACCACGCAACGCACAGCCGCGTCTTGGGCGACCGCCAAAAAAGCGTTTTTCAACTCGACAATGACTTCGTCGTTGAAGGCGTTGCGCACATCGGGGCGCGACAGCGTGATGGTGTGGACGCCGCTTTGGGTGGAAATTTTCAGTGCATTGCTCATGATTTGGGAGCCTGTTCTGCCAAAAGGAAATAAACCATGTCCAGCTCCGGGCAAGGCTGGCCCATCGCCGTCAGTGCCGCCGTGATCTGACCACGGTGGTGAGTGGCGTGGTTGAAGACATGCGCCAAGGTGGCCGCAAACGGCAAGGAAAGGGGGGCGCCTTGGCTGGTCCGGGAATCCAGTTGGCCATCAAAACGTTCGGCAGGCCAGGTGCCGATCAGCTGAGACCAGTTGGCCGATCCCCCCTTGATCGCCTGGGCCAGGCGTTCACGGTGGGGCTCTATCTCGGTATCCAGCGCCAACACAGGCGATGCCCCTTTTGAAAAACGCGCATACCAGAGCAGATGCTCGGCCACCAGCATGTGGTTCAGCGTGCCGTGGATGCTTTTGAAGAACAAACCCACGTCGCGTTGGTAGTCTTCGGCGGGCACGCGCGAGACCGCCTCGAGCAGGCGGTGGGTGGCCCAGACGTGGTAGCGCGCTTGGGAGTTGAAATGACGATGCCAAGTGGATATGTTCATTGTGGCCATGTGTCCAGCCTTCCCAAAGATTTGAGCGATTCAAAATCGGCGTCACGATGCAGCAGCGTGTGGCCGTGGGTCATGCAGTAGCTGGCCAAGAGCACGTCAATGGGGCTGTGAACCGTGCGGCCTGACTGGCGCAACCGTTGATAGAGCGTGGCCGCCTGCAAGGCGTTGTCGAGGCCACCGATCTCCACAACCTCCAAGTCCAGCAGGAGGTCCCGCACCCTTGCCTGGGCACTGGCTGTGGAGAAGCCTCGCACCACTTCAAAAATAACCAGATCAGCCACACCAATGTCAGGCGGCCCTTCGTCCCCTGAGAGCCAACGCTTAAGCTGTTGGGTCTGTGGGTTGATCGTGCCTCGAAAGTGATCGATCAACACGCTGGAGTCCACCAAAATCATGCCGACTTGCCTTTCGCTGGCAGTCGGGTGTCAGTTGCTACTCGAGATTTGCGGCCCTTCACAGCGGGCTTGACCTCATAAACACCCACAGGTTCTTGCGCGGTCTCTGCAAGTTGCCTCTCTTCGCGCGCCTTGGCCCAGGCTTCGTCGGAATCGTCCCAAAACAATGTGCCACGCGCGGCCAACAAGGCTGCATAAGCCTTCTTGCGCTTGAGCAACCGCAAGCCCTCTTCAACCGCCTCTTTTTTGGTCTTGAAATCACCCGAGGCCATGACATCGGCCATGAGCTTGTCGTCGATCACGATGTTGGTGCGCACTTTGAAACCTCTTGCATGTGTATGAATTTACAAAATCATACACATCACATGCGGAAAAGTCCAAATTTTGTCTCAGGAATCGGTGCATTGAGCGATGCGCTCAGGCCCAGTGCCAGCACACGGCGGGTGTCGGCCGGGTCAATGATGCCGTCGTCCCACAGGCGTGCGGTGGCGTAATAAGGGTGGCCCTGCACTTCGTACTGCTCTTTGATAGGGGCTTTGAACGCAGCTTCTTCGTCGGCACTCCATTGGCCGCCCTTGCCCTCGATGCCGTCACGCTTGACGGTGGCCAAGACGCTGGCCGCTTGCTCACCGCCCATGACGGAGATGCGGGCGTTGGGCCACATCCACAAGAAACGTGGGCTGTAAGCGCGACCGCACATGCCATAGTTGCCCGCCCCAAAGCTGCCGCCGATGATGATGGTGAACTTTGGAACTGCGGCTGTGGCCACGGCCGTGACCATCTTGGCGCCGTTGCGGGCGATGCCTTCGTTTTCGTATGTGCGCCCGACCATGAAGCCAGTGATGTTCTGCAAAAAGACCAGCGGAATCTTGCGCTGGCAGCACAGCTCGATGAAGTGCGCACCTTTGAGGGCCGACTCGCTAAAGAGAATGCCGTTGTTGGCGATGATGCCCACCGGCATGCCTTCGATGCGGGCAAAGCCACAAATCAAGGTGGTGCCAAAACGGGATTTGAATTCGTCAAACTCCGAGCCGTCGACGATGCGGGCGATGATCTCGCGCACATCAAAGGGCTTGCGCGTGTCGGTGGGGATCACACCGTACAACTCTTGCGCATCAAACAGCGGCGGCACGGGTGCGTGCGTGGCGATGTTGGGTGCCTTCTGTGCGTTCAGATTTTTCACGGCCTGACGCGCCAGAGCCAGCGCGTGCACATCGTTTTGCGCCAAATGGTCGGCCACGCCGGACAAACGCGTGTGCACATCACCACCGCCCAAGTCTTCGGCGCTCACCACTTCGCCCGTGGCGGCTTTGACCAGCGGTGGGCCGCCCAAAAAGATAGTGCCTTGGTTCTTGACGATGATGGTTTCGTCGCTCATGGCGGGCACATACGCCCCGCCCGCCGTGCAACTGCCCATGACCACGGCGATTTGCGCAATGCCCAACGCGCTCATGTTCGCTTGGTTGAAGAAGATGCGACCGAAGTGGTCACGGTCGGGAAAGACCTCGTCCTGATTAGGCAAGTTGGCACCACCGGAATCGACCAAATAAATGCAGGGCAAGTGGTTTTGCTGCGCGATTTCTTGCGCCCGCAAATGCTTTTTCACCGTTAGTGGGTAGTAGGTGCCGCCCTTCACTGTGGCGTCGTTGCACACGATCATGCAGTCCACTCCGCTGACACGACCAATGCCCACGATAACGCCGGAGCTGGGCGCGTCGTTGTTGTACATGTTGAGTGCGGCCAGCGGCGCGACTTCGAGGAAAGGCGTGCCGGGGTCGAGCAGCATCTGCACGCGGTCACGCGGCAGCAGCTTGCCCCGGGCGGTGTGCTTGGCGCGAGGTGCTTCACCGCCACCCAAAGCCACGCGCTCCAGATGCACACGCAAGTCATCGACCAGGGTCCGCATGGCGGCGGCATTGGCCTGAAAGTCGGCCGAGCGGGGGTTCAGTTGAGAGTGCAAAACAGTCATGTGTCTTCCTTGGCTGTGGCCCCGGTCACACGGCAAACACCGTGCCTGTGAGGCAATGCCTGTCAGCTTAAGACCAGTGCCCGGCTGGAGGGCGTCAAATGGGTTGCAAATCGTGCCACAATTTCAAGACCCATGAACCCACACTTGCCTGAGCCACCTCAACCGATCCACACCGGTCGTGCTGAGACACCCATAGCTTTTGTCAAAGCCATTGCACAGGCCTACACCCAACGCGGCATGGACCCACTGCCCGCCCTGGTCGCGGCACAAATTGCGCCAGACACACTTCGCCATCCCGATGCGCGCATCACCGCCCTGCAAATGGAATGGCTGTCGGCCAGCGCCATGCGCGAACTGGACGACGAGGCCCTGGGCTGGTTCAGCCGCCGCCTCCCCTGGGGCAGCTACGGCATGCTGGTGCGCGCCTCACTGACCGCCCCAACTTTGGGCGTGGCGCTGGCCCGCTGGTGCCGCCATCACGGCCTGCTGACCAACGACATTCATTTGCAGGTCAGCACCGAGGCGAGCGTGGCGCATCTGCAATTACATGAAAACCGCCCGCTGGCCAGTTTGCAGGAATTTGCCGTGGTGTCGGTGCTGCGTAATGCTTTGGGCGTGGCCTGCTGGCTGACCGACTCGCGCATTCCGCTGCTGCAAACCACTTTGCGCTTTGCACCACCGCACCACGCCGACAGTTACCGCGTGCTATTTGACGGCCCCACACAATTCAACGCGCCCACGCACAGCCTGCAATTTGACGCAGGCTATCTGAGCCTGCCGGTGCGCCGTGACGAAGCTGCCTTACAACGCATGCTGCAACGCGCCTTGCTGCTCACCGTACGCCCTTACAGGCGCGACCGGCTGCTGGTAGAAAAAGTGCGCCAAACCCTGGCCGAACACCCCGAACACAGCCGCAATGCCGACGACTTGGCGGCCTGGCTGAACCTGTCGGCCCGTACCTTGCACCGGCAACTCAAAGAGGAAGGCGCCAGCCTGCAACAACTCAAAGACGCTGTGCGCCGCGACCTGGCCACCGATCTGCTGCTGCGCACGCAGCGCCCCATCAAACAGATCGCCGCAGAGGTTGGGTTTCAGAACGAAAAGAGTTTCATGCGCGCCTTCAAAGGCTGGACGGGGCAAACGCCGGAGGAATTCAGACTGGCCAAAACGCCCTGAAAGGCAAGGGCCGATGCCAGAATCAAGCCAAGCGCAACTCGTGCATGCCAGTGAACACCCGCTGCGCGCCAGCCTGCAAGAGCGGCGAGTGTTCGGCGGGTGACGCGGCATAGGCCCATACCGTCGCACCAGCGGCCACACCCGCTGTGATGCCCACGGTGGTGTCTTCCACCACCAAGCAACGTGCCGGATCAATCTGCAAATGGGCTGCAGCGGCTAAATACACATCAGGGTGCGGTTTGCTGCGCGGCATTTCATGGCCGCTGAAAATACGGCCTTCAAAAAAGTGCATGAGGCCCACTTGCTTGAGCATCATCTCGACCTTGAAGCGGTCAGCGCCAGAGGCCACAGCGATGCGGCCTTGGCAATGGTCATGCAGATGCGCCACCGCTTCGTGAACGCCTTCAATCGCGGTGATGCTTTGCGTCAACCGCTCATTACGAAGTGCAAAAAACTGCGCCAGCCATTCATCGGTGAGCGGCTGACCGGTGTGTGCCTCAATGGTTGCACGTTGGCTTTTGACGGTATGGCCCACAAAGCGCTGCATGCACTCGGCCAGCGTCATGCGCCAGCCTTGCGCTTCAAACATGTCGCGCAGCACGCCACAGGTGATGGCCTCGCTGTCCACCAGCACACCGTCGCAGTCAAACAAGATGGCTTCAAAGTTCATAGGTGTGATGATAGGTTGCATTGTCCAGACGCTTTGAGTCAAGCCTCAAAGCTCATCTCCGTCCACATAAAACCAGCGATCGCCATCCGCAGAGGGTTCGCGTACAAAGCGGCTGCGCTCGTGTTGTCGCACGGCTTTACCGCCGACCCGAAAGCGCGCTACAAATTCCACCTCGGCGGTGTCTGCGCCTGTGACGCTGTGCTGCTTGATCTCTAGGCCCAACCAATTACCACCAGCTTCGAGCGTCAGCTCAGCAGGGCGTTGGCTGCTGTGCCAAGTCGCCATCAGATAAGGCACATCGCCCCGCACAAAAGCGCTGTAGCGCGAGCGCATCAAGCTTTCGGCATCAGGTGCAGCCTGGCCTGCGTGATAGCGGCCGCAGCAAGCCTCGAGTAACAAGGGCTGACCTTTGGCCGTGGTGCGGCCGCAGGGGCAAGGCATCGCCATCAAGCGCTTTTGCGCGCTGCGCTTTCGGCTTTGTGCTGCTCCATGGTGACCATGGGCGCCGCTGCTTTTTTCCAGGCCGCAAAACCACCGTCGATGTGGGCGACGTTGGTCATGCCCATGTCTTGCAGGGTTTTGGTGGCCAGAGCACTGCGCCAGCCTGCGCCGCAAAACAAAATGAACTGTTTGCTTTCGTCAGCGAACACGGGCTTGAAGTAAGGTGAAGCCGGGTCCACCCAAAACTCCAGCATGCCGCGTGGGGCCAGCAAAGCGCCGGGCACTGTGCCATCGCGCTCGAGCTCGCGCGGGTCGCGGATGTCGACGATCTGCACGTTCGGGTCGCTCATGCGGGCGCGCACGGCTTCCACGCTGTGCGTCGTGACCTGGGCCATGGCTTGGTCAACAAGCATTTGAAAACCTTTGGTGATGGGCATGTGTTTCTCCTTGAATGGACGGCAAACCTGCCGACTTTATTTGCGCCAAAAATGTGAACTGAACAGCACCAGTACCGACAGCAACTCGAGTCGGCCCAGCAGCATGGCAAAACTCAAGACACTCAACTGAAACGGGTTGAGGTTGCCATAGTTGCCCGATGGCCCGACCTCGCCCAAACCGGGTCCGATGTTGTTGACGGTGGCAATCACCGCCGAAAACGCAGTGACGATGTCCAACCCACTGAGCAAAAGCAACATGCTCAAGCCCATGGTGGCTCCGCCATAAATGAGCATGAAGCCCAGCACCGCCGTCATGACCGACATGGGGAT
>JBIKKE010000119.1:0-7951 GCA_044360575.1 Limnohabitans sp. | reverse complement strand
CTCTTGAAAAGCTCAAGCTCAACGATGCGTCCTTGCATTACGAGCCCGAAGTCTCGCAAGCGCTGGGTTTTGGTTTCAGGTGCGGTTTCTTGGGCTTGTTGCACATGGAAATCGTACAAGAGCGACTGGAGCGCGAGTTTGACCAAGACCTGATCACCACTGCACCCAGCGTGGTCTACCAAGTGGTTCAGCCCGGTGGCGAAGTCCTCATGGTGGAAAACCCTTCCAAGATGCCCGACCAAGGCAAGTTGCAAGAAATTCGAGAGCCCATCGTCACCGTTCACTTGTACATGCCACAGGACTATGTGGGCCCAGTGATGACGCTGGCCAACCAAAAACGTGGCGTGCAGCTCAACATGGCCTACCACGGCCGTCAGGTCATGCTGACTTACGAGATGCCTCTGGGCGAAATCGTGCTGGACTTTTTTGACAAGCTCAAATCGGTCAGCCGGGGCTATGCCTCCATGGACTACGAGTTCAAAGAGTTCCGCGCTTCAGACGTGGTGAAGGTCGACATCTTGCTCAACGGCGAAAAAGTCGATGCCTTGTCCATCATCGTGCACCGTTCGCAGTCTCAGTACCGGGGCAGGGCGGTGGTGGCCAAAATGCGCGAGATCATCAGCCGTCAAATGTTCGACGTGGCCATCCAGGCGGCCATTGGCGCCAACATCATTGCCCGAGAGAGCATCAAGGCCTTGCGCAAAAACGTTTTGGCCAAGTGCTACGGTGGTGACATCTCGCGTAAACGCAAACTGCTGGAAAAACAAAAAGCCGGTAAAAAGCGCATGAAACAAATTGGCTCGGTTGAGGTGCCACAAGAGGCATTCTTGGCCATTTTGCAGGTGGAAGATTGATGCAGTTCATCACGTCTATGGTCTTGGCCGCTTTTGTCGGCTATGCCGGTTCTTGGTACCTGGGGTTTTTGGAGGGTAACTTTGCCCTTCTATTGCTTTTAGCAACGGTGGTCACCGGCATTTATTGGCTGGCTGAGCGATTTGTCTTCTTGCCACAGCGCCTCAAAGCAGTGACGCATTTGGAGGCTGAAACTGCCCAGCGCCGTGCTGAGCTGGCCAAAATGGGCATCGACAAAGTGGACACGGACATCCGCGAGTCCCGCGAGAAGCTGCTCATGCAGCCATGGTGGCTGGACTGGACAGCAGGCCTGTTCCCGGTGATCTTGGTGGTTTTTGTATTGCGCTCATTTTTGTTTGAGCCCTTCAAAATCCCCTCGGGCTCCATGATCCCCACACTGCACATTGGCGACCTGATTTTGGTCAACAAATTCCATTACGGCATTCGCTTGCCGGTGGCCAACACCAAGCTGACCGAGGGCACCTCTGTGCAGCGCGGTGATGTGATGGTGTTCCGTTACCCGCCCAAGCCCAGTGTCGACTACATCAAGCGCGTGATCGCACTTCCGGGCGATGAGGTCGCCTACATCAACAAAACGCTCAGCATCAACGGCAAACCTGTTCCGACCGAAGTCTTGCCCGATTTCTTTGACGAATCCACCATGCGTTATCACAAGCACCGCCGTGAAACTCTGAGTGACAAGCCTTATCAAACCTTGCAAGACGATGACCGTCCGGCCTTTGTGCCCGGGGCTGACCAGTTTCCAGGGCGCGAAAACTGCAACTACACCGTCGAAGGCGTGACGTGCAAAGTGCCCGCAGGCCATTACTTCATGATGGGTGACAACCGCGACAACTCCTTGGATTCCCGTTACTTCGGCTTTGTGCCGGACGCCAACATCGTGGGCAAAGCCTTTTTTGTCTGGATGAACTTTGGCAACCTCAAGCGCATCGGCGCTTTCAATTGAGGTGAGTGTGAACAACTCCAACCCTGTGACCTTGTCTTTGTTTGAGTTGCAAACACGACTGGGTTACGCATTCCGCCAGGCCAGCTTGTTGCAACAAGCGGTCACGCACCGCAGCTTCAGCGCCGACCACAACGAGCGCTTGGAGTTTTTGGGCGACTCGGTGCTGAACCTCTCGGTCGCACACTTGTTGTACACCCAACTGGCCAATTTGCCCGAGGGCGATTTGTCGCGTGTGCGTGCCAATTTGGTCAAGCAGGACACCTTGCACCAACTGGCCAAAACGCTGGATTTGCCTGCTGTGATGCGCTTGGGTGAAGGCGAGATGCGCTCTGGCGGTCAAGATCGGCCCTCTATCCTCGCTGACGCTGTAGAAGCCATCATCGGTGCGGTTTATCTCGACGGTGGTTACGCACCAGCACAAGCCTTGGTCGAGCGCCTGTTTGCCAAAGTGGACATCAAGCCCGATATGCAGGCCGTGGGCAAAGACCCCAAGACCGAATTGCAAGAGTGGTTGCAAGGGCGCAAGCTCGCGCTGCCCAAATACACCGTGGTGGGTACATCTGGCGCGGCGCACCGCCAACAGTTCGAGGTCTCTTGCGAAGTGACCGAATTGCGCCAAACCCAACGGGGCTCGGGCGCGTCGCGTCGCGCGGCCGAACAAGCAGCGGCCGCCGCCATGCTGCACCACCTGAAATCTGAAAGCGCCGCATGAGCACCGATAAAAAACCAGCTGAAGCCGAACGCATGCCCCAAGAGCAGGCCATGCGCCGCCCCGTACAAATCGCGGGTGTGACCATTCAGCCACGCTCGTCCTCTGAAGATGCTTCTTTGCCCCCGATGGCTGCTGCCCCGGCTCCCGTGCCAGTCGCAGGCCAGCACTGCGGCTTGGTCGCCATTGTGGGCAAGCCCAACGTGGGCAAGTCCACTTTGCTCAACGCCTTGGTGGGCCAAAAGATCAGCATCACCTCACGCAAAGCCCAAACCACGCGCCACCGCATCACCGGCATCCGCACCGAGGGCGCCTCTCAATATGTTTTCGTGGACACACCCGGTTTTCAAACCATCCACGGCACTGCACTCAACAAGTCGTTGAACAAAACCGTGGTTGGCGCTGTGACCGACGTGGACTTGGTCTTGTTTGTGGTGGAGGCTGGCAGCTTCACCACGGCCGATGCCAAAGTGCTGGCCTTGCTCAAGCCCGGCATTCCGGTCTTGTTGGTCGCCAACAAACTCGACAACGTCCACCGCCGAGGCGATATCGCGCCTTGGCTGCGCGAGATGCAAGAGCGCCATGCTTTCACCGAGTTTTTTCCCATGTCGGCCAAGCAGCCCAAAGACATTGAGCGTTTGCTCGATGTTTGCGAAAAATACTTGCCCGAGCAGCCTTGGTGGCATGCCGAGGACGAACTCACGGACCGCAGCGAGAAGTTCTTGGCCAGTGAAATGGTTCGCGAAAAACTCTTTCGCCTGACGGGCGACGAGCTGCCTTACACCTCCACGGTGGTGATCGACAAGTTCGAAGAAGAAGCGGGTCGCACTGCCAAGCGCATGCTCCGCATTGCCGCCACCATCGTGGTCGAGCGCGAGGGGCACAAGGCCATGGTGATCGGTGACAAGGGCGAAAAGCTCAAGCGCATCGGCACCGAAACCCGCGTCGAGCTGGAAAAACTGCTCGACGCCAAGGTCTTCATCGAGCTGTGGGTCAAAGTGCGTTCGGGCTGGGCCGACGACGAAGCCCGAGTGCGCAGCTTCGGCTACGAGTAAGTCTCGGCGTTCATGGCCACCAAGCGGATTGCAGACGAGCCAGCCTATGTGCTGCACCGCTACGACTGGAGCGAAACCAGCCTGATTCTGGAAGTGTTCACTCGCCACCACGGCCGGGTGGCTTTGGTGGCCAAAGGGGCCAAGCGGCCCACATCCAGCTTTCGCCCCGTGTTGCTGCCCTTGCAGCCTTTGTCGCTGGCGTTCGGGGGCGATGGCGATATCCGCACCCTCAAGTCGGCCGAATGGGTGGGTGGGCACGTCATGCCCACGGGGGAGGCGCTGCTGTCGGGCTACTACCTCAATGAGCTGCTGATGCGCCTGACGGCACGCGACGACCCGCACCCCGCTTTGTTCGAGGTGTATGCCGCTGCCGTGCGCCTGCTGGCCAGTGGTGACCCCGAAGCCTTGCAATGGGCATTGCGCGGCTTTGAGCTGCTGCTGCTCAGAGAAATGGGCCTCTTGCCCGCCCTGAATCTGCAAACGCTGACACTCAAGCCTTTATCCCCCCTGGACTGTTATGCGCTGGTGCCAGAGGCGGGGCTGCAGTGGGTCAGCGATGACCCGCGCCACGCCTTGCGGGGCGAACAGTGGTTGGCGCTGCATGCGGCGCTGGCGTCCCCCAGCCCTTTTGCCGCTTTGCTGCGCGAGTGCGCCGATCTGCTGGTGCAGCTGCAACGCCCCTTGCGCCTGTTGCTCAACTACCATTGCGGTGTGGGCGCGTTGCGCACCCGCCAAATGATGCTGGACTTGCAAACTTTATGAACTCCTCCATGCCCACATCTTCCCAACGCGTGGCCCTGTCGGTCAACGTCAATAAAGTTGCCTTGCTGCGCAATTCGCGTCACTTGGGCATTCCCAGCGTCACGCGCGCGGCTGAACTGTGCCTGCAAGCGGGTGCCAGCGGCATTACCATTCATCCCCGTCCGGACGAGCGCCACATCCGCGCCAGCGACGTGCCCGAACTGCAAGCGCTCATGCAAGCCTGGCCCGAGCGTGAGTTCAACATCGAGGGCAACCCCTTCCATAACCTGATGGACCATGTGCGTGCCGTGCGCCCGCACCAAGTGACCTTTGTGCCCGACAGCGAAGGCCAGTTCACCAGCGACCATGGCTGGTCCTTTCCGCAAGACGCCGAGCGGCTCAAACCTTTGATTGACGAATGCAGGGCACTCGGCGTGCGTGTGAGTTTGTTCATGGACCCCATCCCTGAGCAAATGGCTGCTGCCCGCGCTGTGGGGGCAGACCGGGTGGAGCTGTACACCGAGCCCTATGCCGCCAGCTTTGGCATGCCAGCCAATGCCGCCCAATTGCAGCGTTACGCCGATGCCGCGCAAGCCGCACTGGCTGTGGGCCTGGGCCTGAACGCCGGGCATGACCTCAACCGCGACAACCTGCCTGCCTTTGTGGCGGCATTGCCAGGTCTGCAAGAAGTCTCGATTGGCCATGCTTTCATGGCCGAGGCGCTGGAGATGGGTTATGCCGCGACGGTGCAGGCTTACCTGGACTGCCTGAACACATGATCTACGGCATCGGCACCGACATCTGCGACATCCGTCGCATCCAAGCCAGCTTGGATCGGCATGGCGAGCGCTTTGCCGCCAAGGTACTGTCAGACGCCGAGATGACCACCTGGAAGGCCCGCAGTGCCCGTTGGCCCGAGCGGGGTGTGCGCTATCTGGCCACGCGCTTTTCGGCCAAAGAGGCTTTCAGCAAAGCCATTGGCCTGGGCATGCGCATGCCCATGACTTGGCGCTTGTGCGAGATCGGCAAACTCCCCAGCGGCCAGCCGGTCATCGTGCTGCACGGCGGCCTGAAAGACTGGTTTGAAGCCAAAAATCTCAGCGCCCACATTACCGTGACCGACGAGTCCGAGTACGCGGCCAGCTTTTGCGTGGTCGAGACCTTGGCGCCGGTGGCGCTATCGTCAGGCACTGCACCCACTTGAATTTCCTTTGTTCACCCTGAACTGCTGACACACGCATGAGCATCCACGCCCCCTTGATCATCGATATCGCTGGTACCACATTGACCGAGGTGGACTGCCGCCGCTTGACCCATCCGCTGGTGGGCGGCATGATTTTGTTTGGCCGCAATTGGCAAAGCCGGGCGCAACTCACCGATTTGTGTGCCCACATCAAAAGCATCCGTGCAGACCTCTTGATTGCAGTGGACCATGAAGGTGGTCGGGTGCAACGCTTTCGCACCGATGGCTTCACCCATTTGCCACCCATGCGCGCCCTGGGCGAACTCTGGTCGCAAGACGACAAGGGCCAGCCCGGTTCGGGTGTGCTCAAAGCCTGCGAAGCGGCGACCTCGGCAGGCTTTGTGCTGGCCAGCGAGTTGCGCGCCTGCGGTGTGGATTTCAGCTTCACGCCCGTGCTCGATTTGGACCACGTGGATGAGGCCCCCAAGCAAGGGCACGCCCTTGCTGCCCCCCGAGGGGGCTCGGGAAGCTTGGGGCGGCCCGGCGCTTCCCGAAGCGGCGTCATTGGCGACCGCGCATTCGCCCGCGACCCGCGCGTGGTGAGTCTGCTGGCCCGCAGCCTGATGCAAGGCTTGCTGCAAGCAGGCATGGGCAACTGTGGCAAGCATTTCCCGGGCCACGGCGCGGTCAAGGCCGATTCGCATGTGGCTCTGCCAGTCGATAAACGCGGCCTCAAAGCCATCCTGGCCGATGACGCGCAGCCTTACCGATGGCTGGGCAGTGTGCTCACGGCCGTGATGCCTGCGCATGTGATCTACAGCAAGGTGGACAGCCGCCCAGCTGGCTTTTCTTCACGCTGGTTACAAGATATTTTGCGGGGTCAGTTGGGCTTTCAGGGTGTTATTTGCACCGACGACTTGTCGATGGCCGCAGCACGCCAGATGGATGGACGCACGCTCAGCTACGCCGAAGCGGTGATCACCGCTTTGCAGGCGGGGTGTGATTTGGCCTTGCTGTGCAACCGTTCGGCGGTGAACGGCGGTGCTGAATTGGACGAGGTGCTGGCTGCACTGACCGAAGCGGCCGTTAAGGGGTACTGGATGCCAAGCGACATCAGCGAAGAACGGCGTTTGAATCTGTTGCCCATATCCCCCGCCCGCGCTTGGGATGAGCTGATGCGCTCAAGTGATTACATGCAAGCGCTCGATCGCCTGCCTTGACCTGAACAGGACACTGTCATGAACTGGATTGCGCGCATTGTGATGGGTTTGTTGGGGCTCTTGTTTCTGGTCATCTTGTTGTTTGGCTTGGCCTGTTACGTGGTTTATGCCACCTTGCGTTGGCTCTTGACGGGCCGCAAGCCTCAGGTGGTGATGGTTTGGCAGCAATTCAGCGTCATGCGCCAAAATTTCAGACAAGGTGGCTTTCGTGCCGCATCCACGCCAGATTTTGAGCAACACATGGGAAAGGGGACCCCGTTTTCCCGCAACGACCAAGTGGTGGATGTGGAGGCCCGCGAGGTGGTCGAAGATGCACCGCGCTTGCCCTCTGACCGGCGCCTTTGAGTGGGATTGCCCATGAAAAAACCCGGCCTAGGCCGGGTTTTTTCATGGGTGCTCAGGATTATTCTTGCACGTGCCGCAGGGCAGGGAACAAGATCACGTCGCGGATGCTGGCGCTGTCGGTCAGCAGCATCATCAGGCGGTCGATGCCAATGCCGCAGCCGCCTGCAGGCGGCATGCCGTATTCGAGGGCACGCACAAAGTCGTGGTCGTAGTACATGGCTTCGTCGTCGCCGTCGTCTTTGGCGGCCACTTGGGCCTGGAAGCGCGCAGCCTGGTCTTCGGCGTCGTTCAATTCGCTGAAGCCATTGCCGAACTCGCGGCCGGTGATGTAGAGCTCAAAACGCTCGGTCACCTCGGGTCGGCTGTCGTTGGCGCGGGCCAGCGGGCTGATTTCGGTCGGGTGTTCCATGATGAAAGTGGGCTCCCAGAGCTTGTCTTCCACGGTTTCCTCAAAGTAGAACACTTGCAGGCTGGCCAAGCTGCGGGTGGACAGCTTGTTTTTCTCTTCGTTCATGCCCAGCTTTTTGAGGGCGTTGATCAACCATTCTGCGTTGTCAACGTTCTCACCAGCCTCCGTGTGTTTCAGTATGGCTTCGCGGATGGTCATGCGGGCAAAAGGCTTGTTCAGGTCGACGGGCTTGCCGTTGTACGTCAAGTCCAGCGTCCCAGCCGCGGTCATGGCCGCGTCGCGGATCAGGCTTTCCGTGAAACCCATCAGGTCCTGGTAGTTCCAGTAGGCCGCGTAGAACTCCATCATGGTGAACTCGGGGTTGTGGCGCACCGAGATGCCTTCGTTGCGGAAGTTGCGGTTGATCTCGAACACCCGTTCAAAGCCGCCCACCAGCAAGCGCTTGAGGTACAACTCGGGCGCGATCCGCA
>JBIKKE010000117.1:0-7968 GCA_044360575.1 Limnohabitans sp. | reverse complement strand
CAAGGCTTGCCCTGCGGCCATTGGGTGATGATTTCACGGCCCGAAGCTTTCCATGCCCGTGTGCGGTCTTGGTTGTGGGGCGAGGCCTGAGCAGACAAGGCATGAAGGCGCGGCCATGAAACCCGATGACCTGGTGAAGCTGGTGACCACCCCCATGCCCTTTGGCAAGCACAAGGGCATGCTGATTGCCGACTTGCCTGGCAACTACCTCAATTGGTTTGCGCGTGAAGGTTTTCCCAAAGGAGAAATCGGGCAACTGTTGCAGCTGATGCAAGAGATCGACCACAACGGCCTGAGCGATTTGCTCAAACCACTGCGCCGCTGAGTGTGTTTGACTTCAGGGCTTGACGACTTCCAGCAAGCGGTCGAGCCCACCTTGGTTGATCGCGACCATGGCTTGCTCGCGCACTTTGGGTTTGGCGTGGTAAGCCACCGACAATCCCGCAGCACCCATCATGGGCAGGTCATTGGCACCGTCCCCGACAGCGATGCATTCGTGGGGCTCAATGCCCATCAACGAGGCCATCTCCAGCACAGTTCTGCACTTCTCGGCCCCGTCGCAAATGTCGCCCCAGCTTTGCATGACCAGGCCGCCCGTGAGTTCACCATTGACCACCTCCAGTTGGTTGGAGCGTGCAAAGTCGATGTTCAGACGCGTTTTGACGCGGTCTGCAAAGAAGGTGAAACCACCAGACACCAGCAGCACCTTCATGCCCGCCTTTTGGCAAGCGGCAATCAGCTCGGCCGCGCCGGAGTTGATCTTCAGGCGCTCGTTGTAGACGCGATCCATGTCGGCCAGCGTCACGCCTTTGAGCAGGGCCAAGCGGCGGCGCAGGCTCTCTTTGAAGTCGGTGATCTCGCCGCGCATGGCGGCCTCGGTGATGGCGGCCACTTCGGCCTTGCGGCCCACGGCATCGGCGATCTCATCGATGCACTCGATGCTGATGAGCGTGGAGTCCATGTCAAACGCAATCAGCTTGAACTGGGACAGTGACAGGGGCGCGGTGAAGCCCTGAATGGCAAGGCCGGGGGCAAACTCTGCGGGGGAAGAATTGGGGGCTGAGGTGGCGGTGGTCATGGCCGCCATTATCGCGGCTGGGGCATTCATTCCCCTGCCTCACCTCTGCGCTGGACAGCGCAGCCATAGAGATTCGATATTCAAGCCACCAAACCCTTCAAATATTCATCCGCCCGCGTGATCTGTATGTCGCCCAGCGCATGGCTGTGCAGCAAGTGACGCACCACCTGTACCGCTTGGGCTTGGCGCTGTTCGCGGGCAAACCGCAGCAGGGCGCGGTGGGGTTTAGCGTCTGACAGTTTGCATTCCACCAAGTGTGTGAGCTGACCTTGGAGGCTCAGTGCAAAGTCCACCTCGGCCCCGTCTTTGGTGCGGATATAGTGCATCCCGGTTTCTTGACCTTGCACGTCGTGTTGCCACTGCACATGTTTATGCAATGCGGTGGCCACCAGGTTTTCAAAGCGAAGTCCGTCATCTCCCACTACCAGGCCTGTGTCGTAAAAGTAGACCTTGGGCGTTTGCAGTACGGCGCGGGCAATGTTGTCGTGAAAAGGTCGTACCACGAAGACGATGTAAAGCGCCTCCAAAATATCGAGGTATTTTTTCAGCGTGACGGGCGACACCGCCAAGTCGCGCCCAATGCTGGCCAAGGACAGGGGCGAACCCACGCGTGAGCGCAGCAGCTCGGCAAACAGGCGAATAGCGTTGACCTCTTGGATGCGTGAAAACTCCAGTACGTCGTTGCGCACCAGGCCGTCAAAGTATTGCCTGCGCCAGCGTTCGGCCTGTTGGTTGTCCGGGGCCAAGCAGGGCTCGGGAAAGCCGCCGCGCTCCAGCAAATGCGTCAGCGCCGCATCGGGTTCTGCCCCTGTTTCTTCGCACCATTCGCGCACCGAAACAGGGTGCAGCCGCAAGCCAAAAAAGCGCCCAGCCAATGATTCGCCGCTTTGCCGAAACGTGTCCATGCGGGCGCTGCCGGTCACCAGCAGTTGTTGGGCTGCGGGTTTGCCGTCGACTACGCCTTTGAGCCAGGCTTTCCAGTCGGGCATTTTGTGAATTTCATCAAGCACCAGCAGCGGCGCCAGTGGGTTCCAGCGCTGGTGCAGGATGATTGCCCGGTCTGCGGGCACATCGTAGTTCAGGTATTGCCCGCCTTGCTGGGCGATGAGCTGGCGGCTGAGCGTGGTTTTTCCGACCTGACGCGGGCCAGTCAGGAACACCATTTTTTGGGCCAAGTCGGTCTTCACACGGTCATCGAGGTAACGTTTCATTCGGTTATTTTACGACCAAACAAAATAACATTATTAAAAAGTCGCGACTAAACCATAAAGTTGTGTGATTTAGTCGATTCAGGGTGATTGACTATGCCATCGAAGCTTCTGTCTTGGGCGTCCCCAAACTCCGCAGCACATCCCGCACCATCTGCGCTCGCGCTTTGGGGTCGGGCAGTTCGCGTTCGATGCGGATTTTGTCATTGCCCGCCAGTTTGATGTGTTTGTTCTTCTGTATCAGGCCGATGATGGCCATGGGGTCCACGGGCGGGTTGGGCTTGAAGGTGATCTGGATGACGCCCGGCGCCGCATCGACTTTGACGACGCCGTAGGGCTGGGTCAGCACCCGCAGGCGGTGCACATCCACCAGCGTTTGCGCTTGTGGGGGCAGTTTGCCAAAGCGGTCAACCAGCTCCTCCAGCAGGGCGTCGATTTGGTCGCTGGTTTTGGCGGTGGCCAGCTTTTTGTAAAACGACAAGCGCAGGTGCACGTCGCCGCAATAGTCGTTGGGCAGCAGGGCAGGGGCGTGCAGGTTGATGTCGGTCGTGACCGACAGAGGGCTGAGCAAATCGGGCTCTTTGCCCGCTTTGAGGCAGCGAACCGCTTCGGACAGCATCTCGTTGTAAAGCTGGAAACCCACTTCGAGCATGTTGCCGCTCTGGTTTTCGCCCAGCACCTCGCCTGCGCCACGGATCTCCAGGTCGTGCATGGCGAGGTAAAAACCGCTGCCCAGTTCCTCCATCTGCTGGATCGCGTCCAACCTTTGGGCGGCTTGTTTGGTGAGGCCCTCGATCTCGGGCACCATCAAATACGCATAGGCTTGGTGATGCGAGCGGCCCACGCGCCCTCGCAACTGGTGCAGCTGGGCCAAGCCAAACTTGTCGGCGCGGCTCATGATGATGGTGTTGGCAGTCGGCACGTCAATGCCGGTCTCGATGATGGTGGAGCACAGCAAGATGTTGTAACGCTGGGCCACAAAGTCGCGCATGACGCGTTCGAGCTCGCGCTCGGGCATTTGGCCGTGGGCGACGGCAATGCGAGCCTCGGGCAGGATTTCCTCGAGTTTTTGCTTGCGGTTCTCGATCGTGTCGACCTCGTTGTGCAAAAAGTACACCTGACCGCCGCGCTTGAGTTCGCGCAGCACCGCTTCGCGAATCACGCCCGTGCCTTCGTTGCGCACAAAGGTCTTGATGGCCAGTCGGCGTTGCGGTGCGGTGGCGATCACGCTCAAATCTCGCAAACCCTCCAAAGCCATGCCCATGGTGCGCGGAATAGGGGTGGCGGTCAGCGTGAGCACATCGACTTCGGCCCGCAGGGCTTTCATGGCCTCTTTGTGGCGCACGCCAAAACGGTGTTCCTCGTCGATGATGAGCAGGCCCAGGTCATGGAATTTGGTGGATTCGCTCAACAGCTTGTGCGTGCCGACCACGATGTCCACCGTGCCATCGGCGATGCCTTTGAGGGCAGCGGTGACTTCTTTGCCCGAGCGAAAGCGCGAAATCTCGGCCACCTTGACCGGCCATTTGGCAAACCGGTCTTTCAGGGTTTGGTAATGCTGCTCAGCCAAGAGCGTGGTGGGGGCCAAAATGGCCACTTGCTTACCGCCTGTGACGGCGACAAATGCGGCGCGCAAGGCCACTTCGGTTTTGCCAAAACCCACGTCTCCACACACCAGCCGGTCCATAGGGCGGGGGCTGATCATGTCTTGGATCACGCAGTGGATGGCCGCTTTTTGGTCGGCGGTTTCTTCAAAGCCAAAGTCGTTGGCAAAGGTTTCGTAGTCTTGCGGGCTGTAACGGAAAGGATGGCCTTCACGTGCGGCGCGGCGGGCGTAAATGTTGAGCAGCTCGGCAGCCGAGTCACGCACTTGCTCAGCGGCTTTGCGTTTGGCCTTTTCCCATTGGCCTGAACCCAGCTTGTGCAAAGGCGCTTCTTCGGCGCTGACACCGGTGTAGCGACCAATGAGTTGCAGCTGGCTGACGGGCACATACAGTGCGGCATCGCCTGCGTATTCGAGGTGCAAAAACTCTTGCACGGCCGGACTGCCATCGCTGTTTTTTTGCCCCATGTCCATGTTGATCAAGCCCCGGTAGCGGCCAATGCCGTGTTGGCTGTGCACCACCGGGTCACCCACATTGAGTTCGCTCAGGTCTTTGATCAGCGCTTCGACATCGCTGACTTGTTCTTGTTTTTTACGGCGGCGCGTGGTGGCGCCAGCCGCAAAGAGTTCGGTTTCGGTGACCAGGTCGATGTTGTGCTCGAACCAGTAAAAGCCTTGGTTGAGCGAGGACGTGGCCATGCCTACTTTTTCGTCGCTGGCCAAAAACGCTTGCAGGCTGTCGAACACCGGGGGCGTGAGGCCGCTGGAGCGTACGAAGTCGAGCAGGCTTTCGCGTCTGCCGTCGCTCTCGGCCAAGATCAGCATCCGGCTGGTGCTGCTGCGGATGTGCGCTTGCAGGCGGGCCAAGGGGTCATCGGCACCGCGCACCACGGTGAGTTCGGGCAGACTTTGTGCAAATGCGTTGTCCGGTACGTCGTCTGTGCCTTGCCCTGCACTTGGACGAAGCGCCAGTTGCGCGTGGGCATGGGTCAGTGTGTAGAACTGCTCAGCGCTCAAAAACAGCGCATCGGGCGGCAGCACCGGCCGCTCCGGGTCCCCTTGCACCAAGCGGTAGCGGTCTTTGGTGTCTTGCCAAAAGCGCTGAAACGAAGGTTCCAGGTCGCCGTGCAACACCACCGTGGCGGCGTTGGCCTCGCCTGCGCCCAGATAGTTGAAAACGGTGGCGGTTTCTTCAAAAAACAGTGGCAGGTAATACTCGATGCCAGCCGTGGCCACGCCATTGCCCATGTCTTTGTAAATGCGGCTTTTGGTCGGGTCACCTTCGAGCAGCTCGCGCCAGCGGCTTCTGAAACGTGCGCGCGCTGCTTCGTCCATGGGGAATTCGCGCCCTGGCAACAAGCGCACTTCGGGCACGGGGTAGAGGCTTCGCTGGCTGTCGGGGTCAAAGGTTCGGATGCTGTCGATCTCGTCATCGAACAAATCCACACGGTAAGGCACCAGAGAGCCCATGGGAAAAAGGTCGATCAGACCGCCCCGCACCGCGTATTCGCCGGGGCTGACCACCTGGCTCACATGCGAGTAACCCGCCAAGGTCAATTGCGCCTTGAGCTGGGCTTCGTCCAGCTTTTGCTTGACCTTGAATTCGAAGGTGTAACCGGCCAAGAAAGACGGTGGGGCCAGGCGGTAGAGCGCGGTGGTGGCCGGCACCAGCACCACGTCGGCGCTTTCGGGGTGGTTGCGCTGCTTGATGCGCCAAAGCGCGGCCAGCCGTTCACTGATCAGGTCTTGGTGCGGCGAGAAGGTGTCGTAAGGCAGTGTTTCCCAATCGGGGAACATCACGCAGCGCAGATCGGGTGTAAAAAACACCAACTCGTCCATCAGCCGCTGGGCATCGGCCGCGTCGGCGGTGACGATGGCGGTGATCTTGCCCGCCTTTTTTTCGCGCTCGGCCAGTTGGGCCAACAGCACGGCATCGGCCGATCCGGCGGGGCGGGGCAGGGTGAAACGTTTGCCGGAAATCAGGCTAGGCAGTTGCATGGCGATGGCGATCAAAAAAGCAAAACACCCCCCGCCAAGAAGGAGGGGGGTGAGAAAATTGTCAGACGCCCTGATTGTAGAAGGGCCAAACGGCCTAGGCAGAGGTTCAAGACGATGCCCTTGATGCCGGATTGGGGCGCGAGTCACCGTCCTACAATGGACAGCCATGTCAAACACCCCAGACTTTCCCCGTTTTCATGCCTTGGTTCCTTGTGCTGGCACGGGCAGCCGAGCGGGCACAGCCCAGCCCAAGCAATACCAAATGTTGTGGGGTCAGCCCATGGTCATGCACACCTTGCAGGCGCTTGCGGGGGTGCCGCAGTTGTCCAGTGGCTGGGTGATTTTGTCGCCGGGCGATGATTTTTCATGGCCTCAAGACCGATGGCCTGCGCATTTCAGGCTTGAGGCCTGTGGTGGTGCAACGCGTGCTGCCAGCGTTTTCAATGGTCTTTCTGCCATGTTGCAAGCGGGCCTGTCTGCCCAAGACTGGGTCTTGGTGCACGACGCTGCGCGTTGCTTGATCACACCCGATGCGGTATCGCAACTGATCGAGGCATGCCGCACAGACGATGTGGGTGGTTTGTTGGCGTTGCCGCTGCCAGACACCCTTAAATCACAAACCCACGGGACAACGGCCTCAAGTGGTCCCAGAGTGGCCAGCACCGTGCCACGCGAGGACAAATGGTTGGCACAAACGCCCCAAATGTTTCGTTTGGGGGCTTTGCACGCCGCTTTGGCTGAGGCGGCGAACACCGATTTTGCGGGCATCACCGACGAGTCAAGCGCTATGGAGCGCCTGGGCTTGTCGCCGCGCTTGGTGCCCGGATCGGTCCACAATTTAAAAGTCACCTACCCGGCTGACTTTGCGTTTGCAGAGATGGTCTTGAAAGGCAGAACATGAACATGCGCATTGGTGAGGGCTGGGACGTACACGCCTTGGTGCCGGGCCGCAAACTGATTTTGGGTGGCGTAGAGATCGCGCACACCGCCGGGCTGATGGGCCACTCAGATGCCGATGTGCTGCTTCACGCCATCACCGACGCGGTGTTGGGCGCAGCGGGTTTAGGCGACATTGGGCGGCATTTTCCGGACACGGATGCGCAGTTCAAGGGTGCAGATTCTCGCGTGTTGTTGCAAGAGGCCATGCGGCGTGTCCGCCAAAAAGGCTGGGAACTGGTGAACGTGGACAGCACCATCGTGGCCCAAGCCCCCAAGCTGGCCCCGCACATGGCGGCCATCAACGCTGGCGTAGCGCAAGCGCTTGGCGTGGGTTTGGATCAAGTGAACGTCAAAGCCAAAACTGCAGAAAAACTAGGGCCCGTGGGCATGGGGCAAAGCATGGAGGCGCGTGCCGTGGTCTTGCTGGTTCTCAAGGCGGCGTCACCTGCCTGAATTTCATCAAGGCCATCAGCCCCCCGGCGCTGTTGTTGACAAGCGCGAAGGTGCCGCCCATGCGCAGCACAGACTTTTCCACAATCGCCAATCCCAAGCCTGATCCCGTTGCGTCGGTCCTGGCGGTGTCGCCTCTGAAAAACGGTTGGGTCAGTTTTTTCAAGGCCTCTTCGGGCACGCCGGGGCCTTGGTCGCGCACGCTGAGCAACACCCAGCCGTCTTGCAAGCGGGCCATGATCTCGACCCGTGCGATGCCATCGATCGGGCTTTGGCCATAACGGCGGGCGTTTTCCAGCAGGTTGGACAACACCCGTTCCAATTCGACTTGTTCGGCATGGACCTGAAGGTCTTCGGCCACATGCACTTCAATGAGCAGTCGGGGGTCATGGCGCCAAGGCGAAATGCTGCGGCTGATCGCGCCCGACAGCAAAACCGGCCCCAAGTTCGTGGGCTCGGGCCGGGCGTAGTCGAGGAATTTGTCGATGATGGCGTCCAGTTGGGCGATGTCGGCGGCCATCAAGTCGCGCGTTTCCAGGTCGGCAACGCTGAGCTCGGTTTCCAGACGCAAGCGGGCCAAGGGGGTGCGCAAGTCGTGCGAGATGCCTGCCAGCATCACGGCGCGCTCTTGTTCGATCTTGGCCAAACGCTCGGCCATGCGGTTGAAGCCGATGTTGACTTCGCGGATTTCG
>JBIKKE010000116.1:0-7975 GCA_044360575.1 Limnohabitans sp. | reverse complement strand
GGTGTCGCTGCTCGGAGTGTCCTTGCCCACCTTTTTGATCGGCATTTTGCTGATCTTGGTGTTCGCGGTCATGCTCGGCTGGTTTCCCAGCTTTGGCCGGGGCGAGGTGGTGCAAATGGGCTGGTGGTCCAGCGGGCTGATGACCGCCAAGGGCTGGCACCACATCGTGTTGCCTGCCATCACCTTGGCCATTTTTCAGCTCACGCTGATCATGCGTTTGGTGCGGGCCGAGATGCTCGAGGTGCTGCGCACCGATTACATCAAGTTCGCCCGCGCTCGGGGTTTGTCAAACCGCACGATCCACTTTGGCCATGCGCTCAAAAACACGCTGGTGCCTGTGCTCACCATCACCGGCTTGCAGTTGGGCGGCTTGATCGCATTTGCCATCATCACCGAGACGGTGTTCCAGTGGCCCGGTATGGGTTTGCTGTTCATCCAAGCGGTCACGTTTGCCGACATCCCGGTCATGGCGGCTTATTTGTGCCTGATTGCGCTGATCTTTGTGGTCATCAACCTGATCGTTGATTTGTTGTACTTTGTGGTCGACCCGCGCCTGCGCGTGGGCAAGCCCGGAGGTCATTGACCGTGGGCGCTTCTTTGCAATCGGTGTTGGGCCACGGTGCTGCGTTTGCGCGCATTGCCCAGTTCCACCCCGAGCTCACCGCATTCAGGCGCGATTTGCACGCCCACCCCGAGTTGGGCTTTGAAGAGGTCTACACCGCACGCCGCGTGGCCGAAATGCTGCAGGTGTGCGGCGTGGACTGCATCCACACCGGCATCGGCAAAACCGGCGTGGTGGCACTGGTGCACGGCCAGGGCCGCTCGGCCAGCAACCCCGGCCGCATGATCGGTCTGCGGGCCGACATGGACGCGCTGCCGCTGACCGAACTCAATGAGTGCAACTGGAAGTCGTCCAAGCCCGGCTTGATGCACGGCTGCGGCCACGACGGCCATACCGCCATGCTCATGGGTGCAGCCCGATATTTGGCCGAAACCCGACGCTTTGACGGCACTGCAGTACTGATTTTTCAGCCCGGCGAAGAGGGTTATGCCGGCGCCCGCGCCATGATGCAAGACGGCTTGTTTGAGCGTTTTCCGTGCGAACAGGTCTATGCCCAACACAACTCGCCTGAAACACCTTTGGGCGTGATCGGCATCACCCCTGGACCCATGCAGGCGGCGGTCGATCGCATCGAGATCCACATCCGCGGCAAAGGGGGTCATGGCGCACGGCCACACCAAGGCATCGACCCGGTGCTGGTGGCAGGCCACATCATCACCGCCGCGCAAAGCGTGGTGGCCCGCAACCTCTCGGCCTTTGACCAAGCCGTGGTCAGCATTTGCTCGATGCAAGGCGGCCACCCCGGCGCCATGAGCGTGATCCCCGGAGAAGTCACTTTGGTCGGCACCGTGCGCACCTACAGCGAGAGCGTGCAAGACCTGGTCGAAGACCGCTTGCGGTCTTTGTGCTCCGGCATTGCCCAGGGCTTTGGCGCATCGGCCGAATTGACCTATGAGCGCGTCTACCCCGCCACCGTCAACACCGTGCCCGAGGCCCAGTTTGCCTGTGACGTGGCCGCCAGCTTGGTGGGCGAAGACAAGGTTTGGCGCAACATGCTGCCCAGCATGGGCGGCGAAGATTTTTCTTTCATGCTGCAGGCCAAACCCGGTGCTTACATCCGCATCGGGCAAGGTCTGCCGCACGGCCCAGGCCCGCACCCGCTGCACAACAGCCGCTACGACTTCAACGACGAGATCTTGCCGCTGGGCGCAGCTTTGCACGCCAGTTTGGTCGAGCAAGCCTTGCCTCTTCAGCCCCAGGCAGCTGCCTGATCGGCTTTCACATTCAACCCCAGGAGAATCCCATGCGCATTTCCAAACTGTCCCGTGGCTTATTGGCCGCCACCCTCGTCTCGGCCCTGTCTCTGGGTGCTGCGCATGCGGCCACCGTGCGCATTGCCAACCAGGGCGATGCTTTGTCGATGGACCCGCACTCACTCAACGAATCGCTGCAACTGAGCGTGACCAACAACGTGTACGAGTCGCTGGTGGGCGTGAGCAAGGACCTGAAATTTGAACCCGCCCTGGCCACCTCGTGGAAACAAACATCGCCCACGGTGTGGCGCTTTGAGTTGCGCAAAAACGTGCGCTTCCATGACGACACGCCGTTCACGGCAGACGATGTGGTGTTCTCGCTCAACCGCGCTGCTGGCGAAGGCTCGGACATGCGCAGCAACACCAACGACATCAAGGAAGTGCGCAAAATCAACAGCCACACCATCGAGATCGAAACCAAGTCCCCTTTCCCGATCTTGCCCAACGTGCTGTCCACCGTGTTCATCATGAGCAAGAAGTGGTGTGAGGACAACCAGGCCACACGCCCGGTGGACCGCCGCAGGGGCATTGAAAACGCCGCGTCTTTCCGCGCCAACGGCACAGGTCCTTACCGCCTGCGTGAGCGCCAGCCCAACATCCGCACCACCTTTGTGCGCAACGGCAACTACTGGGGCAAGATCGAAGGCAACGTGGACGAAGTCATCTTCTCGGTCATTGCCAACGACCCCACCCGCGTGGCGGCTTTGCTGTCCGGCGAGATCGACATCATGGAGCCCGTGCCCGTGCAAGACGTGCCGCGCATCAACACCAGCCCCAACACCCGCGCCATGGTGGCGCCGGAGCTGCGCACCATCTTTTTGGGCATGGACCAGCGGCGCGACGAACTGCTGTACTCGAGTGTGAAAGGCAAAAACCCCTTCAAAGACAAGCGCGTGCGCCAGGCCTTCTACCAAGCCATCGACATCGAAGGCATCAAGCGCACTGTGATGCGGGGTGCCTCCAACCCAACCGCCTTGATGGTCGGCCCCGGCATCAATGGCTTCAACCCCGATTTGAACAAGCGCCTGCCCTTTGACGTGGAAGCCTCCAAAAAGCTGCTGGCCGATGCGGGCTACCCCACAGGCTTCACCATTGACATGAACTGCCCGAACGACCGCTATGTGAACGACGGTCAGATCTGCGAAGCCGTGGCCGCCAACTTGGCGAGGGCGAACATCAAGGTCAACCTGAAGGCCGAGACCAAGGGCACCTACTTCCCCAAAATTTTGCGCCGTGACACCAGCTTCTATTTGCTGGGCTGGACCCCCAGCACCTATGACGCCCACAACGCCCTGAACGCCTTGATGCGTTGCCCCGATGACAAGGGCGCTGGCCAGTTCAACCTGGGCGCTTACTGCAACCCCAAGGTCGATGAATTGATGATCAAGGTGCAAAGCGAGAACGACCAAACCAAACGCAGCGCCATGATCCGCGAGGCCTTTGAACTGCACACCGCCGACATTGGCCACTTGCCTTTGCACCAACAAGCCTTGGCTTGGGGCATCAACAAAAAGGTCACGTTGACCCAACGTGGTGACAACTACATGCCTTTCAAATCCATCACCGTCAAGTAAGCCATGAATGTTTTGAAGCGCTGGCTGAACAGCGATGTGGGTTACAGCTTCCGCCAATCGCCCACGGCGATGGTGGCAGCGGCCATCGCCGTGCTGTTCCTTTTTTGTGCAGCCTTTGCGGGCTGGGTTTCGCCGACCAACCCGTTTGACCTGGCCACGCTGGAGCTGAGCGATGCCCGAATACCGCCCGCCTGGATGGAGGGCGGCAGCACGAAGTTTTTGCTGGGCACCGATGACCAAGGCCGTGACATTTTGTCGGCCATCATTTATGGCTCGCGTATTTCTTTGGTCGTCGGCCTCGCGTCGGTGGTCTTGTCGGTGGTGGTGGGCGTGGGTTTCGGTCTGTTGGCGGGCTTTCGCGGCGGTTGGATCGACGCATTCTTGATGCGTTTGTGCGATGTGATGCTGTCGTTCCCAGCGATTTTGGTGGCGCTTTTGATCGCGGGTGTGGGGCGTGCGCTGTTTCCTGACGCTCACGAGTCCTTGGCTTTTGGTGTCTTGATTTTGTCGATCACCCTCACGGGTTGGGTGCAATACGCCCGCACGGTGCGCGGCACCACCTTGGTCGAGCGCAACAAAGAATACGTGCAAGCCGCGCGTGTCACGGGTGTGGCGCCCTTGCGCATCATGTTCAAGCATGTGCTGCCCAATGTGATGGGCCCGGTCATGGTGCTGGCCACCATCCAGGTGGCTACGGCCATCATCACTGAAGCCACTTTGTCGTTTTTGGGCGTGGGTGCACCGCCCACGTCGCCTTCACTGGGCACCTTGATCCGCATTGGCAACGACTATTTGTTCTCGGGCGAATGGTGGATCACGATTTTTCCGGGGCTGATGCTGGTGCTGATCGCCTTGTCGGTCAACCTGTTGGGTGACTGGTTGCGCGATGCGCTGAATCCGAGATTGCGATGAGTCTTTTACAAGTCAAAAATCTGGTGGTGGAATTCCCCAGCCGCCATGGCACGCTGCGTGCGCTGGACGACATTTCGTTTGACATCGCCCCCGGCGAAATTTTGGGTGTGGTGGGCGAGTCGGGTGCGGGCAAGTCGCTCACAGGCGCTGCCATCATTGGCTTGCTGGAGCCACCAGGCCGTGTGGCCAGCGGTCAGATCTTGCTCGAAGGCCAGCGCATCGACAACCTGAACAATGACGAGATGCGCCACATCCGGGGCCGCAAGATTGGCGCGATTTTTCAGGACCCACTGACCTCGCTGAACCCGCTGTACTCGATTGGCAAGCAACTGACCGAAACCATCCTCGCGCACCTGCCTGTGACGCCGCAAGAGGCAAGGCAGCGCGCCATTCAGCTGCTCAAAGACACGGGCATTTCGGCCGCCGAAGAGCGAATCGACCATTACCCGCACCAGTTTTCGGGCGGCATGCGCCAGCGGGTGGTGATTGCGCTGGCTCTGGCTGCTGAGCCGCAGCTCATCGTGGCCGACGAGCCGACCACCGCGCTCGATGTGTCGATCCAGGCACAGATCATCAGCTTGCTCAAAAAGGTTTGCAAAGACCGGGGCGCTGCCGTCATGCTGATCACCCACGACATGGGCGTGATCGCCGAGACCTGTGACCGCGTTGCGGTGCTGTATGCCGGGCGCGTCGCCGAAATTGGCCCGGTGCACCAGGTCATCAACAACCCCGCGCACCCTTACACCGCTGGCCTGATGGCCTCGATCCCCGACATGGACAGTGACTGCGAACGCTTAAACCAGATTGACGGCGCCATGCCGCGCCTGAACGCCATTCCGCAAGGCTGCGCCTTTAACCCGCGCTGCCCGCAGGTGTTTGACCGTTGCAGCCAAGACCGCCCCGATTTGGTCCAAGCCGGTGCGACCCAAGCGGCCTGCTGGCTGCACAACGGGAGCGCGGCATGAGCGACAAAATCACGAACGCCAAACGCCAGCCTTTGGTCGTAGCTCACGATCTGGCCAAAACCTTTAACGTGTCGGCCCCGTGGCTCAACCGCGTCATCGAGCGCAAGCCGCGCCAGCTGCTCAACGCGGTCGATGGCGTGAGCTTTGAGATCGAACGCGGCAAGACACTGGCCCTGGTGGGCGAGTCTGGTTGTGGCAAAAGCACGGTGGCCCGTTTGCTGGTGGGCCTCTATGAGCCCACACGCGGTGGCCTGACCTTTGACGGGCAAGACGCCCACGCGGCTTTCAAATCGAACGATGCCAAGGCCATGCGCCAGCGCATCCAGATGATCTTCCAAGACCCCTATGCAAGTCTGAACCCACGCTGGACGGTGGACAACATCATTGGCGAGCCGCTCAAGGAGCACGGCCTGATCAGTGACGCCGAAGAGCTCAAGGCCCGCGTGGCCGAATTGCTGCAATCGGTGGGCTTGTCCCCGCTCGACATGGTCAAGTACCCACACCAGTTTTCAGGCGGGCAGCGCCAGCGCATCTCGATCGCCCGCGCCCTCGCTACGGCACCTGAGTTTTTGGTGTGTGACGAGCCGACTTCGGCGCTCGATGTGAGCGTGCAGGCACAGGTGCTCAACATCATGAAAGACCTTCAGCGCGAGCGGGGCCTGACTTATTTGTTCATCAGCCACAACCTGGCCGTGGTGCGCCACGTGAGTGACCAAGTGGGCGTCATGTATCTGGGCCGACTGGTGGAGTTGGCCGACAAACACACGCTGTTTGGCAACCCGCAGCACCCTTACACCAAGATGCTTCTGGACGCGATTCCGAAGATGCACGACACCGGCCGCGCCCGCACCCCGGTGCAAGGCGAAGTGCCCAACCCCCTCAACCCACCGACAGGCTGCACCTTTCACCCCCGCTGCCCGCAAGCCACCGACATCTGCCGTGCAGAGCGTCCTGCGTTGCGCGACTTCAAAGGCATCAAGATCGCTTGTCACGCGGTGGTGTGACTTTTTTAATGAGTAATAAATAAATCATTAATGGAGTAAAATCCATTAATGCGTGAATTTTTAGACTTTAATTTTTCTTCGGCTGATGAGATTTCGCTTGTTTTGGGTCAGCGTCTCAAGCATTTGAGGATTCAAAAAGAGATCGCTCAAGCCGATATGGCGCAGCGCATTGGCGTGTCGCGCAGCACACTCAATACCCTAGAAAATACAGGCAAGGGCTCTGTCACATCTTGGATCAAATTAGTGCAATGCCTCGGTCAAGAGGCGCAGTTGCAACCGCTCTTCAAACCCCTTATCGCGTCCATCGCTGACATGGCGAAACAGCAAAAACCAGTCCGCCAGCGCGTCACCCGAAAACGCATCAGGCCTGGAGTGAAGCCATGAAAACAGTGCAAGTTCATTACCAGGGCTGGGGGGAAAATTGGCCATTGGGCACACTGGCAGACGACGGACAGCGAGTTCTTTTTGAATACTCTGCCCAAGCCTTGGACGAAGGTCTGTCGCTTTCACCAAGACATTTACTTTTGCAAAAACAGGCCTTCGGCGAATTCCCTGCCCATCAGTGGCGGCTGCCGGGTTTGTTTGCCGACTCTTTGCCCGATGGTTGGGGCATGTTGCTTATGGACAGGCTTTTCAGGAAGCAAGGTCTGCAACCCGAGCAGTGCTCCCCATTGGACCGTTTGAGTTTCGTCGGGCATCGTGGCTTGGGCGCACTGACTTACGAACCTGATACCCAAACGGATGAATGGCCTGATGCGGTGGATCTGCTAGCGCTCTCCGATGAAACCGCTTTGGTTTTGCAAGGAGAAGACACCAAAACCCTGCAACGCTTGGCCATGTTGGGCGGCTCTCCACAGGGGGCTCGACCCAAAGTTTTGGTGTTTTACGATGCACAAGCTGGCCTCATCAGCACAACGCCCATGCCATCCGGTTCTGGCTGGTTGGTGAAGTTTCAGGCCTTGGGCGAACACAAAGAAGTTTGTGCCATTGAGGCGTTTTATGCGCAACTGGCCAGAGCTTGCGGTTTGGACATGCCTGTAACACATGTGTTTGATTTGAGTGCCCAGCAGGCCGCACTGGGCATTGAACGCTTCGATCTGGCGCAAGGCCAACGCGTCCCTATCCATTCATTGGCTGGGTTCTTGCACGCCGACTTCAGAATCCCATCGGCGGTGGACTACACGACTTTTTTGAGGGCCACACGCATGATCACGCGCGATGAGCGCGAGGTGCAAAAAGCGTTCGAGCGCGCTGTCTTCAATGTGCTTTTTCACAACCGCGATGACCACCCCAAAAATCTGGCGTTCCGCCTGGACGCGCAACGCCACTGGAAACTGGCGCCGTGTTTTGACCTCACTTACAGCCAGGGCCCCGGTGGAGAGCACCAGATGGATGTTTGTGGAGAGGGTTTGCACATCCAGCGAAGCCATTTGATGCAATTGGCACATACCGGAGGGGTTGATGCGCGTTGGGCTGCGCAACGCCTTGACGGCATGCTGGGCGTGGTGGATCAGTGGCGCCATTTGGTCAGTGGATTCGACATTCGGCAGGCCACGGTGCGAACCCTTCAGCAAGCGGTGCAAAAGCAGAGATCACGCTTATCGATCCGGACCTTTTGAGAAGGCGATTGCACGGTCAACGTCAT
>JBIKKE010000114.1:0-8026 GCA_044360575.1 Limnohabitans sp. | reverse complement strand
AAAGGCCAACTGGGGGTTGCCCACGTTCATCATGATTTTGGTCTTGATCTCGGGCAAAACGCCGCGCTGGATTTCGCTGACATCGGTTTCGAGCAGCCCATCGTAAATATGGCCGGTATCGCCTTCGGCGCAACTGACAGTGACCAAACTGCCTTCGGTCAATTGCTCGGTGGCATTGCCACAACCGACCACCGCAGGAATGCCCAATTCGCGGGCAATGATCGCGGCGTGGCAAGTGCGTCCGCCACGGTTGGTCACGATGGCGCTGGCGCGTTTCATCACGGGCTCCCAATTCGGGTCGGTCATGTCGGTCACCAACACATCGCCTGGCTGAACTTGGTCCATCTCACTGATGTGATGAACCAAACGGACCGGGCCCGTGCCGATTTTTTGGCCGATCGCCCTGCCCTCGGCCAGGATGGCGCTTTTGCCTTTGAGCTTGTAACGCAACTCGGGCGTGCCCTTGGCCTGGCTTTTTACGGTCTCGGGCCGTGCTTGCAGAATGTAGAGCAATCCATCGGTACCGTCTTTGCCCCATTCGATGTCCATTGGGCGACCGTAATGCTGCTCGATCACCACCGCGTAGCGGGCCAATTGCTCAACCTCATCATCGGTCAGGCTGTAGCGATTGCGCAACTCAGTGGGCACGTCAGTGGTTTTGACCAATTTCCCCGAGGCTGCTTTTTCTTGCGCACTGGCAAACACCATCTCGATCAGCTTGGAGCCCAGGTTGCGGCGGATCACGCTGCGATTGCCCGCGGCAAGCATCGGTTTGTGTACATAAAACTCGTCCGGATTCACAGAGCCTTGCACCACGGTTTCACCCAAACCATAGCTGGAGGTGATGAAGACCACGTCTTCAAAACCTGACTCGGTGTCGATGGTGAACATGACGCCAGCTGCCCCCAAATCGGAACGCACCATGCGCTGCACGCCTGCCGACAAGGCCACATCAGCGTGAGCGAATCCCTTGTGCACCCGGTAACTGATGGCGCGGTCGTTGTACAAGGAGGCAAAAACCTCTTTCATTTTGTGAAGGATATCCTCGATGCCGACCACGTTCAAGAAGGTTTCTTGTTGACCCGCAAAGGAAGCGTCCGGTAAGTCTTCTGCTGTGGCCGAAGATCGCACCGCAAACGAAGCTTCAGGATTGTTGCCTTGCAAACGACTAAATTCCTCGCGAATAGCTTGCGCCAAATCCTCTGGAAAAGGCTGGGCCTCAACCATGGCGCGAATTTCAGCGCCCGCTGCAGCCAAGGCGCGAACATCCTCGGCGTCCAAGGCATCCAGTCTGGCGTTGATGCGCTCGGTCAGCCCGCCAAACGCCAAAAACTGGCGAAATGCGTGGGCAGTGGTGGCAAAGCCTGTGGGTACACGCACACCCGAGGGCAATTGGGAGATCATCTCCCCCAAGCTGGCGTTTTTGCCACCGACCGACTCAACGTCGGTCATGCGCAACAACTCAAAGGGAACGACCAAAGCGGTCTCGCTGAAAAGATCAGACATGCAAAGCTCCAAAGTTAAAACCCCGCTCCATGGCGCAGGTCAGGGTTGTGTTGTTCTTTGAATAGAACCCTGAGCGGACAGCTGTGGATAATTGACTGATTTTAGGGGTCATGTTGATCCCGGCCATTGAAATAAATTACAAGCATGCCAAAACGCACTGTATTTTTCGTATCGGACGGCACAGGCATCACCGCCGAAACTTTTGGCAACGCCATCCTGGCCCAATTCGACATGAAGTCACGGCATGTTCGATTGCCTTTCACAGACACCATCGACAAAGCACACCAAGCCGTGCGGCAGATCAACCACACCGCAGACACCGAAGGAACCAAACCCATTGTGTTCACCACACTGGTGAACATGGATGTCCTCAAAGTACTTCAAAATCACTGCCAGGGCATGCTGCTCGACATGTTCGGTACCTTTGTAAACCCACTGGAAGCCGAACTGGGCATCAAGTCGCACCACCGGGTGGGGCGTTTTTCAGATGTGAGCAAAAGCAAGGAATACCACGACCGGATAGAGGCGATCAATTTCTCGTTGGCGCACGACGATGGCCAATCCAACAGGGATCTGGAGTCGGCCGATGTCATTTTGGTGGGCGTTAGCCGCAGCGGCAAAACACCCACAAGCCTTTACCTGGCCATGCAGCATGGCCTCAAAGCGGCTAACTACCCTTTGATTCCTGAAGACTTTGACCGCCGCCAACTGCCACCGGCGCTGATGCCACATCGCCCAAAAATTTTTGGTTTGAGCATTCATCCAGAGAGGTTGGCCGAGATACGCGCTGAACGCAGACCCAATTCGCGTTATGCCAGCTTGGAGAATTGCCGCATGGAAGTGTCAGAAGCCGAAGCCATGATGCGTCGCTCAAGCATCCGATGGCTGTCGACGACAACCAAATCAATTGAAGAGATCGCCACCACCATCTTGCAAGAGATCAAGCCAGATCGTCTGATTTACTGAAGACCGTAACAACTGAACAAGGCCAAGCGGATGAGGCTTCATCCACTGGGCCGGTTCATAAGAAACAGTTCAACGCAAAGTGGCCGCAATGCGTTCAGCACATTCACGGGCTTGAACCGCATCGCGCGCCTCAACCATCACCCGCACCAAAGGCTCGGTCCCACTGGCGCGGATCAAGACCCGGCCCGATTCGCCCAGTTCGGCTTCAGCGTTGCGCTTGGCGTCCCACAAAGCTTGGTGGCCTTGCCAATCAAAGCCGGGCATCAATCGCACATTGATCAAGGTTTGTGGAAACAGCGTGATGCCCGCCAACAATTGCGCCATGGTTTGTCCGCTTCCCACGCAAGCCTGCAGTACCTGCAAGGCGCTGACCAGTCCGTCGCCTGTGGTGTGCTTGTCCAGCACCAATAAATGACCTGAGCCTTCACCACCCAGAAGCCAACCTTTTTCCTGCAAGACCTCAAGGACGTAGCGGTCACCCACATTTGCCCTGACAAACTGCACACCACGTTGTTTGAGAGCGACTTCGACCGCCAAATTGGTCATCAACGTGCCCACTGCCCCCGGCACGGCTTCATCGCGGGCTAAGCGATCGGCCACCATCAGATACAAGAGTTCATCGCCATTGAACAAGCGCCCTGTTGCATCCACAAACTGCAAGCGGTCCGCATCGCCGTCCAAAGCAAGGCCGTAATCGGCGCGCTGGTCTTTGACTGACTGAACCAAGGCGGCAGGGTGCGTTGCACCCACGTCCTTGTTGATGTTCAGCCCATTAGGTGAACAACCAATGGCAATGACTTCCGCGCCTAATTCGTGAAAAACTTTAGGAGCAATTTGATAAGCCGCACCGTGCGCAGCGTCCACCACGATCTTCAATCCCTTGAGGGTCAAATCGTTCGAAAAAGTACTTTTACAAAATTCAATGTAACGACCTGCTGCATCGTCCAAACGTCGGGTCTTCCCGAGAGCAGCAGAGTCAACCCAAACGGGATCTTCCAGCAAGATGGCCTCAACGGCCTCCTCCCAAGCATCCGTCAGTTTTTGTCCTTGCGCGCTGAAAAACTTGATACCGTTATCGGCAAACGGGTTGTGGCTTGCACTGATGACTACACCCAATGAAGCGCGCTGGGCGCGGGTCAAATAGGCCACCGCAGGCGTGGGCACGGGCCCTAACAGGACCACATCGACACCCGCAGAATTGAAGCCAGACTCCAAAGCACTTTCAAGCATGTATCCGGAAATGCGCGTGTCTTTGCCGATCAAGACGGTGGGGTGCGCCTCTTGAGCTTTCAAGACGCGACCCACAGCATGCGCTAAACGCAAGATGAAATCAGGTGTGATCGGGCTTTGGCCCACCGTACCGCGTATGCCATCCGTGCCGAAATATTGACGTGCCATGTGAGCGGTCCTGATTATTGTTGTCTCAATAATTTTAGCCGCTCAAGCCATGCCCAATGCTGTCATTTACAGGTAGTGACTTCATCCTCATCAGACGTACTGCTGGGCAGTTGACCAAATTTTGAGGGCTTCAACCGTGAGCTTGACGTCGTGCACGCGAACCACCGACGCCCCCCGATCGACTGCCATCAATGCTGCGGCCACGCTGGCCACTTGTCTCTGCCCGGGGTCAGGCACTTGTCCGTCTTGCGCGAGAGCGGCACCCAAGGCAGATTTTCGAGACCAACCGGCCATCAGGGGAACGCCTAAACGCAATAATTCTGATTGCCTGGCCAAAAGCTGAAAGTTTTGCGCAACAGTTTTTCCAAAACCAATGCCTGGATCCAAAACTAGCCTGGAAACAGCCACACCGGCATCCGAGACCGTATTCACGCGGGTTTGCAAAAAATGCGCCACTTCAGACAAGACGTCACCCGTCATGGGCTGGGTTTGCATGCTTTGAGGATCACGGTGCATGTGCATCAAACAGATGCCGCACTTTGCGTGAGCAGCCACGACTTGCAGCGCACCCGGCTGTCGCAGTGACCAAATGTCATTGACGATGTCAACACCCCAGTCTAAGCTGACCTGCATCACCTCGGGTTTGTAAGTGTCGACCGAAATCGGCACATTCCAACGGACAGCTTCACGCAGCAAAGGTTCAAGCCTGGCCAACTCGAGGGCCAATGGCAAGGCCTCAGCACCGGGTCGGGTAGATTCTGCGCCGATGTCCAAAATATCGGCGCCCTCGCTAAGAAGTCGTTCTGCATGACGCAAGGCTTGAGAGTCGTCAGCATACAAACCGCCATCAGAGAAAGAGTCTGGCGTGACGTTAACAATGCCCATGACCAAGGGCCTGGACAAGTTCAATTTAAACCGTGCGGTTTGCCAATACTTGGCCGATGGTTGTAAGTGCGGCATGAACTGCATCAGAGTTTTTCCATGAAAAACGGGGCCGAAAGCCCCGTTCTTTTTTGAGATCCAACTCTATGAATCAGGCCGCTGTGGTGGCAGGTTCAGGTTGAACAACTGGGGAGCCACCGCCGCTGTTGCCGCCCGAGGGAGGCGTACGGGGTGTCCAATCCTTCGGAGGCATTGGGTCTCGGCCAGCCATGATGTCCGCTATCTGATCCTTGTCGATGGTTTCCCACTCGAGCAAAGCTTTGGCCATGCCATGCATCTGAGCACTGTGCTCTTCAATCAAGCGGCGGGCCAATGTGTATTGCTCATCGATGATGCGACGCACTTCCATGTCCACCTTTTGCATGGTGGATTCGCTCATGTTGGTGGTTTTGGTGACCGAGCGGCCCAGAAACACTTCGCCCTCGTTTTCGGCATACACCATCGGCCCCAACGCATCGGTCATGCCGTAGCGCATCACCATGTCGCGGGCAATGGAAGTGGCTCGCTCAAAGTCGTTGCTGGCACCCGTGGTCATCTGGTTCATGAACACCTCTTCGGCGATTCGGCCACCAAAGAGCATGCTGATCTGGTTCAGCATGAACTCTTTGTCGTAGCTGTAGCGATCTTTTTCGGGCAAACTCATGGTCACACCCAATGCGCGGCCACGGGGAATGATGGTGACCTTGTGCACAGGATCGCATTTGGGCAGCAGGTTGCCGATCAAGGCATGACCCGCTTCGTGGTAAGCCGTGTTGCGACGCTCTTCTTCGGGCATGACCATGCTTTTACGCTCAGGCCCCATCAAAATTTTGTCTTTGGCCTTTTCAAAGTCGACCATCTCCACCACACGGGCGTTGCGGCGCGCCGCCATCAAAGCCGCTTCGTTGCACAAGTTGGCCAAGTCGGCACCACTCATGCCAGGCGTACCGCGGGCGATCACGCCTGCGTTAACGTCTTGGCCAATTGGCACTTTGCGCATGTGCACATTCAAGATTTGTTCACGGCCGCGGATATCGGGCAGTGTCACATAGACCTGGCGGTCAAAACGACCGGGGCGCAGCAAAGCGGCGTCCAAAATGTCAGGGCGGTTGGTTGCGGCCACCACAATGACACCCAAGTTGGTCTCAAAGCCGTCCATCTCAACCAACATCTGGTTCAGGGTTTGTTCGCGCTCGTCGTTTCCACCGCCTAAGCCGGCGCCCCGCTGGCGACCAACCGCGTCGATTTCATCAATGAAAATGATGCAAGGGGCATTTTTCTTGGCGTTTTCAAACATATCGCGGACGCGGGAAGCACCCACACCCACAAACATCTCGACGAAATCAGAACCCGAGATGCTGAAAAAAGGAACCTTGGCTTCGCCAGCAATACCTTTGGCAAGCAAAGTTTTACCCGTACCTGGAGGGCCAACCAAAAGCAAACCACGAGGAATACGCCCGCCCAATTTTTGGAAACGTTGTGGGTCTTTCAAGAAGTCAACCACTTCTTTGACTTCTTCTTTGGCTTCGTCACAACCAGCGACATCCGCGAAAGTGGTGGTGTTGTTGTTCTCGTCCATCATGCGGGCTTTGGATTTACCAAAGCTGAATGCCCCGCCTTTTCCGCCACCTTGCATCTGACGCATGAAGTAAACCCACACGCCAATCAATAGCAACATGGGGCCCCAACTGACCAACAAGGTCATGAGCAAAGAGCCTTCTTCACGGGGTTTTACGTCAAACTTGACACCGCTGCTGATCAAATCACCGACCAATCCACGGTCCAAGTATGTGGCGGTTGTTTTGATGCGACGATCATCCAACGTAATGGCGATGATTTCAGTACCACCGGGGCTCTCAGAAATCGTGGCGCTCTTGATGCGGTTATTCCGAACCTCTTCTAGGAAATCCGAGTATCCAATAGCATTCGCGCTGGCGACACCGCGGTTGTCAAATTGCTTGAACAAGGTGAAAAGCACCATGGCGATCACCATCCAGACGGCAATTTTGGAAAACCAAGGGTTGTTCAAGTGAGGCTCCAATCAAAAGATAACTGTTGCCATTTTAGGCCTCAGAAGGGCTGACACAAGCCCTGAATGCTGTTTTAGCCCTCACAAAGGGAGGTTAAACAGCCTTAATTTGTATCAAGCAGGCCCATACCGACCAAGAAAGTCTCCGAGGACTTGTCCCGGGAAGCCTTGGGCTTGATGGGTTTGACGACCTTAAAGGTCTCTTTGAACATCTTCACAATCTGGCTGTAGCCACTGCCGTGAAACACCTTGACCACCAACGCGCCTTGAGGTTTCAGGTGATTTTGGGAAAACTCAACCGCTAACTCAATCAAATGTTGAATGCGGGCAGCATCGGAAGACTCAATGCCCGAAAGGTTGGGGGCCATGTCAGATACCACCACATCGGCCTGACGTCCTTGCAAGGCAGCCTCCAACAAAGTAGCCACTTCGTTTTCTCGGAAATCACCCTGAATGAATTGAACGCCCTCGACCGGCGCCATGGGCAAGAGGTCCAAGGCAATGATGCAGCCGTTCAGTGCACCCACAGCGGCCCCGTCAGGTGAAAGTCTGCGTCGCAGGTACTGGCTCCAGGCTCCGGGTGCAGAACCCAAATCCACAACCAAATCCCCAGGACGAATCAGGCCCAATGTTTCGTCAATTTCCTTCAACTTGTAAGCGGCGCGCGCGCGGTAGCCCTCTCGGAGTGCCAGTTTCACATAGGTGTCATTGACGTGGTCGTTCAACCACGCTTTATTGACTTTTTTACTTTTCGTTTTGACTTTCATTCTTCTGCGTCCTTGCGGGGATAATACGGGTATGCCCCAAATACAACTCACACCTGCCGAGCGCAAAGTTTTTCGCGCCGATGCCCACCACCTTGACCCAGTCGTCATGATTGGAGGCGACGGTTTGACCCCTGCCGTCGTCAAAGAAACCGAAGCCGCCCTGAACGCCCATGGGCTGATCAAGATCCGGGTGCTAGGCGACGACCGTGCCCAACGCGAAGCCATCTTTGCTCAACTGGCAGAACAACTCAACGCAGCACCTATTCAACACATTGGCAAGTTGCTGATTCTCTGGCGTCCTCAGCCTGAGAAAACCAAAGAAATCGATGAGGACCGCAAAGCGGGTCCTCGTGACTTCAAAATCCTGAAATACAGCACACGAGGTGGTCAGCGTCCTGAAGTCAAAACAGTTCGAGTACTGGGCAATCAGCGACTGGCT